>NZ_PJJQ01000016.1:0-15731 GCF_002929575.1 Cryobacterium sp. N21 | reverse complement strand
TCGACTGTGGGACGACCTGCCCAGCCTCGACCTCACCCACACGGTAACAACGGAAGTGGCCGAGAGTGGCACGATCCACGTGACCTTCGCACGATAGGACGATTGCTGATCGGAGCGCTGTGAGCACCTTCCGATCCTGCTGTGTATCGCTAACATCCGCAGTGGCTCGTCGCCCGGGAGGTCCGTTTCGAAACCCTGGATTTGCAAGACGCTTTCGCAGTCTCGAGTGTATTCACCTGCTGTTATCTGATGGTGTCGTGAAGTGTGCGGGCTATGTGTCCGAGTGTTTGTTCGGCGGCTGGTTGTGTGGCGGTCGGGACTCGCGATTCGGTGAGGGCGGCGACGGCGAATCGGGTGCCGTCGTTGTGCTCGACGACTCCTACCTCGTGTCGGAGGTTGAGGAAGGTGCCGGTTTTCGATGCCCAGCGGGATGTTCCGGTTGCAAAGTCAGGCGTGAGGCGGTGCCGCATCAGGTTTGTGCTCATCATTTGTTGGGTGGTGAATGCCGTTTCGGGGCTAGGGGCTGAGTGGATCCAGATCTGCTCGAGGAGGTTGACGAAGCTTCGCGCCGAGCCGGCGTTGGCTTGAGTGATGTCGAGTTGCGGGATGAGGTGTCCCCCGCCCGGTGTGCCTGCCTGGATGGCTAAGGTGTGGGCGAGGTGGGCCTCGTGTGGGGCGAGCCGCTCGGCGAGAGTTTGGTAGAGAGTGCGGATGGTGTGGCGGATACGGAGGCCGGGTATGTGCAGCTGCTGCATATGGTGATCGACCATGCGCGGCGTGCAAATGTCGAATAGTGCGTCGGCGGCGGTGTCATCACTGATGGAAAGCGCGAGGGAGACGAGGTCGAATACTGCGACCTTGGTCGGGTATTGGAAGGTGCAGAGCCCGGTCAGCCCGGGTGTTCGGTTTTCGGGAAGAAGTTCGATCGTGCGTGCCGGGTCCAAATCGCCGGTTCGGATCATCTCGAGAACAGTGAGAGCGAGAGGCACTTTTACCAGTGATGCGATGGGGAAGATGGTGTCTGGTTCTATCCCGATCTCGGTGCCGGTGTCGAGGTCTCGGACGAGGAAGCCCCCTCGTAGTCCGGCTTCTTCGAGTTGATTTTCTGCGTCAGCGAGGATCTGCTGGAGGTGTTTCATATGATTCGACCGCCAAGAGCGCAAGCGATGGGAGAAGCGCTTCCGTCGAGCAGTTCGGCGTCGCGTTCGCCGGTTCTGCTTGCGAGAGCGTAGCCCCGTACGAGGTGCAGCTCTCGAATGTGCCGCCAGTGAAGTTGCAGGTGGTCTGCTTCTCGCTCCGAGCACAGGAGCAGGTCTTTGCTGCCTGCCACGCCGGTGACTGCTTCAATCAATGTGTCGGCGACTTTCAGCTGGCCGGGCTGTAACGAGATCGAGTTCGCCAGCCAGGTGATGCGATCGCGAATGTGCGGGACGTTGTCTTCGGTTTGGATCCACAGCTTGCGCGTCGGTCGTTTCATCTCGCCTCGTCGCACTCGGATCGATTCGAGTTGAAACTGGCTATCTCCCGTAGTTTGTGCGGATGCCACACCGAGATTTACTTGCCACACCGCATCCGCCGCCGGTACCGGCTGCACGGCGTACTCCGCTTGCCCGACCCTGACCATCTCGCCTCGCACTGCAGGCTCTGCCGTCTCGATTCGCAGTGCGAAATCGTGTTTACGGGCCGCTATTGCTATCTGTGACAGATCTGCCACAGCGAGGGCCGTCGGCATCATTAAGGTGACGGGTCGGTGTAGTTGTCGTCTTGCCTGATCGCGTAGCCCCTCCGCAAGTGACACGATCGCCGATGCGGATGGAAGCAGAATCCGACCGAGCTCGGTCAGCTCGACTCGCCGGGTCGTCCGATCAAGAAGCTGGCCACCGAGATGGTCCTCTAGTGACGCGATGCGTTTGCTCGCTACGGACTGTGGGATACCGCACTCGGCGGCGCCGTAGGTGAAGCTTCCTCTTCGACTTACGCTCACGAACGCTTCGCAGCCAGCAACGATGTCCATACGAGGATTCTTGTCTATTCCCTAACGGAATCAATAACGCTTAATAATGATTGGACTGACTACAGTTTGTCCCGAAGAGTGTCGCCATGGCAACTACTCTTCCTTCCGGCCCAACGCGGCGCGCTCTCCTAGTCGGTGGGGCAGCGATGCTCGCGCTGGCCGGATGCTCGACCGCACCCGTTCCTCGAGCTACCACCGACGCCTTCAACCGACGAATCGAAGACCTCGAAATGCAGTCTGGTGTGACCATCGCCGTGACCGCGGTCAATCTCGGTACGAACCGACGCGTCCAGCATCGATCGACAGACTTGTTTCCGATGTGCTCGCTGTTTAAAGTCATTGCCGTCGGCGCGCTAGTGAGTGAACGTGGCTATGACGAGCAGTACTGGAACACCCCGATCCCATTCACTGCAGCAGATATCGTCGTAAATTCACCTGTCGCCTCCAAGCTGACGACTTTGACGATGACCCCGGATGAGATGGCGGATGCAGCGCTTCGCTTCTCGGACAACACCGCAGGGAACCTCTTGTTGCGAGAAATTGGCGGGCCAAAAACCATCGCCCGAGTCGTTGGTTCTTTCGGCGCCACCGCCACCCGGTTGGATCGCATCGAACCCGAACTCAATGAGGGACTTCCCGACGATCCGCGAGACACAACCACCGCTGATGACATGGTGGCCGTCCTGCGTGCGCTCCTCGTCGACGGAGGAGCCGGACAACTTGCCCGAAGCAAGCTCCACGACTGGATGCTCCGTAACAGCACCTCGAGCACCCGGGCACGCGCGGGACTGACCGGCTCATACGAACTCGCGGATAAGACCGGTGCAGGAGGTTATGGCATCGTTAACGACGCTGGTATCCTCTGGCCAGACGACACTGACCCCATCGCTTTGTGCATCCTTACCCGGACCAACGACCCCAACGCAAAAGGTAACAATGAAGTGATAGCCGACACCACGCGACTGCTCGTCTCCGAACTCGGATGATCGCCAACAAACCGCGACCCGCACGCACTATCCAATTCGTGCTCGCTTGGGCGGTCGGAGTTATTGGAACCATCACCACAGCCATTTCCTTGTTCCCTGAGGTGGCCAGCATCGCCTCAGTAAGTGACGTATCTTCCCTGGGGTCCACCGCTGCCCTACTGGTCGTGTCCGTGATATATCTCTCCGTCCCCATCCTTATCGCGTTGGCCATCGCGAATACCGGCCGTCGATGGTGGCTCTGGCTGACCATCGCAATAGCGGTCATCGTCTTGCTTCGAGTCGCCCGCTTCGCAGTGGGTTCGCTCGGTGTCTATTGGATTACGTTTTGAGTCGCGGCGAGCCGTATGCCGGCGCGACGACACCGGGACGCCGCCCGCCCGGCCCGATGACGTGGCTCGGCCTTGTCGGTGTCCCGCTGGGCGGGATCACCCTGGCATCACTGTTCAGCGGAGGTGATGGGCGGGCGGAGATTTCCGCCGAGTTGAGCGAGTACATTCCGGAGATTGCTGGGTTCTTCGAGGTTTCGACGATGGCAGATTTGCGCGAGTTCAATGAACCGAGGGCCGACTTGCGTGCACGCTTCACCTCTTCAGGAGAGGTTTATCGCGTCATCGACTCGTCCGTCGATCGTGCTCGGATCGCTATCTGGAGGAGGGACGTACTGGGGCCCGGGCCGGGACCTTACAGCTCTGATGCCGAACGAGGATTCAGCACCGAGGAAATAGTGGTAGGCACAGCGTGCGCGTCGATAGAGCGGACGGGCCACAAGGTCACCTCCACACCAGTCGATTGCCCCCACCCCCTCGCGGCGTGGTCACCACCAACAGAGGTGGTTTCGTGGACCCGAGACGCGGCTGCTGCCTGGGTGGTTCAGGTCAGCGTCAGCAGCCTCGACCAAGACGTCAGATGGCTTCTGTTTCATAACAGCGACGGCAGCCAGCCGCGTCACGAATTGGTCGATGCGGACGCCGTGGTGGACGTGATCAAGAAGGCGCGTTTGTCGTCGGCCGACACCTCCGTACGAGTCGCCGTCGAGGATGTTTCTCAAGAGGGCAGCCGTATTACGGGCAAGGTGCGTATAGCAGCGTCGGCCCCGGAGGAAGCCAACACCACAGCCAAGAGCACATCCACTGCGTGCTTCATCCTCGACGTAGATCTTCAACTGTTCGATCAGTACGGATCATGGGAGCCGCTGATTCCTGAGGAACTCGGGGCTAGTAATTGCGCTCAAACGTAATTACATTGAAGCGCAAATGGATGGCTTGAGCACGATATTTCTAGCGCTGGCTGACCCATCGCGCCGCGCACTAATGGAGCAGCTACAGAAAAGGGAGGCGACAGTTACCGAACTCGCCGCCCCGCACACGATCAGCGTGCTTTTTATCTCACGCCACCTGAACGCACTCGAGCCGGCCGGGCTCATCACGGAAACCAGCTCCGCTCGATGGCGACGGGCAGGACATTCCGGCGAAAAATCTTTGCTTCCTATGCAGAAAAAGATTCAGGTTCCTGCCCGGCCGGTGCCCGTTGACGTCACTTGAACCCCATTTTGGGAGTTATCCAACGACGAGGTTCTGATGACCATCGATGAGCTCGCGCATGATGTCAAGGTGGCCTGCGTGCACTGAGGTCTCAGCAAGGACGCGAAACACGACCTCGCGCCCGTTAGGCAGCGGTGGTGCCTCGAAGACGCTGGCTGAAGGCCTCCACCGGGGAAGGGCGTCGAAATCGATTCTCCTGAGCACCTCGTCGCTCCGAGCGATCTCGCGCTTGTATGTTTCGATTGCTTCCGCGCCCGTCATCGGGTCCGATGCCCAGCCGTCGTGAAGGGCTTCGATCGCTCTCACGTCACCACTTAGAACGGCCGAGATCCAGAACCTCTCGTCGTCGTAGGCGAGGTGGTTGAGAAGCCGCGTGATCGTCCAACCAGACGGAACTATCACCCGATGCATCGCATCCTCCGCCAGCCCGTCAACCGCTCGCAGCACATGCTGGCGCTCGTTCGCTAACTGTGCGAGCAGTTGTGCGTCACCCATGTTCAGCAGTCCCCTGCTCATCACACGTGCGGATTGGATTGGCGAATGTGCCAGGTGGTGATGGCGGTGCTATGTGCAACTCGGTCAATTGTGGCGCTCCATCCATCACGGGTGCCGCCTTCCATGAGGTCGCGCACCTCCTCATCCGCCAGCTGCTCGGGAAAGGCGACAGTGAGTTCGAGGTGTGTGCCTTCTGCGACGTCGCGGAGGTTGACGGTCACGATCGGTGCTTCGAGCTCGCGGTCTCCGACGAGCTCTGGCCATCCTCCAGCCGCTCCCCACCGAAAGACCAACCGTTCGTCTGGAACGACTTCGAGGTATACCCCGCCGGTGGGGTATTGAAGATCGCCATCGACCACCATTTGTTGACGCCATACGCCGCCAACTCTGAGATCAACCTGGATAGGCGCCGTGGGAGTGGGCATAGCGGGGTTGGAAAACCAGGCGAGGTTTTCCGGCTCAGTCCAAGCCTTGAAAACGATATTGCGCGGTGCCCGCAGGATGCGGGTCAGGGTAAAGCTTCTTTCAGTGCGTGTCTGGGACATCATGCTCCTTCTTCCTGTCAGGGCATTCGTTCGTGGCTGGGAACATCGTCGTGAGGTGCTTTTCGAGACCGTCCAAACGCGTTTCGAAGAACCGGCGGTCGGGCCCATCCATTGGTGCACTGCTAGCAGTGATAATGGATTCAACCGGCAATACCGCCACTGAGCGTCAAGGGCCATGAGGAACTGCCCACTGGCGGTGGCAGCCAGCACTCGTGGGGGAGGTCGCCCGCTCGGCGCCGTCCTCGGTTCGGCAATTAATGCGTCCGATACCTCGCTTCACGCATGCTCCCCGGATCGTTTCAGGCTCCTGTAGATCGTCGTCACAGGCGTGGCATGCGATCGTGGGGCGCCGGGCCGTCAGGTTCATGAAGTCGTCAGGTCGGTCGAGGCCCGAACTTCGTCCATTGTCCTTCGGAGACCACTTGGACGGAGCCGTCGACGACCTTTATGGCCGTCTGTTCGTCGATGGCGTAGGCCGGGCCACCAATGCTGGCGGCCCACCGTTCTGCGTCGCCCAGGGTGTTCGTCGGGAAAGCGTCGAGGTGCGGGAAGATCGAGAAGTCGACGACTCCGAGAGTGCGGTCGTCCGGAGCGGACGGCCACTCGACGAAGTACTCCCCGATCCGGGGCGTCATCACCATGCTTCCTGCGCTGACTCCCA
Source organism: Cryobacterium sp. N21 (assembly GCF_002929575.1). NCBI lineage: Bacteria > Bacillati > Actinomycetota > Actinomycetes > Micrococcales > Microbacteriaceae > Cryobacterium > Cryobacterium sp. N21. The sequence continues at coordinate 9,489 of NZ_PJJQ01000016.1, read as the reverse complement.
CCCAGACCGTGTGGGGCAGCGAAGGCATCAGGTCGACCAGTCCGGATTCCCGCATCCAGTGGCACAGATACGTCGCGTCGCCGCCGTCGACAAGGAGCACGTCGGCCTTCTGGACCCAGGGGACCCATCGCTTTGCGCCGATGGTGGGCAGTGCCGTTAGCTCGAGGACACCCAGCGACGCCCAGCCAAGACCGGAGAAGTGCCGGTAGTCGGGCTCGGCAGCTACCAGGCTCCGCACCGACGCCGGTCCGCACATCGGGTGGCCCCACTGAGCAGTGGGGACGACCAAAGCGTGACACTCGGCGATCGGCTTGCCGAGTAGCTCCACCAGAGCCGAGTGGATGCTCGGATTCGTGACGCTGCCCGACGTCAGCAAGAGCTTCAAGAGGACTCCGTTTCGTGAAGGGTGGTTGTGCCTGCGAGGTCCAGGTTCATTGCGACCCTACTGCTCGCTTCAAGGTTCTGTAGATCGTGGCTCGGGACACGCGGTAGTCTTCGGCCAACTCCGCGAGGGTGTAGTCGCCACTGTCGAAATCGTCCCTGAGCTCCTTCGCGCGACGATCACTCAGCTTAGGCTTGGTACCCAGTAGCCGGCCGTTGGCCTTGGCGATCGCTAACCCTTCTTTGGTGCGCTGCACGATGAGGTCGCGCTCGAACTCCGCGACCATCGCCAGGGCATCGCAACGGAGACGGCGAGGTCATCGACGTCTGTCCCGCGAACCTCATAGATGACGCCACCGCCACCGTCCTCGAAGCGACCCGCCTTCGGGATCAACCCATCCGGCCGATCCCGAAGTCGGGTCGCGTTGCTACAAGGCTGGGTTGGTGAGGCGGTGCCAGGCGGTGGCGGGGGTGATGTCGGCGGCGAGCGTGAGCGGGACGCGGATCGACGTGCCTTGATCTTGTGAGGCCGCGCTGAGTGTGAATTCGAGCGAGCCGACAGTGGAACCGGTCGAGCCGTCCTCCAAGGACAGTGCTGTTGCCGTTGCTGTGACGGTTGTGCCTTTCCAGACGAGGGCCGACGCGTCTGTGCCGGCCACGACATCGCTGCTGTTCATGGCGCCGTTGATCCACTCGGGTGAGTACGCGCCCACACGATCACCTGCTGTGACGAGCTGGACGCGTTCGAAGGCGGGTGGAACGCTCGAGAGGACATCGAGGAGAGCCGCGTTGCGCTCTCGCCAGGTGTCTGCCCCGAGGATCGCTCCGACCACGGTGATGATCGTAGCCCCCACCGGCACTTCGGCCGAGAAGAGGATGCACGAGCCTGAATCGTAGTCGGTCCCGGTCTTCATGCCCGTGATTCCTGCCGTGCCGAGCAGGCTGTTGAGGTTTTCGATCTCTCCGATGTTGGGCAGTATCGCCGTCTTCTCGGACACGACTCCCGCCAGTACTGGGTTCGCAAGAGCCAGCTTGCCGATCTCAACCAGGTCCCTCGTGGTGCTCACGTTGGAGGCTCCAAGCCCGCTCGTGTTGGTAAGCGTGGTACCGGTGAGCCCATGATCGGCAAGCCACGTCCGGGTGGCGTCGAGGAATGCACCGACGCTCCCGAATGCCCAGATCGCGAGTGTCTTGCTGTAGTTGTTGGCTGAGGGCAGCATCATCACTTCCAGCACCTGCCGTTGCGTGAACACGGATCCGGAAACGACCGGTGCCCAGGAACCGTTTTCTGCGATCGTGTCGTCGAGCCATTGAACGTCATCGTCGGTGATGTGGATGTCCGGACCATTCTCGCCGGCGACGATGGGCTTGTGCTCCAACACAACGAGCGAGGTGATCATCTTTGCGAGGCTTGCAATCGGGAAGGGGTCTTCGCCACCGCTGGAACTCAGGACACCGTCGAACCCGACCGCACCGAGCGCTCCACGGCCGACCGACGGCCAGGCGATCTGCGCGGCAGCGCCTGTTTCGATGACCGGTACCGTGAGTGTCGCGGTCGCGGTCGGCATCGGCTGGGTAAGCGCAGCCGTGCTGTACCCAGCGGAGCCAAGGACGACGACAGCGACGACTGCCGCAATGAATCGACGGCGGCGAAACGGCGGCACCGAGCGTGTGGAATCCATCAGACAACTATCACACGAACGAAGCAGCAGCCCCGCAGCGCGCCCCTTTGGTGTCGCAGCACCGAGAGAGCATTGAGTGCCCAGCGACCAGCCCGAGGATCGATCCGGTGTTTGTGACACATTGAATGAGGTTCACCTTATTGCTGTCTGTCGTTTCGTTCGATTCATGGCAGTAGAGATCTGTTCCGCGTCGTCACCGAGATACCCGCCGAGGAAACGCCCGTGGCATAGCAGCGCGATGACTTCGGCGAGGCACGAGGCAACAGCTCGCTGAGCGCTCACCGAAAACGGCCCGTAAGACGTTCGGCTTACGGGACTGGAGCGAGAGCCGTCGATGACCTGCTCGGCCTTTCTACTCGCCGTCCCGCTAACGGGCATTGCACTGCTCTCCTGGCTGCGCGGAGGTCGCGAGGGACCGGATGTAAACGGCGTTGCCGCGGATGGATGGCTTATACCGTTCGATATCTGGCGACTCGACACCCTCAACAACCACGTCGAGCAACGCAGCGACAGCCTCATCGAAGCGGCTGGAAGCATGAAGGGAGATCGCTTGGAACACCACCAGCGATGGCGAGTCCGGGAAGTCCTGTCGGGCACGCTCGAAGACTTCCACCGAGCGAGCGAACTCGCCGAGATTCCGCAGCGTGGATCCGTACTAGACGTAGCATCGGCGCAGCATGTCCCCTGAGAGGCCAGCGTGGAGGGCTTGTTCGTAGAACGATTGCGCGGTCTGCTCCTGACCGGCAGTGTCGTAAGCGCCGCCCACTTCGTAGAGCACGCGAGCGTCAGCCGGGTGTTCCGCCAAAATTGGTAGCAGCGCATCGATTGTGGGCTGCATCCTATTCCGATCGCGAACAGTGAAGATCCGGTCGAGCTCCTCATCAAGTGTCATCCACCTATTGTGCCTTCACCACGGCTGTCCGCTGAAGGTTCCCCCGTGAAACGAGGAGCGAGGCCAGCCGTGACTCTGGGGCTTGGCCCAAATCCGTGGCGCTCACGGTCCGGCTTACGGGCACCGAGCCTGGGCATTTTGCTAGGGCACCTCCGAGGTTCCCGGTAGCCAGAGGGTCATACGGAGCCCCTCTTCGGGGAGATGGAGCACTTCGTATCGTCGAGCGATGGTGTCGCCGTCCGTCGCGCGAATGTGCTTGATTGAGGTGCGCCGTCGCTCGACGATGTGCTCGCTCCACCATTCCTCGAACAGCGCACTTTCCTCACTCAACTCCGCAACGAGAGCCTGAAGCCCAGGGTCGTGCAGGTTATCGGCGTTGGCGGCCCGAAGGTGGGCGACGGCCCCGCGTGCGATCTCCTCCCACTCGAGGAAGATCTCGCGCGCCCGGGGGCTGGTCATCAGATACCGGCAGGTGTTCCGCTGTCGCGGTGAGACGTCTGCGAAGCCGTCATAGAGTGCGAGTCCTTCTGGGTTCGCCGCGAGCATGTTGCTCAGCCGGTCTAGGACATATGCGGGGTTGGGTCGGACTGCCTCAACCAAGGTCGCCATGCGCTCGGCGAGTAAACCTTCATCCCCATGCGGGTTTCGCGCTGGTGCAGGGTTCGCTCCGCGAAGACGGTGGAGGTGTTCTGTGGCGTCGGGCGTTAGGAGGAGTGCTCGGGCAAGAGCGTCCAAGACGGCGTCGCTGGGGTGGTTTTCGCGGCCTTGCTCGAGACGCGTGTAGTAATCAACGCTGATACCTGCAGCGGTGGAGACCTCTTCTCGCCGCAGGCCGGTGACACGTCGTCGGCTCGCGCCGCAGACGGTCGGGGACTCCAGACTGGCGTCAGCGCGTCGGGCCCGAAGGAAATCGCCAAGCGCGTTGGGCACGGGGCATCCTCCTCAGAATCCGCCCCGCCAGCAGGGGGGTGCAGGGCTCCTAGGAAGATTACGGTCTTCCTACCCGCCACCGTACCGTGGAGGCTTGAAAACGAAAGAGTCCACGATCTGAAGGAGCTCCTGTGATGGTTTACACACACGGCTATCACGAATCCGTATTGCGGTCCCATCGTTCGCGCACTGCCGAGAATTCCGCGGCGTATTTGCTTCCGCTGCTGCGGCCCACCGATCGCCTGCTCGATGTTGGCGCGGGTCCGGGCACGATCACCGCGGATCTTTCGGGGCTCGTCGCGGAGGTCACCGCAACGGAGATTGGGCCCAACGAGTTACAGCTCAGCCGGGCAACTGCGGCCGAGCGCGGCACGTCCAACATCGACTTCCGGGTCGCGGACATTCACGCCCTCGAGTTCGACGACGGGAGCTTCGATGTCACTCATGCGCATCAGGTGTTGCAGCACGTCGCCGACCCCGTGCTGGCTCTGCGCGAGATGGCTCGCGTCACTCGGCCCGGTGGCATCGTGGCGGTGCGCGACAGCGACTACAGCGGATTCTGCTGGTGGCCGCGGCTCCCCGAACTTGATACCTGGCTCGATCTATACCGAACCGCCGCCCGCGCCAACGGCGGCGAACCCGATGCCGGACGTCAGCTCCTGTCATGGGCTCACGCCGCCGGGCTCGCAGACGTCACGGCCACTTCAAGCACCTGGTGCTATTCCACCCCGGCCGAGCGTGCCTGGTGGGGAGGAGTGTGGGCTGACCGCATCGTCAATTCAGCGATCGCGCGTCAAATCACCGATTCCGGCCTTGCCCCCCAGATGGAGCTGCAAGAAATCAGCAAGGCATGGACGAAATGGGCAACAGACGATGACGGCTGGTTCTCAATTCTCCACGGCGAGATCATCTGCCGGGTGAAGTGAACCGCAATCGTCGTCGGCGAGGCCTAATTTCCTCGGCGCGCCGCCCCTGACCAGCGGATGCCGAACCTCAGGGCCTGGGAAAGCTGATTCGTCTGACCCAACGTCGAATGCCAGGAACGGTTTGAGCGTTACGGCCGAATCGCACGCTCAGGGACGTCGGTCCTCACCGAAGCGATGTGTGGTGAGGAATCCTTCGGGACGACGGTGAGCGGTGGCCGCATGCTCTGGTGGCCTTTCCCGTTGAGGGTTCTCGTATGACACAGCGCTGGGCAGACTTACCCACCATTGGAGGTCGTTGGTGCTCGATCAGTTGATGCGATTAGCGGTGCGGTCGCAAAGCGGTAGCCATACTTCGGCGGGTTTCCACTCCCAGGCGATCTCCTGGCTGCGACCGTCTTCGCCAAATCGATACGTTGCTCGCTCGTGCTCGCCCGTCAGCGTCCAAGTATGACCGTCGACAGTCAGAGTGTAATCGCGTGCGAAGCCGTGATTCTCGATCGTTCGGGCGAAATAGCGGCCGGCTTCAGCGTCCCAGCCCATCAGACTAAGTGTGTCGAACGGACCGTTCGCGCGCTCATCTTGCACGATGAAGTAGTTGCCCGAATGCCACCGGGCGGAGTGGATGCTGTTCCACGGACTCGCTCCCGCGTGCGGATTATCCAGCGACTGCTCGTCACCACCATAAGAGATGCCCTCAGCATGCCAGTCACCCAGAAAAACTGCCAACTCTTCATGCTCAGCCATGATTCAACCCTACGTTCGGGAGCCAAACCGGGCAATCCTCTGAGGTGGCCGGTGACGGATCACCCGACCGGACGTCGGCGGTTCAGGCGTCAGCGCACCCGTTGAGCCTTCCACTACCGGCTCGACCCCAGGAGCCGTTGGTGGTTTAAGCCCCGGTCGAAGGGCACGTCTGAAAGTGACCTTGGTTACGAAAACGGTTACTACTCAGACGCTTACGAGATGCTCGTGCTGGTAAGCAGAGTGGAGAAGTCCTGTGAAGTCGGCATCGGCTATCAGCCGATGATCACCAATTCGGGCGATGGCGATGCCAGGAGTCCACGAATTCATCACGACGCCCGCCAGCTGGCCAAGTGATTCGTTTCGACGAATGGGTTGGGTTTTCTGGTCGACGCCGAGTGCGCTGAGTTGGCGCTGGAGAATTTGCATAGTTACGCCGGTAAGGATGTTGGCTTCGGGCCAAATCACTGAGCGTCCATCCCAAAAGGCCAGGTTCCAGATAGTCGCTTCGCTTAGTCGTCCTTCAGAATCTTCAAAGGCAGCATCGTCAAATCCCCGCGTGACGGCCCGACGAAGAAGCAGCGTCTTGGCCACTTCGCCGACGTGCTTCACATGAGGCAGGTCGCGCTGGTGGGCAACAACGTCCAAGGCCAACGGCCCCAGGGGAACCGTGGCAGAATCTGTGATTCTCGTCACAACATCCAGCTGCACTTCAGCGCGAGGAGCCACGAACTCTCCTGGGGACGACGTGATGAAAAACGCCAACGATGCGTCCTCGGGTGCTGCGTTGAGTGCCACACGGAGATAGTCCACAATTTGGGCATCCGGAAGGTGCCTGCCAAACATCGCGTCGCTGGCATCTCGGAGCCGCTGCAGATGCAGGTCCAGCCCGCGTATGGATCGATCGTGAATCTGCATTGCCGTGAAGTGAGCGAAGCCCGCAAATGCCAGTGGAGCCAAGTCGTCAGACGAGGCGACTGTACCGTTGAGGAGTGTCAGTGAGTGCGTCATGATTGAAGGGTATGAGGTGACATTAGTGTCAGAAGCAAAGCCTGCGTTGCACGAAATGCTGCGCATCGGTGAGTTGTCGGCGCTCACAGGAGTCGGGCCGCGGCTTCTTCGGTACTACCAAAGCAGAGGCCTCTTGGCCGCCGAACGGTCTACTTCGGGCCAGCGGCTTTTCGACCCCGCGGTGGTGGAAAGAGTGCGAGCGATCCGTTTCCTCCTAGACGTTGGGCTGCCAACCCGCACAATTCTTGAACTCATCGACTGCGTCTCCGAGCCAGGGCGCCTCGAGCCGTGCGCGACACCCGCACTAGTGGAGCACCTCAAGGCGTATGACGCGCGTATCGCAGGCCTCGTGAGCACTCGCGAAGGCCTCGAGGCCCTGATCAACTCGGGTCCAAATGCCTGCGACCCTGCCAGAGTCGAGAGTGAACCCCAATGCGAGCTCCTTCCGGATCTGCTCCGATGATCTCGTCACCTCGCTGGGAAGCCCCGGCGATGCACTAGAGCCCAGCGAAGACTGCTGCCTCCACCGTCCCGCAAGAGGTTCCCTATTTGGGGCGGCGAGTGTGTTTCAGTGAGGAGGCCGCTTCAGGAACTGTTCATGTAGCTGCTGGGTGTCTGACTCGCAATGCAATTGTCGTCAGTCTTGATGCCAGTGGGCGACGAGGTCGAGGAGTCCTGGGAAGCGCTGGTTGATGTCTTCGGTGCGTACGCGGCTGCGGCGTTCGAGCCCGTACTGACGCTGCCGAATTAATCCCGCTTCGCGAAGTGCCTTGAAGTGATGGGTGAGGGAGGATTTTGGGCGGTCGAATCCGAACCAGCCGCAGGAATGGTCGTAGTCCTCGGATTCAAGCATCAGTTTGCGCACGATCGTCAGCCGTAGCGGATCGGCCAGAGCCCCCATGAGCGCCTCCAACTGAAGCTCGTCGATCGACGGCTCTGGCAGCGGTTCCGGCAGGTACTCGGGAGGCTCCGAGACAACGGTTCGTCGTGTGACGGTTTTCGATGTGTCGGGCATACGTACAGCATAGACCAAGTACGAGTTTTATCGAACTAATGATATGTTCGAGAAAACTCGTACTGAACGATGGAGGTAGGACGATGGCACAGAACGCGACCCGGCAGCCCGACCCGGCACTACTCCGCAAGCTCGGCGCGCGGCCGATGCTGTTGGCGGCCCTGATCGTGACCGCGGTGTTTGTCTTGTCTAACTCGCCGACACCGCTCTTCGTTTCTTGGCAGAGGGAGCTGGGCTTCTCCGCGGGAATGCTGACGGTGATCTTCGCCGCCTACATGGTTGGCCTTCTGCTCACCTTGACCGTTGCCGGACAATTCGCCGACCGGTTCGGGCGCAAGTCGGTGCTCATACCAGGGCTTGTGCTCGCGCTAGTGGCATGTTCACTCTTCGGAGTTGCTTCTTCTGTCCTCTTGCTGGTGATCGCACGGTTCCTCACCGGCGTCGCGGTGGGCGTGATCGTCTCGGCAGGCATGGCAGCGGTCGTTGACCTCGGCGGCCCCGCCCGCCGTCGGCAGGCCTCTCTTGCCGCCTCGGTCGCCATGGTCTTCGGCGCCGGACTCGGTCCGCTCCTGTCGGGACTATTCGCTCAAGGGATGGTGACTCCGGCCCCAGTGATCTTTGCGGTCGAGTTCGTATTACTCGCCACCGCGCTTGTCATCGCCATTTTTCTGCCGCTGCCTCGTCCTCCAGCGAGCCAAAGCGCCGGCACAGCAGATGCAGCGTTCAAGTTGCACTTACCGAGTGTGCCAAAGCGAAACCAGCGCCACCTCGCCTACGGCATCGCGGTCTTCGCCAGGGATCACAGCCACCTCTTTCGTGCTCTCCCTCGGCCCCTCTCTCTTGTCGAACCTGCTCAACGTCTCCAGTCCGTTGGTCGCCGGAGGAATGGCGTGTGCCATGTTCCTCGCCGCCACAGGTGTTCAATTCACCGTCAGTCGGGTACCGGTGCGCGGCATCCTCCTGCTCGGCTCCGGCGCGACACTCGCAGCGATGGCCAGCCTCATCATCGCCGTCAACGCCGCGCTCCCTGCGATCCTCATTCTCTCCGCCCTCCTGGCCGGCATCGGACTGAGCGCAGGCACCACCCTCTTCACGGCGGTTCTCGCCGCGGCCGCGATCACCGGTGGAATCCTCGTGCGCCGCGACCTCAGTCCACACTGAGCCGTTGGTACGGTTGTCGGCGTCAGCATCGCCCAAGCGATGCAACGACTACTGTCAGAACCAGAAAAACCAATCGTTGCGACGACCGGTTGAATTCGCCGACGGTCACCGGGACACCCGAACACGCATGGAGCGCCAACGAAGATCCGCAGAGTTCTGCGGGCGCCCGATTCCCGTAAGCCCCGCCCGAGAAAATGCCCGGTGAAGGGGGGATAAACGGTACACTCCAGCATGACCGGAATGCTTATCGGCTATGCACGCGTATCCACCAACGACCAAGACCTCACCGCGCAAAAGAATGCCCTCGCCGCCCTCGGCGTCTCACTCCAGAAGACGTTCACCGATCAAGGCCTCACCGGAACTAACCGGGCCCGGCCAGGTCTTCGCGAAGCGTTAGCCGCCTGCCGAGCCGGCGACACCCTCGTCGTGACCAAGCTCGACCGGCTGGCACGATCCCTGCGCGACGCGAAAGACATCGTCGACGACCTCACCCTTCGTGAAGTGAAGCTCAGCATCGGCGGTTCCGTTCACGACCCAACCGACCCGGTCGGAAGGCTCCTCTTCAATGTGCTCGCGATGGTCGCTGAATTCGAGGCCGACCTGATCCGCGCACGCACCCGCGAAGGGATGCAAGTCGCCAAAGCGGCTGGCCGGCTGCGCGGCAAGCAGCCCAAACTGTCCCCGGCGCAGGAGAAGCACCTGGTCGAGGTCCACCAACGGGGCGAACACACCACCGCGCAGATCGCAGAA
>NZ_PJJQ01000011.1:0-10684 GCF_002929575.1 Cryobacterium sp. N21 | reverse complement strand
CGGTGGCAACCTTGGGCGACGCAGGTCGCGACAGATTGCTGAGCCAGAAGTTGGCCAGCTCGATGTGTCAAAAGGGGAACCTTCAGCGGGACGCGCGTAGTGAGGTGTCCAGTGCCTTCATGAGGTACGCGACTCGACTCTTGCCAGCTGGCGCGAGGGGATATCGGCTGAGCACATCTATCAGAGCGGGTGTTGCCCGACGGCGGGCCCGCTCGATCAGCGTCTCTCCTTCGGCTGGGTCATCGCCTGCACTCAGTTCTGCTGCCCGCGCTGCACTCGCCGCAGAGCGCAGGATGTGTCCGACTTGCGTGGCTTTGGCCAGGGGGTGCAGATAAGCGGCGGCGGCAGCATCGCCAGCAGCCCGGGCAGCATGCTCTCCGGCAGTTCCAGCCACATCTTTCGCCGCACGATGCGCATCCAGGGCAGTCACACGCTGCAACCTCGTTCGTGCGGCACCGTGCACAAACTCCCGCGCCGCCGCGATAGCAAAGCGTGGCCGCGGATCTTCTGAGTTGGCCTCCTCAAACAAGGGAAGCACTTCTTGTGCGCTCTCCACTGCGTATCGGGCTACGACTCGCAGCTCATCCATACTCAGCTCGAAGTCACTTTTCCCAATCGGCATGCTTCTACTCTCGCTCACGACCACTCGCAAGCGGAACCCCCTACGGAAACGTTCAGTCCTTGGCGGTGTGGGCCTTGCGAACACTACGAAGCACCAAAACCCAAAGACCGGTAGATGCGGCGAGAAGAATAAATGCACCCTGCGGTTGATCAGCCCAAAACCACGCGATGCCATTCCCGTCAAACGTGAACATGGCAGCGATTCCCAGAAGAAGGACGGCGGGGCTGAACAATGGAGAACGAATCACAGTCAAGGGATACTCCTTCTAACTATTAGTTCAAGCCAACTTGTGGATTAAGGCTAGTGGCGATGGAGCCTGATGGCACGAAGATTGCACGCCCCGTAAGGGGGACGGTGACCGGGACACCCGAACACTCACGGAGCATCGAAGACGTTCCGCATAGTTCCGGGAGCACACGATTCCCGTAAGCCCCGCCCGAGAAAATGCCCGGTGAAGGGGGGATAAACGGTACACTCCAGCATGACCGGAATGCTTATCGGCTATGCACGCGTATCCACCAACGACCAAGACCTCACCGGCCAAGAGAACGCCCTCGCCGCCCTCGGGGTCTCGCTCCAAAAGACGTTCACCGATCAAGGCCTCACCGGAACTAACCGGGCCCGGCCAGGTCTTCGCGAAGCGTTGGCTGCATGCCGAGCCGGCGACACCCTCGTCGTGACCAAGCTCGACCGACTGGCACGCTCGCTTCGCGATGCCAAAGACATCGTCGACGACCTCACCCTTCGTGAAGTGAAGCTCAGCATCGGCGGTTCCGTTCACGACCCAACCGACCCGGTCGGAAGGCTCCTCTTCAATGTGCTCGCGATGGTCGCTGAATTCGAGGCCGACCTGATCCGCGCACGCACCCGCGAAGGGATGCAAGTCGCCAAAGCGGCCGGCCGGCTCCGCGGCAAGCAACCCAAACTGTCCCCGGCGCAGGAGAAGCACCTGGTCGAGGTCCACCAACGGGGCGAACACACCACCGCGCAGATCGCAGAACTCTTCAGCGTCGCCAGATCCACGGTCTACCGGGCAATCCAACGAGCCGGCGACACCGCCGCCTGAACGTGCGTCGTGCAGAGGAGTACGGGCAAACGGGCGTTTTGTGCACAGGAATACGGAAAAGCCAGTGTTCACACTCGCTTGCACAACCCGGAGAACACCATGGACGTTGCGCGGACGACTTCGGAAAATGACAGATCGACCCTCGGCGCTCTTCATCCGAGCGGGTGTCCCGGTCACCGTCCGGCTTGCGGGCGCTGCCTCACGCCGGAGGCAACGCCCAACCGTTGGCGACCATGAGCGCGATTTGTCATACGCAGGGTGACGAACCACGCGGTTGAGCCTAGTCTTGGATTATGGATGTGAAGAAGAATCCGAGCGACCAAGCACTGGTTCTCCTGTCAGCAAAATTGCAGTTGCCCAGAGAATCGAACCCCGCTCCATCCGATTTGTTGCAATCGGTCCAATGGGCGGAGGAGTTGGGGCGCTTGTCCGCGGTCCGCCTCAGAGCCGCCGTGCAAGACGCTCGAGTTCACGACGTTTCCTGGCAGTCCATCGGCGATGTTTTGCAGATCAGTCGGCAAGCCGCGTTCAAGAAGTTCTCCGCCCTGCACGACGAATCGAAGGAATACCTCGACATGACCGAGTCCACCATCGACCTGATCGACCGGACCGAGAGCGTCTTTCGGAGCCTCAGCGACGGAGATTTCGGAGCGGTTAAGGCGCTGATGACGTACACGTGTTCGCGCAGCCTGACCAAGAAGAAGGTCGTGGGCATGTGGGACGAGATGGTGCAATCCACCGGCCGCCTCGAAAGCATTTCGAACACGGTGCTGCAAAGCGCAGACGGCCGCGATATTTTCGAACGACTAGTAAACCGGCACCTGCTGATCGGCGTAGTCGGGCACACCGAGCTGCATCACGAGGCCGGGGATTGGATCGGGCGTGTCGCATACAGCGACAGCGGGAAAATCACCGCCCTCCTCGTCGCACCTGTCGGGTCGGAGAATCTGGCTATCTAACGGCGAGATATGCACGGCCTTGCAGCCGACTGCTAGAGGATCTCGGAAGCACTTCGAAATCTTTAGTGCCCGGTGAAGGATCCGCTTCCATCGAATCCTGACCACCCGCAGAGGGTTCCCAAGTGACGCATTTGACGAGCCAATCCTCGTCCTGGCAGCTTGTCTAACTCCGTGCCGCTCAGTGTCCGGCTGAGGGGTTCGAACGGACGAGAGGTTGGGCGGGGCGATTCCTGCCGGATTAGTCGCGGGGAAAGTTGCGAAGTATCAGTGTTCCGCAGGTGAGGGCGGCCAGGCTGAGGAGTATGGCGAAGAGGGTGACGCTGAGGCTCAGGCCCAGGGAGTCGGTGAGGTAGCCGGTGGCTACGGCGAGCAGGCCGGCGGGGATGTAGCCGCCGATGTTGAGGACAGCGTTGGCTTCGGCGCGATGATTCGCTGAAACGTTTGTGCCGATGAGGGTGAGGCCTCCGAGCTGGCCGAGGCCTTGGCCGATTCCTGCGAGGAGGGCCGCGACGATGAGGGGGGCCGGATGCGAGACGGTGACGGCGGTGATGAGGCTGACCATCGCCAGGATCGTTGACGTGGAGCCGAGAAGGAGGATGCTGCGAACGGGCAGCCGGTGAACGGCAAACTGGACACCGGTGGCAGCGAGGAACATGGCACTGGCCATTGCGCCGGCGATGAGCGGACTGGATGCATGCAACAGGACCGCGAGGAGGGACGGACCGAGGGCGAGCACGAACGAGGTCGAGGTGATCCCCGGCGCGAAGACGGCGATGCCGTATAGAACCTGGTGCCGGTTGGGCTTGGGCACAGTCGGCCATCGGAATCGGAATGCCACCGGGGACTGGTCTCCGGCGCGTTGGGAGAGCGGAGGGCGACGTGGCAGGAAGAACGCCACGGTCAAGGCTGTCGCGAGGAGTATGAACGCGACGGCAAAAACAGTCGGAGCAGGATTGGGCAGCGTTTGAGTGAACAGCCCGGCGAGCAGCGGCCCGAGCCCGGCACCGAGGACCATGGCCACGGATGCCGCGAGCGATGCTTGGCGATGCCGGGCGGGGCCGCCCGCATCCATGACGGCAGCCATGCCGGCCGACACGATCACACCAACCGCGATACCGGTTAGAAACCGTGCGGCGACGAGGGCAAGAATGGAGGGCGCGAACGCGAAGAGGCCGCAGGCCAGCATGGCGAGAATGATCCCCGGGATGAGGACCGGTTTGCGTCCAAATCGGTCGGCGAGCTGCCCGGCCACGGTCAGCGTGAGCAGCAGCCCGACCATGTACGCGGCGAAGATCACGGTAAGTATCCCCGAGGAGAAGCCCAACTGGGCCTGCCAGTGCACGTAGAGCGGGGTGGGCGAGTTCGACAACATGAACACAGCGGTGACGATCCAGGCCGCAAGTCCCATCGGGATCAGGCCGGTCGGGCGGGGCCTCACCGCATTGGGTGGACGTGCCGACGTTTGAGTCATGGGTTCCTCCGTCTGGTCTGTACGAGTAATCTCGAACATAACAGCAGTACGACAAGACTCGTACTTTGGCTAGACTGGTGCCATGGCCGCTGCCGCACAGTACGTCACCACCGAAAACTCCGCGCTTGACGCGCCCGAGAACTTGCCTGATCCTCTGCCCGAGCCGTTGATCGGTGAGCTACAGCTCGAAGACGTCATGGGAGCGCTGGCTGACCCCTTACGGCTGACCATTGTGCGCAAGCTGATGCTCGAATCCGATAGCTATGACCACACCTGTGGATGGTTCGGATTCGACCGCCCCAAGTCATCACTGACGCACCACTTCAAAGCACTCCGGCAGGCGGGACTCATCCGCCAACGGCAGTATGGGCTCGAACGTCGCAGCCGAGTTCGCACCGAAGATCTCAATGACCGCTTTCCCGGCCTGCTCGACCTCGTCGCGTCCTGGCACGAGGCCTGACCGGCACCAACGCCCGGTGAGCGACCCCCTAACATGCGCTGCTCTGTTCCTACCGAGGTGGATCGCAACAACCACGATGAGAACACCGCGCAGCGTCCCAGTTGAGGTCCGGCTTCTGCGACACCCGCATCCGCCGTTGATACGGTCTATTCATGGCACATTTCAAAGACGAAGGTCGCCCGAGCGCTGAATCAACCCGTCCGGCGGCGCAGGATCCACCCCTTCAAGCACTGTTGCCTGGCTTGGATCGCCTCTCCAGATCAGCGTTTCGTAAGGGAACGGTCAGCCGCCGGCGAATCAAATGGGCGATTCTCCTACTCGTGGCCGTCGCGGCAGCGACGGGTGTGCTTATCACTGCAAGTATTGTGCTTTGAAGGTCCGGCTGCGAACGCGCGCGGTCCGACCTTCGTGCGCGAAAGTCGGGACAATGGCTTCATGCGCCTTTATCTGTCGTCCTACCAGCTGGGTGACCATCCCGAGGCGTTCACGGGTCTGGTCCGGGGGCGTGGACGCGGGTGGGTCATCATGAACGCTTTCGACGGGGCTGATCCTGAGATGCGGCGCCAAGAGACTGAACGTCAGGTTAGGAATCTCGCGCGTGTTGGGCTCGCAGCGAGTGAACTCGACCTTCGGGTGAACGACGCCGAGAGCCTTGCCGTGAAGTTTGGCGAACCGGACTTCCTTTGGGTTCGGGGCGGCAACGTCTTCACGCTCCGGGCGGCCCTGGCGCGGTCGGGGGCCGACTCGCTCATTGCGGATAGTCTCAGAGCGGACGAACTGGTCTACGCCGGCTTCAGCGCGGGGGCGTGCGTCCTAGCCCCGAGCCTGCTGGGCCTCGAGGAGTGCGACTCAACGGAGGACGCCTTGTCCATGTACGGAGCCGTCGAGTTTGACGGCCTCAGCATCTTGGATCGGCCTTTCGTACCTCACCTTGGATCTCCTGATCACCCGGAGAGCGAGGCGCTGACCCGGGTGGCTGCTGCTTACGCCCAGGAGGGAAAGCCCTACTGGGGTCTTCGCGACGGCCAGGCGTTGGTGGTCGACGGCAGCAGCGTTGTGCTTGTCTGAGCGATCCGCCTACCGCATACCGCCTATGCGCCGCTGAAGGTTCCCCTTCTGGGCTTCGCAGAAATGAGAAAATTGAATCATGACTGCGGGAACCGGCGATTTCGAGTTGACCATGGACGAACTACGAGTCGTGGCATGCTTCGTGGTGGAAGCAGCAGAGGAAGTGCTTCCGGTGTTTGAAGCAGACCATCCAGATGACCCTCGGCCACGCGCGGCCATCGACGCTGCGTGGGAGTTTGTCAACGGCGCAAAAAGGACCAACCTGCAGAGTGTCACAGCTTCAGACGCACACCGCTCCGCACAAGAAGCCGCCACCGAATCAGGACGACTTGCCGCGCGCACCGCGGGCGACGCCGCAGCCGCCGCCTACCGGCACCCAATTGCGAAAGCCACTCAGGTCAGTCACATCCTGCGCGGTCCCGCAAGTGCAGCGCGTATCGCTGAGCTGGTCGCAGCTGACAATCCCGAGGCAGGCGACAACTTCGTTGAACGAGCCAAAAACCACGCCACCCCCGCCCTGATTGATGTCCTCAGCCGTTATCCAAAAGCACCAACGGGAAAGAGTCGGCTCGATCACCTTATGAGCAAGTTGGACTCCCAGCTGCGCGAATCCCGCTGAGGATTGAATATCAGGTACTCTGGCGCCAGTGATATTTCATTCCGCTCTGTGACCCAGAGCCCCTATAGGGATTCCAGTTCGCTCCTCATCGGAGGAGCGGTCATTAAGTGCGCCCGCGAAGGGAACTCCATTGGGAGTTCCCGTGCAGACCGGCCACCTATCGAACTCATCACTGGAAGATCCCATTCACATGACATCAGCGAACTCTCTCGAGCCCTCATCGCCCGCCCTCGACCGGGCATCCCTGCAACCTGACTGCGGCAATTGTTTTGCCCTGTGCTGCACTGCCTTCGGATTCTCGCGTTCGGCAGACTTTCCTGTCGACAAGCCCGCAGGCTCTCCCTGCCACAACCTGGCACCTGACTTCTCCTGCACGATCCACGACACCCTCCGCCCGAGGGGCTTCCGCGGCTGCACCGTCTTTGACTGCTTCGGTGCAGGCCAAAACGTGTCGCAAGGGCTTTTCGCCGGCACGAGCTGGCTCGAAAGTCCTGACACCAAGAGCGAGATGTTTACCGCGTTCGCTGCCGCACGGCAGCTCCATGAGATGCTGTGGCATCTGGCCGAGGCGCAGACGCGAACGTTCGATCCCGACGCCTCGCACCGTGCCGCACAGCTCCGGAACACCATCGAGCACGCCGTCGGGGGTGAACTTTCAGAACTGCTTTCACTGGATGTCCAGGAGATTCACTCCCAAGTGAGATCAACGCTGATCGAGGTCAGCGAAGAAATACGGGCGGCCTACCTTGCCGGTGGCAATGACCACCTGGAATCCGCGCTGAAACCGGGAGCGGACCTGATGGGCAAGAATCTCAGGTCCCGCCGACTGTGCGGAGCAGATCTCCGGGGCGCGTACCTCATCGCCGCAGACCTGCGTGACAGCGACTTGTCGGGTGTGGATCTGCTCGGTGCCGACTTCAGAGATGCGCGTCTTGACGGCGCTGACCTCTCCAAGGCCCTGTACGTGACGCAGCCGCAACTCAACGCCGCGCTTGGCAACCACTTAACTCGTCTACCCGCGGATCTGGAAATGCCGCCTCACTGGCAAGACGCGTGACCATACAACTCGACAGGGAACCTTGGCGGGTGCTGAACACCGCCAAGGTGTAACGACTCGCGGTATCGCTCAACGAACCGGAAATAACCGCCGCACTTTCGGTGAGTTCGAGCGCTACCGAAAGGGTGGCGCCGTCCCGTATGGGGTTGGTCTACCGACACCGTGAACAGGGTTCCCCGCCAGGGGACTAAATAGAGCTATCGAGCGCAGTTCTGCTCGCGTGTAATCCTCCAATAACTCACGTCTTCGGTATCGAATGGCAGTTCAATCATCCCCAACTTTGCTGCGACGCGTTTGGAGACCTCGTTCTCCGGCTCGATCGTCGCCGAGATGGAGCCCAGTGACGAGATGCGAAACACGTGGTCGAGCATGCCGATCCCGACTTCCGTTGCATAACCGTTGCCCCAAGCCTTCTGATGAAAGACATACGTGAGTTCATCGAAGTCTCGATCAGGCGCTCGAATCACGCCACAGTAGCCTACGAACTCGCCAGATCGCGCGTCGAAGACGGCCGAGGTGCCGTAACCGCGATCGACGTACTTTCGCTCGCAGATTTCGATCCACTGCGATACTTCGGGGCGGCTGAGGACGGTCCCGTCCCCGACAAATCGCATCACGTTCGGGTCGGCGCAGAGGGCTGAGAAGTCGTTGAGGTCGTCGCGGCGAAACTGACGCACCGATAAGTGTTCGGTCTGGAAGAGCATCGGACCAGCTTATCCACGCCCGCAGGTCGTTCCGCTGTGGCACCCGGCTGCGGCGGTCTGGCTCGGCACAGGTAGCCTCTCCCTATGGAAGATGAGTTGACCATTTCGATCGCCACCCACGCCGACGACGCTGTCGCGGAAGAGATTCGCCGATTGCTTCCGCAGCTGTCAAAGACAGCTATGTTCGACAGGGAAATTTTCAATCGGATGGTGGAGAACGAGTCAGTCGATCTCTTCCTTGCGCGGCTCGCTGGTCGGGTTGTAGGAATGGCCACCCTCGTGACGTTTCCAATCCCGACTGGGGTCCGGGGTCACATCGATGACGTTGTGGTGGACGAACTCACCCGTGGCCGAGGGATCGCTCGTGAATTATTGACCGCGCTGATTGCCAGAGCGCACGCGTTGGGAGTGCGGAGCCTGGACCTGACGTCGCGCCCATCCAGAGAATCCGCGATCCGGCTTTACGAGGCCTCCGGATTCGTGCGCCGTGATTCCGTTTTGTTTCGATACCAGCCCATCGATTCTCGATGAGAGATTCCCTTCCGTGTGCACGGAAACAAAGCCCTGAGACGGCACATTCGCGGAACCGTCCCGCGCAGGGTTCCTCTCCGGGCACGGCGCTCGGTGCCGGCGGACAGGCCGTTTCGATCCAAACGTGAGTCCGATCATCGTCAGGTTTTAGGGCACTTCAGCTCGGACGGTGCCGTGAGCTGCGTCGGCATGTGCTCCGGACAGGTGACCGCAAAAGAACGATTTGGAGGTTGGGTGTGGTTTGGCATATCGTTTGGGCATGCCGGATCTTGATGGCCTCCGGGCCGTAGCTCACCCGTTACGCCTGCGTTTGCTTTCGCTTCTGACTGCCGAGGCTCTCAGCGCTACGGAGGCGGCGCGTATCTTGGGCGAGAGCCAAGCGAACGTGAGTTACCACCTGCGTCGTTTGGCTCAGGCGGGACTCGTGCAGCTTGTCGAGGAAACGAATATTCGTGGCGGGACCGCCAAGCGCTACCGACACGATCCCGCGAGCGGCGAAGCGCTCGGTTCGGGCCGCGTCGACGAGCACCAGGCTCTGATGAGTTCCCTCGCCGCAGAACTGATCGCCCGCAGCGCGCGTTACCTGTCAGAATCCGAATTCGTATTCACCGAGGCGGAGGTCACCGTCTCCCGCGAGGCATGGGAGCGTATCCGCGACATGTCACGCGAGATCGGGAAACTCATCCACGATGAGGCGGTGCCCTCCGCAACACCAGAAGGCATCCGGATGAGTGCCACCCTCGCATTGTTCGAAGTCGTGAACCACGACACCGCCCCGCGAACATGAGTAGCGGCTACCTCGAGGTACTGCGCACGACCGGCGCACTCAGGGTCTTTGTCCCCGCGCTCGTCGGGCGACTCTCGTTCGCCATAGTGACCTTAGTGCTGCTCTTCGCGGTGCAGCGAAGCACGGATTCTTTCGCTGCCGCCGGCGCGGCTACTGGAGCTTTCGGGCTCGCGAACGTGATCGCTTCCCCGTACCGCGCACGATTCGTCGACCGGCGCGGACAGCGGTTTGCACTCAACTCGCTAGCCATCGCCTTCGCTGCCGGTCTCGGCGGCATTGCTGCGCTGACAGCCCAGCCCGACCCTTCGTCAGGGGCGCTCATTGGGCTGGCGGCCATTGTCGGGTTATTCCCGCCACCGCTCGGCGCCTCGATGCGTGTGCTCTGGGGTTCACTGACAGCGCCGGGAGCGCTGCGGACGAAGGCATACAGCATCGATGCGGTCTGTGAGGAATTACTGTTCACGACGGGGCCATTGATCGCAGCGGCCACTCTCAGTGCGGCATCGCCGACGGTCGGACTGGTCGCTACTGCCACGGTGGCGCTTGCCGGAACCCTCGGCATGACAAGCAGCTCGCTATCGCGACAGCACGTTGCCGTCACCGCTTCCCCCCGGAAGAGTTCACGGCCGTTACGACAGAGCGGGTTCGTCGCAGTGTTGATCGCGCTACTCGGCGTGGGAGTCATACTCGGGACCGTGGAAGTGGTCGCACCCGCAATCGCCGACAGTCAGGGATCGGTCGGCCTGGCTGGCATCCTTCTCGCCTCTTTTGCAGCCGGAAGCGCAGTCGGAGGCCTGCTCTACGGACAGCGAACTTGGAGGAGCTCGCTCGTAAAGCGACTACTCATCTCGGTCACAGTCATGATCGCGCTGTGCGCACTCCTCACGACAATTGAGTTTGTCGTGGTCCTCAACTTCGGACTCGCTGCGGTGGGCTTTTTCCTGGCCCCGTCGCTCGTGACCGGCTACCTACTCGCGGACGACCTCACCGCTGCAGAGGTGCGCACCGAGGCATCGAGCTGGATCAACACGGCAGTCAACGCTGGCGCCGCCGTTGCCGCCGTAATGGTGGGGTTCGCCGTGGACGCCATGGAGCCCCGTCTTGGATTCATCATCGGCGCAGCAGTGGCCCTCATCCTCCTGATATCCGCAACCGTGCTGATACTCAGAAACATCAAAGCCGCGCCCGTCGTAAATCAATTGCAATCGGCGTAGATGAAACGAGACGCCCAGCACCGCGATGGTAAGTGCCCGCAGGACGTTGGCGGATTCAACCGGTCGTCGCAACGATGGGCTTTTCTGGCTCTGATAATAGTCGTTGCATGGCTTCAGCGGGTGTGC
>NZ_PJJQ01000015.1:0-14269 GCF_002929575.1 Cryobacterium sp. N21 | reverse complement strand
GAGACGTCAGCGACTGCCTTGCGCGCCGACACTTGTGACACCGCGTCCGACGCCGGGACTGCTCCCGCGCAACCAGTGAGCATGCCGCACACCGCGAGGGACAACCATGCGACGGGGCTCGGATGGTGTCGGTTCGAAACGGAATGGGGCACGTTGTTGATCAAACCACAAGTCGGCCGGATGTTGTTGCGTGGGGGATGGCCCACATCAGCACGGCGTCAACGCCGAAGGCGAAGTCAAGCGGTGGTAATCATGTCATCGACGGTACCGCGGCTCCCCGCCCGCAAGCCGGACGACCAGCGCGACAGAGACGAGGCCAAACCACTCGGCGGCGGACCGCGCCGATGCCGTGTCACTGGGGAACGGTCAACGGGACGGTCCATGGCGATCTGTGCGTCGGGTAGCGTCGGAAGGGACCGGTCGGGACGTTCTGGGGAGTGATTAGTGTCGGGTGAACCCTTGGTGGAACAGGTGGGTGAGTTCTGGTCCTGCGTATCCGGATCGTTCTATCGCGCCGTAAACCCTGCGTATCAAGACGCAGCGCTTCTTGGTTCGCGTCTGGCCGGCAGGTACTCGGAACCGAATCAACGCACTCTGTACCTGAGTTCATCTCCTGAGGGAGTCGACGCGGCAATGATCGCCCATACTCAGGGTCGTGTCGACGAGCTCGTCTTGCTCAAATTTCACGTGGAGGCCCATAACATTGTCGATCTCCGAGACCCGGCCGTACTCCTGGTGGCCGGTGTCAACCTTGCAGACGCAGTCGCGCCTTGGCAGGACATTGTGAAAAACGGCGGCGAGCCCGCGTCGTGGAAGGTTCGCCGACGGCTAGAGGGTCTCGGAGCGAATGGCCTCATCGATCCTTCTCGCAAGCGCCCTGGCCGTTGGCATCTCACGCTATTCAGGTGGAATTCTGCGGATGCCCCACGCGTGGCTCTCGACTGACCTCCCCGAGTTCCACCTCGACGCCGAGCGTTAGGGGAACGTCCACCAAGACACCCGAGCCTGCGATCACTGACGCTGGTCCTGTTCCCAAAACATATTTGCTAGAGGAAAATGACTCTGTCAAGCTGATGCAGCAACCGTGTGACACGATCGGTCAAAGGGACTCTAAGCCATGATCTGCGCGGCCGATAGCGTTGTCCGGTCCGGCTGATCGGCCGTCCAGCGACAGAGTCGCTGGTTTCACTCGTGCGTGCCCTTGGTTGAGCGTCCGGTCCTATCCCCGGACGCTCAACCAAGGCGGTGCTGCTCCTTCTCAGGCCGGCGGCGCG
This sequence comes from Cryobacterium sp. N21, assembly GCF_002929575.1. Taxonomy (NCBI): domain Bacteria; kingdom Bacillati; phylum Actinomycetota; class Actinomycetes; order Micrococcales; family Microbacteriaceae; genus Cryobacterium; species Cryobacterium sp. N21. The sequence goes on along the minus strand of NZ_PJJQ01000015.1, from coordinate 12,995 downwards.
AAGAACTCTAGCGGCAGCCCGTCGGGATCGCGGAAGGACAGGCCTGACCCGTATCGGGCGTCCTTGATCGTGTCGTGGCTGACGCCGAGCTGGTCCAGGCGTTTCTCCCAAAGTTCCAGCTCGGACCGGTCTGCGACGCCGAATGCGACGTGATCCAAGCCCGCACGGCGCTCGCTGAACGGCGTCGTCACGTCCGAGTCGGGGAACTGGTGCAGACCGACGAGGGTGCCGCTCACCATCCAGACGACGTGGCGGAAGGGCCCGGTGTCCTCATCGAGCACTGGCTGGTCCTCGAACAACTCCGTGTACCAGGGGACGCTCACCTCAAGGTCTCGTACCGTGAGCGCCACATGGGCGATGGGTGGGAAAATCGTCATCGATGGTTCCTCCTGGATTCCAATAAGCACGATCGTTCGTGCGTACGTCAACCCTACGGTCGTTCGTCTCGCAACCGTCGAGGGGATCGGCGGGCTCTCGATCGCGAGACTGGCCGACGCTGTGGGATGAGCAAGAGCGTCCTGTTCGGCCACTTCGGCTCCAAGGAGGAGCTGCAGCTCGCGACCGTCGAGGAGGCGGACGCACTTTTCGCCACCCAGGTGATCGAGCCAGCGACGACCGCGTCCACGGCCCCCGAGCGGCTGCACCTGCTGGTAGATCCGTAAGCGCGCCAAGCTCCCCGCATCGAAGCGCTTGGTTGATTCGTGCCCCCTGTCTTCTCGGACTCTTCACGCCAGCGGCCTGCCCCCGTTGATGTGGATCCTCATGGAAGCGTTTCTTCGGAGGGAAAACCAATGGCGTGCAGGGTTCTGATCGTATTACAACCGCCCCACGCCCGTTCCGCAAGACGAACCTTGACCGGGACACATTTTTATCAGCTCGAGACCGTGGGATCCAGGAACGGCGGGCGCTTGCCCGGCTTCACTCCTGGCGGCAGGATGGATGCTAGCGGTGGACGTTTTACCGCCGAGGTTGGCAACGGATTGGTCGGCGTGTCACGCCGCCACGGTGGCACGAGGTTCAGGTTGCGGGCGGAGCGCGCTGATAGTGAACCAGGCTGCGAGGATGACCGCCAGTCCTGCAGGGATCAAGGCCCAAACAATGAGTTCGGTGGCTCTGGTCCCTGTGAGTAACAGGCTACTTCCAGCAGCAGCGCCGACGGCGGAACCGAGATACATTGCCGCCATCTGGAACGCGATGATTGGCATCGCCTGCTCGGGTCGATCCCCGACGAGGGCTTGCTGCACGGTAGGCACGCTTGCCCAGCCTGCCGCGCCCCACAATGCTGCTGCGATTAGCCAGACTGCGGGGGAATCGGACACCCACATCGCAACGAAACTGGTCAGGAGGACTCCCGGCAGCACGATCAACAGGACTCGTGGCCCATAAGTGTCCAGTGGTCTGCCAATCAGTGCAGAGCCAGTGACGCCTCCAATGCCCCAGGCCCACACGAGTGCGAAGCCCCACCCTTCGAGGCCCTGGGTTTCTGCCATCGGCAGCACATACGTGTACAAGCCCAGACTGGCAACGCCGAGTAGGAATGCGATCAACACCCCAACGCAAGTTCTCGCGGACCGGAACACTCCAATTGCCGGGCCTATCGATGTCGGCAACGACGGCAACGTTCGAGCGCGCACAGCGAGTGCGAGCATGCCGAGCACACCAACGATGACGACCAGCCCCATCGTCCACCGCCAATTCAAGAGATCGCCGATGAGCATCCCGACCGGCACACCGACAACAGTTCCGGTGGACAGGCCGAACGTCACCATCGCCGTGGCCCGGCCCCGCTCGGACTCGGTGACCATCGCGGCCGCGGTTACCGTCGCAACCGCCGTGAGCACGCCCGCGCCGGCACCCGCAATCAGCCTGGAAGCGAGGAAGACCTCGATTCCAGGCGCGACCACAGTGATGAGGTTACCGAGGTTGAAAACGCCCAGCGCAATGAGCAGTGCACGTGCGGTGTGTCCGCGGCTGAGTCTCCCCGACATCATTGGGCCAGCCAGCGCATATGCGCCGGTGAATGCGGTCACCCCGAGCCCGACAGCGGCCAACGTCGTGGTCAGCGAGTCCGAGATCGAAGGCAGCACCCCGGCAAGCACATAGGCATCAATCCCCAGAGCAATGGCGGCGGCAACCAATGGCCATACCTTGCGAATCATGCCTCGGCCATCCCTGGATTTGATTCCTGGTAACCGTGAAGCACGGTGTCGATAAGTCCCGGGAAACGAGTTTCGAGGTCGTCGCGACGCAGCTGGATCATGCATTTACGACCCTCTGCGCGGACGAACACGACACCGGATTCGCGCAGCAGGCTTGTATGGTGTGTCAGCGTTGACCTCGGAAGGTCCGGCCCAAGCTCGATACTGTCAACTTCACCCCGCTCCGAGAGCAGCTGCACCATCGACAAACGCAGGGGCTCACTCAACGCGAACATCACTCTCGGGATCGCGATGTCCCCAGTCTCTGGATGCTTGTACACGCGTGCTGCTGCCATCTGGCCCACCTCCTATCGTTCGACTATTCTCGCACAAGCATAGTACGAGAATAGTCGAACGATAAATCGTGGGTCGCCGCAAAACGGGCCAGCGTGTATCAATGGCTTGATGACTGCGTGATCACGGCGACAAATGCCACCCAGCATCTCTGACGGAAACTAGAAAGAGCGCTACCCTCCAGAACAGTTGCACTGGCCAAACTGTGGTGCTTCATTTCGCCATCTCCAAGCCGCCCCGCAAGCCGGACGCCGAGGGGGACACGCAAACGGTCGATCGGCGACTTTCATCCGTTCCGTTTGGGGAACGCCCTACGGGACCCGACGAGATGTGGATATAAGCCGAGCGAACGTCACCGACTTTCCGTTCCGAATTCTTGCAGGCACCTGCACACCGGTCTTGCCCGGCCTCTACACCAGTTCCTTCCGGAACCAGTGGTTCGCGTACGGGTCCGAGTTATGCGCTTCCCCTTCAACGAAGCCGAGGGACGCATAGAGGTCGCGCGCCTCAATTAGGTCGGTGCGAGTGTCCAACCGGAGGGTACGGATTCCCATTTCCAGGGAATTGCGTTCCAGTTCCTCCATCAGCAGACGCCCCAAGCCGCGTCCACGTGCTGCAGATTCAACGAAAACTCGGGTCACCTCTCCGATAGCGTTAGGGCGAACTCGCATTCCTGCGCAGCCGAGCACAGAGAGCCCCTGGCGGGCGAGCAACAGAATCCCCGTAGGTGCGACGAGGTCACCGTTGGGGTATCCGGCTTCAGCATCTCGAACTTCCCCACGTGTAGCGGGCCGTTGATGGTACCGGCCAACCAAGTCCTCGTAATACCGAGTCGACACATCCTGAGCTTCGGCGGAGGTGGGCGAGGCGGCAGAGATAACGATCGGCAGGGCGGGGAACATACGTCCCAGAGTACTTCTCGGCGGCGGGGCGCTCTGTCCAAGGCCGAGACAGCTGGTTCTCCGCCCTCCCTTAGGAGGAACCCTCAACGGGACTGTCTAATTTCGAATCTATCGCTGACTTTGCTGACGTCATTGAACCGGCCGCTCATTGTCGAAAACTTCGCTGGGTAGAAGTGGCGCGTCCCTGAAAGCGCACCGTGGGCCTATGCCTAATTAACCTGCACGCCACAGTTAGGAGCTAACACTTCTGCTATTTCGCCGCAGACCTCCCTGTGGCCTCTTTCGAAGCTGTGCGTTTTGCCTCGGTGGCGATGGTCGCAAATGCCGCTCGCAGCGCTGGTGGTTCTACGACGGTTAGGGGTCTATCCATCAGAAGCAGCCAGCGTGCGATCGCGTTGTAGCTGTCCGCGCCGGCCTGGATGATTGACGTTTCGGCTGTTTCCTCGGTGATGGTTCCCCAGGCGGCTGAGATCCAGTGGGCGACCTCAGCGCGGGGAGCGTGAACGCGCACGGTCGCGGTCACCTGCCGGACCGCCGCATTGACTCGGCCCGCAACATAGACATCGAGGTCTTTTGCCGGCGGTTGTCGAGGGCGACTTGAGGCTGGCGTGATGGTGGCATCTGCTAGGCGGTCGACGCGAAAGATGCGCCAGTCGTTCACATCGAGGGAGAACGCGACGAGGTGCCACCGGTTCATCGTGCGAACGAGATGAAGGGGCTCAAGGTGTCGGCACCCCTTCACTCCCGAGCGCCCCTGGTACGTGACCTCGATTTGTCGGCGGTCCCGGCACGCTCGAGCAAGCTGCACGAGAGTGTTCGCGTTCACGGGCGCCGGGTCCGAGCCGATCTGGCTGCCCAGGTCGATGCGGCTGGAGTTCTGTGCCAGGGCATCGATCGTGGAACGCAGTCGGGGCGGCATGACGCGATTGAGCTTGTCGAGGGCGCTAAGCGCCCCAGGGGCTGCACCACGATTGCCTGTCGCGGATGCATCCTGCAGCGCGAGGAGGGTGGCAATTGCTTCTTCGGCGTCGAACATCAGCGGAGGCAATGTTGTACCGGCTTCGAGCTGGTAGCCACCACCAGTGCCGTGAACGCTGGCCACCGGGTAGCCCAGATCACGAAGCCGGGCGACGTCGCGTCGAACAGTGCGGGCCGTGACCTCCAGTTCGACTGCTAACTCGGCAGCATTCCACTCCCGGGTGCGTTGTAGCAGCGCTAACAATCTCAGCAGTCGTCCGGAGGTATCCCACATAATCTTCATCTTCCACCCTGTAGCGGACAATACCTGTCCGGTACTGCTTCTACGGTGGCACCTGCCCGGCAACCACCGGGCCGAACCGAACTGGAGTACTTCACATGCCCAACATCACCGCGCTTGCCACTACCACCGAGGAGATCGTCCTGAACCAGTACCGCACCGATCACACCATCTCTCCTTCGCACTGCCTCACGATGCAGACAATTGAAGCCGCACGTCTGGAGCCCGGTCAGGTTCGCGTGCGGAACGATTTCATTCAGATCACCGCCGTCATGGCCGATCTCATGACGGAACATCCCGGTCTTCCAATGCCGCCCTATGCGCTGGGGACGCCGCTCTGGGGCGGGGCCGTTGGAACAGTCACAGAGTCAGCAGCCGACCTGCCGGTCGGATCCGTCGTGACTCACATGAGCGGATGGCGGGAGGAGACCGTCGCGGCTGCAGAAACGTTTTGGCCGGTACCGATCGAAGTCCTGCCGGGAGCGGAATACGTGCTGAATCAAGGTGTCACTGCGTATCACGGGATCGTTGATATCGCCCAGGTCCGTGAGGGCGATGTGGTTTTCGTCAGCGGGGCTGCGGGCGGCGTTGGTTCACTCGCCGGACAAATTGCAAAAGCGCTGGGCGCGAAGACCGTCATCGGGAGCGCAGGCAGCGATGACAAAGTCGCCTACCTGGTTGACGAGCTCGGCTTCGACGCCGCGGTCAACTACCGTACGGAGTCGATCGCCTCCCGCTTGCAAGAACTAGCGCCAGAAGGCATCGACGTCTTCTTCGACACGGTTGGCGGTGACCAATTTGTGGCGGCAGTTCAGGCCGCGGCTCCCGGTGCACGCTTCGCGCTCTGCGGGGCACTGGCCGGTCAGATTGATGGCGGCGACGCAGGCAGTCCGCGTCTTGACATCATGACGGCCATCGTCAAACAAATTGAGATTCGCCCCTTCTCTACCTTCCACACCCCCCACCAGATCCAAGCTTGGAACCAGCACTACGGGCTCTGGCTCAGCGAAGGCAAAATCGTCTTTCCGCACACCATCGTCAACGGCGGCCTTGAGGCGGCGCCGGCGGTCCTTGACGGACTCCTCCTGGGGAAATTTCGCGGCAACGTCATCGTTCGCCTCGACCGCGAGTGAAACAACAACGCGCTGTCCTCGCCGTCTGCAGTATTGCGCAGTTCCTGGTCGTTCTCGATAGTTCAATCTTGACTGTCGCACTGCCGCAGCTGGCAGCAGACCTCGGCATCTCACGAGAAAACCTGCCCTGGGTCGTGAACGCTTTCGCTATCCCGATTGCCGGGCTGCTCCTCGTATCGGGACGTTTAGCCGATACGTTTGGGGCGCGTCGGATCCTGCTTATAGGGGTTGCCCTTTTTGCAGTGGACAGTCTGGTCGGGGGAACGGCTCCAACGGCCGGCGTCCTGATCGCGGCGCGCATGGCCCAGGGGATCGCTGCTGCGCTCATCTCGCCAGCGACGCTGTCACTGCTGTCGCTTTCCTTCCCTGCAGGCCCGGGGCGCGCTCGTGCTTTTGGACTGTGGGGTGCCGCGGCAGGTAGCGGCGGTGCGATTGGCGTTCTCACCGGCGGTCTGTTGGTCGAGTGGTCGAGTTGGCGGTGGACTCTTCTCGTAAACGTCCCGCTGTGCGTGGTTCTCCTTGGTCTTTTGACCATCGCTATCGGTCGTATTCAGCCAGTACAGAGGGGCAGCCTCGATCTGCCCGGAGCGGCGGCGGGGACAGTCTGCGTCACGACCCTGACGCTGGGGTTCGCGTCGCTTCAATCAAAGTTGCTCGACGTCCCCGCGGCTGTCTGGTTCGTCACAGCAGCGGGGAGCCTCCTCCTGTTCGTCTTCATCGAAATCGGGTCATCGTCGAATCCCTTGTTACCCCTTCGACGCTTGGCCGGGGAACGGGTGTGGCAGCTCCCCACGGCAATGCTTCTCGTCGGTGGGGCAATGACCAGTACTTTCTATTTTCTGACCCTGAATTTCCAAGTGCACAGAGATCTGAATGCGCTCCAGACAGGGTTGTCATTTCTGCCTTTGTCCGCGGCCGCCTTCATCGCAGCCGCCGCCTCTCCGGCCATCGTAAGAAAGCTCGGATCCATGAATGCGGCTGTCCTCGCAGTCTTACTCATGAGTGTTTGTCTGTTCGCCATCGCCGCTGTAGCCCAAGACGGTTGGACGGGTGCGATCATCTTCATCAGTGCTGGCTTCGGCGCCGGCATGGGGGTGGCGATCAGTACCCTTGCAAACCTCATCACGGCATCCTTTCCCAGCAGCCTCGGGGGCATCGCCTCCGGAATCCTCACGACTGCGCAGCAGATTGGGAACACCGTCGGACTCGCGGCTATAGTCACCATCGACCTCGGTACTGCATCTCCAAGCCACAACATTGCGTTCCTGGCGGCCGCGGTACTGGCGCTCATCGCAGCCGGATGGCTGGCCTACCAAGCTACGACACGACGATCCAACAGATCAGTCGACACACCATCGCCACGTACTGCTGCACACAACAGCCTCTAAATCGTTGCGGCAGATCATCGGCTGAGATTAGGCCAATAACGCCGGGTCCCGTAGGACGAACGTTTAACGGGTCTCGAGTAGATCGACCGCGGGTACAGAACGACGCGCGCTGGTGGGGCACTCGTCATTGCAATGGTGGCAACTGATGCCCCGGCCATGGCGTCTACCCACTCGGTTTCCTCCGCATCGTCGACCGTAGTCACGACTCATGCGACCTCAGCTGTGGCCTCGGCTGCGACGGCCATTCGGTCTGCGCGGGATCTTGGGCCGTTCTGGGCTCAGGCCGAAAGACTGATTGGCGGCTTCTCTGGGTCTCTAATCGCTTCCGCGACTAGCCCGTGGGCGGCGGCGGCCGCATGGCGGCCTACCTCGGTAGTGTGAGCCAAGAGAAGCGCGACAAGGCCGGGAATTTCGCCTACTGATGAATACTAAAATGAAGGAGAACACCGTGACCGAAAGACGGGAAGGTCAGGCCAAGCGGCCAAGCGGCCGTCAGATCGTGGGCTGGGTCGCGATCGTGTTCTGCGGGTTGCTGGCCTTCGTTAATGCCGCCACGATCGCGTCCAGTGATGGGATGCGCGCGTTTCTGATCGTCGCCGGCGTCGTGCTTATTGGAATCTTGGTTACCCTTCTGGGCCGCTGGTTCTTCAAACGCGAGAACCCTGCGGGTCCGAAGGGGTGCTGACGACCCTTCCCATTTTTGAAGAGGGGCAGCACACATGGGCTGCCCTTCTATTTTATCTATCCACAGGTAGGTGTCGCGCTCCGCTCCGCGGCACTCGATTTGCGCAGTGGGCCCATTCTTGCCTCGGACGCTGACCGCCACTAACCCAATGAATGTCAGTCTTGCTGCCCATCCCGCAAGCGTAACCCTTGAGGGGTCTGCTGCACGGTTAGGTGACAGTAGCCGACATCCCCTGAAAACATTGGTGACAGGGCATTTCCTCGACGATGTGAGGTAATCACGATACTCTCCGCGTGCTCCTCCAATGTGGGTACGGCGTTGTGAAATACATCGCAGTATTGACTGAACACCACCGGTGTCCCGTTGGCCTCCGAAGTGGGGGTTTTGCGCTTTGCGATTTCACGACGCCGACTAGTAAACAGTTACCGACGCTCTGGGCATTGTGCCGCGTGATGTGTCCGGCGGTTGCTCGACTCTGCTGATCGTGTCGCCCTGTGTCAGGGTCCCGGGTCTACAAGCCCTGCTGGCGCAGCAGTTCAGGAATACGCTCGCGGAAAGGGAAGAACCCGCGCGCGGCGTAGGGCCAAGCGAGCGTGTCCCAGCGCCGCCTGACGATCGTGACCGTTATTCCCTCCGAGGCGAGAGCGGCGCCGAGCGTCAGCATCCGTTGCTGCACCGGGCCTACCGGTGCGTTCGGCATAACCACCGTATCGAGGCGTTCGGACTCCGCCCACTTCAGAACCGTGGAGGGGAGCGCGTCGGGTAGCACTCTCGCCGGTCGCCCGAGGGCGTCTAAGGCCCGCTTGGCAGCGTCATCGAGGGCTGATGCCGTGAATCGCCGCACTGCAGCCGAGGCGCCGGAGGGCGAGCGCTCGTCGGGATCGGTGGATCCGGCGATAGCCACGAGTCGGCTGTTCGAATCCAACCAGGAAAGCTCGGCGCGCAGGCTTGCCGCGTCCAGATCCTCTTCGTGCAGCAACAGCCCCACTCGGGCGCCCAATGGGGTGGATTCGGCGGGAGCAATCGGTGCCCGCGTTGGCAGTGGCTCTTCGATGATCGCTCGTGCCGACGTGGCGAGTCCCGATGGCGAGAACCGGCCCTCGGTGTAGCGAGAAATGTTCGATGCCGTCGCGAGGTAGGTCTTTCCGGCGGTCTGAAGCCCGGCAACCCACCGCCAGGAGAGCGTGTTGGAGGCGGCATCGCCATCAAGAAGGTGTCGATAGAAGAAGTCCGCACCGAGTTGCCACGGCAGGCCGAGCGTGAAGATCCAGATGCTCGCAAACCACATGCGGGTGTGGTTGTGCAGGTATCCGGTGTCCACAAGCTCACGCACCCACGCATCCATCGCATCAATGCCGGTGTGCCCAGCGATAGCTTCGCGGTAACCTCCGGAGCGTGTGTCACTCGCGAGCCCGAGCTCGGCCACATCGCGGCGATACCGTCGCCACACCTCGGGATTCTGCTCGAGCCATCCCTTCCAGTACGTCCGCCAGAAGACTTCCTGCACAAATTTCTCGCATGCACCGAACCGATGCCGTTCAAGCACAGCCGAAACCACTTCGCGCTCGGTCAGGAGTCTGTGGCGGAGGTACGGAGAGAGACCGGAGACGTTTTCACGGGAGGGTCCAGTGTCGTGATTGCGGTCTCGCGTGTAATCTAACCCTGCATGAGGGACGAACAGGCCGAGGGTTTCGAGGCCGGCAGCTCGGGTAGGAGTGAACATCCCTCTCATCATGCACCATGTGAATTTGAGAAGGTCCCGTCGGCCCCCTGGGGCAACCCAGAACGGCGAACTTAACCGGTCGTCGCAACGAATTGTTGAATTCGCCGCCGGACTGCGGGACAGATCTGGGGCCAAACCGCCCGGCGGCCGTGCCGCTGATGCCGTGTCACTCGGGGACGGTGAGCGGGCACGTCCGCACGGATACTGGGATCTGCGGGTCACGAGCCCGAGGGTGTCGCGTTTGCCCCGACCTTTGAACAGTCGCGCTCAGGTGCGTTAGCTGCGACAGCGAAGCAGGTCCTTTTGCGCCCTTCGCAAGAGCCAAGGCTTGGCGATATCAACTAGATTCAGCGCGCGAGTAGAACGATGCCTCGGCATCGCGGCGACGCGCGACGTCATCGACCGCGAACTGCACGAAGTCCTCGTCGCGAACGATAATGACAACGTCCTCCACGGCGTCGGCGGGCGCTTCGCCTGGCCATGACGTCTGCCGAGTCGAACGATCCCGCTCCAGCCGCGTCCCCGAGATCGCGACCCATTCGCGAAGTCGCTGGCGGGCATCCGCGAAGTCACGGTGCCAGCCGAGCGGGGCTGAGCCGTGCTGGTCGGGGTCGTAGGCGCCGAGCCAGTGTAGGTGCAGCGCGGAGAGTTCCCAGATGAGTTCGGGGTGGCGGTGCCAGAACGGCGGCACGACGGATGCTGGCAGCCCGTGGGTGCGTCGCAGCCAGTTCACCCAGTGGTTGAGTTCGATCCATTCAGTTTCGGCGTCGTCGGCGCTGAGGAGGTTTCAATTGATCGGATGCGGCGGCTCCGCAGTGAGCGGCCCGTCGAGATCTTCCAACGAGCTTGCTCCGAACGCGTCGTCGTGTTCACCGGATGCCCACTCGACCAAGGACTCTGCCATCGCTGCTTCACCACCCCGAGCTGGCGTGAGCAGCTTCCGTCTCGCTGACGATTGCCGTCTGCGTTGCCGCAGCGTCCTGTTCGCTGCCCTGAGCCGAGCGATTGGTTCTAGTGATCTGGTAGTTAGTGCGAGCGAGATCATGGCCGATCTTCTTGGCGACGAACTCTTCGCGTTGGATGGTTTCGCCGTCGCGCTCGACCTGGAAGGTGCGCACATATCCTTCGGCGACGAAGCTGTCGCCTTTGGCGAAGCTTAATCGGGATTCGATCCGTCGGGCCGCGGCTCGCCGGCATCGTGAGGCGGAGGTGCGGGCGCGGGGGAGGGAGCGGGCGAAGCGGTGGCGGGTGGAGCATCCGGAGCGCAGGCGGGAGTATCAGCAGCGGTGGGTGGCGGAGAATCGCGAGAAGGTGCGCGAGTATTACAACCGTTACTACGAGGCCCATCGCGGCGAGGTGAATGCCCGGGGCGCGGCCAGGCGGGATGCGGACCCGGAGCGCACGAAGCAGATAACCCGGCAGTGGGCTGAGCGCAACAAGGAGCGTCGTGCCGAGCTGCAGCGCAACCGGCGCAGCGATCCGGAGATCTACCGGTCCGAGCTGGAGGCCAACGCGGCGGCGCGACGGCGGAAGCGCAGCCTGAGTCGGGCCGGCCTCCCGCCAAAGCTTCTGCACGCGACTACTGCGGCCGAGCGCCGGGCCAACGAGCGCGAGGCCGACGCCTATTTCAGTGACTCGTCACGGCCCGAACATCTCCGGCAGTTCACGGTGTTCGCGGAGTCGCTCACCGAGCACATGCTCAAGAACGGTGCCCGCATGCGCGATTTCGCCGACGCCTACGTGGAAACTAGAGCACGCATGGGGCTCCCGCCAGTTTCGGTGGAGACCATCGTCTACGCCCAGGCGGTCGAATTCGTCACAGAGCGGATGCGCCGGGTCGACCTCCTGACCGGCCGCGACGTCGCAGCGGCCGTTCGCGCCACGGAGGCCATGGTTCGGCGCGAAGAGCGGCAGCAGCAGTTCGAGCGACTCATAAGAACAGTCGTGACCCATGCTCACCGCAATAGTGCACGGTTTCTCGTCGACGCGGAGATGGATAACCAGGCTAGGACTCATCGGGGAAAGCCTCGTGTGCCCGTCGAGTCACTGGTCGTGCAGCTTGCGATGCAGGAGGTCGTTGGGCGCGTGCCCACGAACAGGCTGACCATCGAGGATGCTCGGAATGTTGCCCGCGTCGCGCAGCAGCGCGTTGCGATGTCTTTCCAAGGTCCTGCGGACGCGGTAGACGAACGGATTCACCGACCGTCCGTCGGGTAACTGGCCTTTGGCTTGCCACCCCTGGAGATGGGCATATTTCGCGATCTCTCTGGTCGCCTGCCCAGATCGGTCAAGCGCGGTCGCGACCGTTGTGCCGAAGCACGACCAGGAGTTCGGCTCGCGTTCGGTATCGTATGTCGAATGGGTGGGTCTGGGACCAAACATGGGGACTTGATGCGCGCACGTTTATTCAACGTTTATTGCGTCGAGACCAGCCGAGATGGGCCTAGGTGATGCGATAGAATTGCAATAGAAATCACAGGGAACTCCTGATCAGATCGAGATCGGACGAGTTCAGTCTAGGTTTCGCAATGAGAGTCGCTCGGCTAAAAAGGGTCCGCCGCAATCCGATTGTCGTAGGTTCGATTCCTACCGGGGGCACCACGCCTGGGTGACTGCAGTGAGTAATGCAGAAGGCCGCGACTCGCTGTTTTGCTCGAGGCGAGCCCGGTCGAAGTCAAAGATGAACAGAATTCCGGCCGCGCTTGATGGTCTTAGGTGCGCCAGGGTGGTTCGGGGTTGGTGGTGTTAGCCCGGTGGCTCTGGGTGGGCCGCCAGGTTTGGGTCGGGTCCCAGAGCAGGGGGCCGCGTACTTGGGGTCGGCTGTTGATCATGCGGATTTTCCATCCGCTGGTGTCGATGGTGTGGTGGTGGAACCAGCAGAGGAGGACACCGTTGTCGATGTCGGTGCGGCCGTGTTGTTGCCAGGGGATGACGTGGTGGGTTTCGGTCCAGCGGGCGGGGATGGTGCAGCCGGGGATGATGCAGCCTCCGTCGCGGGCGGTGATGGCGGCGCGTTGTTTGGGGGTGAAGCAGCGGATTGTGTCGCCGAGGTAGAGCACGTCGCCGGTGTCGCCGACGATGACTTTCTGGGCGCCGCCGGAGCAGATGGTCTCGTTTACCCGGCGCAGGCTGACGGGCGCTTCGACGCCGTCGATCCAGCCGACGCCGCGGCCTGCGTTGAGGTCGGTGGCGTTGACGTGGATCATGACGGTGGGGGCGGCGCCGCCCATGGTGGGGGTTTTGGGGTCGCGCGCGGCGGCTTGGGAGACGTCGCGGAGGATGTCGGCGCGTTTCTCGCCCGCGGTGCGGCGGTCCCCGTCGAAGCGGGTGTCGCCGTTGAACGGGTCGGAACTGAACGGGTCGGCGCTGAACCGCTCGGTGTTGCCGTCCGCCTCATCAACGCCATCCAGTGTG
>NZ_PJJQ01000026.1:0-121086 GCF_002929575.1 Cryobacterium sp. N21 | reverse complement strand
AGCCATGCAACGACTATTATCAGAGCCAGAAAAGCCCATCGTTGCGACGACCGGTTGAATCCGCCAACCCCCTACGGGACACGGTGCGTGTTGGGTGTCAACGGAACAAGCACGGGTGTCATCCGCCCTCCTCTGCTTCCTATGCTGAAGTCAGAAGATGACGGAGGAGACAATCATCGCTGCAGCGAGGCCAGCGACAGCAAGGAGCACAAGCAGCGCACGATTAACTCGACGCCGGCTAACCGTTCCTTTTCGGAATGTCGATGGCGACACCCGTTCCAGGTTGGGAAGAAGGGCCTGAAACGGTGGATCTTGCGGTGCTGAGCGGATAGGTTCCTTGGCCGGGTGTCCATCATCATCGATTTTCGCCATGCCTTCATGGTATCGGCTTCGAACAAGACGTCGCCGAAGACAAGATGTGGTCGGGCGTTAGCCCGTCATACCAAGTGCTGCTACGAACCAATAAGTGTTGTCGGCTGCGCGAGGGCGCCCTCCTCACCGGCCCAGACGGTGGAACGCGTCCCGTGAGCCGAACCGCATACGGGCGCTCCCGACGCAGCTAGACTGGCGTGGAAATCGGTCAGATTCGGGGGACTTCAATGTTCGATTTGCAGGCAGTCGGCGAACTGATAAGCGACCAGGATCTCAGCAGCTACATAACCGCTTACCTCCTCATCAGCGTTTGGTCTTACGTGATCACGGTCATCGCACTCTGGCCAGTGTTTTCAAAGGCACGCCTCGCCGGATGGGGCGCGCTGATTCCGATCTTGAATACATACGTCCTGGTCAAGATCGCTGGACATCATGGGGCACTGACAATCCTGTATTCCATCCCCATCGTGAACCTCATCGTCGGCATCGTCGTGGCATTCGGCTGTGGTCGTGCGTTCGGCAAAGGCGGGGCGTTCAGCTTCTTCCTACTCTGGCTGCTCTCGCCCCTCGGTTATCTCATCATCGGCTATGGTCGATCGAAGTTCGTCGGCGATCTCGGCAGGCAAACGATGCAGGCCACGTAGCCTCCGCATGTCGCGGTGGCAACCTTGGGCGACGCAGGTCGCGACAGATTGCTGAGCCAGAAGTTGGCCAGCTCGATGTGTCAAAGGGGAACCCCCTACGGGACTGCGGGCCGCTTGTCGTCAATACGGATATATGGGGATCAGGAGCGAGGTCACGACGAGCGAGGCACCACCGCCAGATAAGGCGCCAATGGTCCATAACTCAGGGCGTGTGGCAGGGGAACCGATTCGTTTCCGTACCCGTAACGCATAAAGCAACCCGCCAGCGATCATCACCAGGCCGATCACAAATAGCAAAAGCCTCACGGTTTCCATGCCCGAAGCATAGGCTCTCGCTCAGAAAACATGGCTCTAAGCCGGCCGGATGCGAACGCGTGCAGGGCGCGCGAAATGTAGGTGCAACGTCTGCGAACAGGGCTCAGCCGCTCAATCGTGTCCTGCGAGAAAGCAGGAATATCCCTCGCCGCGCCCGAGCCAGACTGCAGACGCCACGGTACGCTGCGGATTCGCTGCCATCCACAGCGGGCCTGCGCAGCCGTTGTCCCAATAGCCGAACCCTAACCGGGAACGGGAACCGTCGCAGTCAGTGGTTTGCTGTGACAGTCAGGCGATGGTTGTGAACGGTGATTACGGCCAGTGTGACGAGAACAACACCGACGACAACGATCATGCTCCATGTTCCATGGGCATTTGTGAGTGCGACCCCGCCGAAGACAAGGAGTCCTGCGCCAATGCTCCGCATCGCGATGGATCCAGCCGGGAGGACCGGAGGATTCCGGTTGAAGGGGATTCTCGTGTCGGGGTTGGCCCGAATTGTGCGGATCAAGGACGCGATGAAGAGCATGGCTCCCACGGCTCCCACGACTGCCGCAATCCACCCAAACACATCCATGCCGCTAAGCATACTGATGCGGACCTGCGGATTTTTCAGCTCGGGTTGCTCTGGCTCCTCAACCTCCCGTTGCTCGTCAGCGAACGCGCTCATCGACAAGGGTGATGCAGCCTGACAGCGTCTCGAAAGCCGTCAAGGCGCGAACGGACGGATCAGGAACTTGATGTGACGATTCCCCGCAACGGGCCCCCCTTCGGGGCAATAGCAAATGGGCTATCGAACGCGGGCGGTGGCGTGTTGACTAACACGCGTCTGCAGCGTACCCGCCCCTGATCTGCCCCGAGAATGGATTCGATCCGGAACTATCGCCGTCCGCGGCCAAGAAGACGTTCAGGCACTCTTTCTCCGCAACGCCACTGAACCACCAGCCGTCCGCGACTACCGCACGGAGCCCGTGAAACTCGTGGAAGGCCTGCACAGCGGTACCCTCGGCTGCCATGCCCCAGAAAATGCCGGGCACCTGATAGTTGGGATCGATCACGAGGTCGAATCCGAAACCACACAGCTGATCCGCGAGATACGCGAACAAGCACTGGCGAGCTAACCCCCGTGACGACCTATTGCGAGTCCCTCATCCGCAGGCACGGGCCGCACGAGCCGAAGCGGGCCATCCGATCTCAAAGGCAGGACCATCCGGCGTGGGAACGCAGCGGCCGAAGCCGCCCAGCGTTCCCTCATTGACTAGACAGGTGCGGATACTCTCGACGCCGCGGTGACGATCACCCGCGGCAGCCGTCGGCTCGAAGCTGTTGGGTTGGCCTACGTGGCCTGGAAAATTCGGACGACGGCTGTGCCGAACTCCAAAGTGCGTCAGGTCGCCTCTACCCACGGGATAACGCGGTCACAGTTGATTCGGGATGCGGTGCTGAGCTACGTCCACGCCCTTGCCTTAGACACTCCGTTCACCGATGGGTGACGTTCACTGCTCCTCAGTCGTTCCATTCGATTTTTCGGCGAGGCCATCCCAACACACACAGCTGCGGCTCATTTTGACAAGACCCCGTGACAAGCACGCATAGCGCGACAACGCACCAGCTCCGCGCAACAATGGATTTAGACACGTGTCCGAATTGTCGAGGAGATGATGATTTTGGTCAATAGAGACGAGATTGAAGACGATGGCCGCCACCCTGGCTGGCAGTTCGAGTTGCACAAGCCAAATAGGACGCACCGCGCAGAAATACCGGCTGCGGACATCCAACGACTCGAACGACTGTGGGAACTAGTTAGGCACGAGGAACGCATCCCCGACACCACGGGCGTGGAGATTGATGCATTGATTGAGTATTGGGGCCGAGAGGGGTACTCAGCCGATCAGATCGCCGTCGCGACACAACTACCGCTTGAAACGGTCACTGAATTGCAAAAGAACCCGGGAGTCGCCGCCCTATTCAATTCCCGACAGCGGTAACAGAACGTGCCTCAAAGTCAATCTTGAAGGGCGAAGACATCGGCATTTTCGACGATGGTCGTTTGCGGAATTCTTAGAGCCAAGAGGACAAGGACGCCAATGAAGACGAGCCCCTCCATAAGGACGCCTTAAACTAGGAGCAGCCCGGCCGCCCAGCGATATTGCAGCCGCTGAGTAGTGTCCATTCCGCAACCATATCGGCCACACGACAGTTCGAATGTCGAACCGTCAGCGGGACAGTGCTTGGGCCCGCATAGACGTGTGACAGCATGTCCCATGCCCACCTTTACCTTTTCCGAGTCGAAGCACCTCCCGCGACATGACCTCGTTGGTCTTTATTCAAGCGTCGGGTGGACGGCGTACGCGAGCGACCCAGATGCCCTTGTCCGTGCCGTGGAGCAGTCATCGTACGTCCTGACGGCGAGCAACGAGGACGGCGAACTTGTGGGACTGGCCCGGGTCATCTCCGACAACGCCACCATTTGTTATCTCCAAGACATCCTTGTGAGCCCCCGCCAACAACGCGCCGGCCTTGGCAAGGCTCTGGTTGAAAAGGTCCTGGAGCGCTACGTCCACGTTCGACAGAAGGTACTTCTGACCGATGACGAACCGGGCCAGCGCGCATTCTACGAATCCCTGGGTTTCATTGAAGGAAGTGACTTCAGCCCGACGCCCTTGCGTACTTTCGTTCAGATCGGGGGCGAAGAGCAAAATAGTTCGTCTTCAAGAGGGGAACCTTGAGAGGAACGCTTGTCCGACGGCGTTAGAAAAGCGGGACGCCCGCGAGCTCGTCTGGCAGCTAGGGCGCCGATATGGGGAGGAGAAGCACGTTGTTTGCGATCGTCTCCTGCCAGTTGCCGGTCCCGATGGTCCGCGAGCCTCCCACACCGATTGAGGCCCAGTCGAATCCGATCTGGATCTCGGGCATCGAGACGTCGGCTACCCACCATTGCGTCCAGGTCACCTGCGGCACTGCGCCACCGGCGATGACCTGAAGATCTCGCCCGTTGGGCCTACGAGTTTCGTTTGAATAGCGTTCGTTTGAATAGCGTCGCCCTCCTGCAGAAACCCAGAAGTCGACCCCTTCCCTGTCGGGGAATCGACCGAGAAACGTAGGACCGAACGGCAAGTCGAATCGCTTCAGGACCTCCTTCGAGACCACGAGACGAACCGTGAAGGTGAATCCCCTGCTGTACCCCCGAACATCTTCCAGCCACAGCGAGAAGTCGGCCGTTCTCGTAAGGACCTCCCGTCCGAGCAGGGCTGCAGGAATCTCCCTCCGGACGCAGTGATCCCAATCGCCGCGGGCACGGTCATCTTCGGCCATCGCGTGGCGTCGGGCATCAGCCGGCTCAGAAGGGGGCGCCATCTCTGCTCCTTTGTCCTAGAAACCGAATTGACAGCGGTCTCGCCTGTCCGAGTCGCGGGGCTGACTTGAGTTCCACGCTATCGAGGACTGTAATATCTGTCACCTTTTGCATTATCTGCAATCCGGCGGCTGCCTCCGGTGGGCCACTGTTGGCCTCCCGCGCCAACCGACAGGTTGGGCGCTTTCCCCGGCCCTGCCAGATGCGTTTCGTCAGCCAACCCCTATCGGAACTGTTTGAGAGCTTCGCTGTACTGATGGTGATCGTCCCGGGTCTCCTCCGTCACGAGGAGCGTGTGCCGTCCGATGACGCGCGTATAGGAGCCTTGGCAGGGGATGGTGACAATTTTTGTCAGCCCGGCTTGCCATGCTGGGATCAGCGCACTCAGCGACAAGCGTTCCGGATCATCCGCGAGGGACGTCGGGCGACGTTGTGTGCGTGCATGGAATTGTGAAAGATTCCAAGTCTCCTTTTCTTCCGTAAAGGCTTCGTCGCCGAAAGAGCTCCTCCAGGACGGCCCGACCATGCTGGCTAACAGGTCGGCGCGTTCCGGTGACCCATCTAGAGTGTGCTGGAGCCGGTCGAAGATCGTGTTGTCTTGAATCAGACCGGCATGGTGAATACATGCGTTCCAGGTCCCCGGCCACGCGTCAGACCAGGCTGCGGTCGAGTCGGTCGACTCGGTCTGGGCGTGCGCTCGCACTGAATCGTCCGACAGGAGGGGAGGAAAGTCATTGCCGACCGGGTAAAGATTCCACGCCTCCCGAACCCAGAGCAGATCAACCAACGTGTTCGGGTCATCGTCGACGGTGATGAGCATGTCGTGAGGCCAGGGATTCCCAGGCATCGGTAGAGATGAGCGCAATGTTTTCTCCCCAAGAGCGGATGCCGGACAGTCTCACATAGAACGCCGACCGTAAGGGGAACAGCTTGCGGGACGAGCTAAAGATGGCACTCCCACCTGGCGTCTCGACGACGCGCGTGCTCAATTCGTTGCTGTCAGCGACAATGCGCCTGGCCCCGTGAGTTCGCCCTCATTGACTGGCCTGCCGGATACTGCGAGCAGCAATGCAGTTGCGGCACCGCGCACTTCTTTGCCATCACCTTCATCGAAGACCGTATCGGTGGCGATGAGGCGCGGCCCCACAAGCCGCTCCTTACCCCCACCGAGTTTGACGCTGGTCTTCGCTTGATACTGAAGTGCAGTTGCCACTTCGGCGACCGGGTACTGATGTTCAATGCCGAGAGGACGCCGGATGTCTTCTCCATGCACGATTATCTCAACCAACCGAGTGGCTAAAGGTGCGGGGGCGCTTGTTGTGCGGCTGCAAACCTCTTGGAAGGTGGCCAGCGTCTGAGCTGGATCAGTGGACCGCTCTCGAGCAATCCCCAAGGCGTTGATTCGATCAAAGTTGAAGCCAGCGGCAATCATCCTGCCGACAAAACCCAGGCGAGTGGACTTGGCATCATTGACGAGATGAGCCAATACGGAATGAACATCCCACCCGGGGCACAAGGACGGGGTCGTCCACTCCTGTGGATTCAATGCCTCGAGATCTCGAATCAATGCGTCACGTTCCCTGTGCACTATTGTCCAGATCTCATTCACAGAGCCCCCTCGGCTAGTTCCATGAGTCGCGAGTCGTTCATTTGACACTACCGGGTCGGCCTAGTCGGGACGTCGCCCGCAAGGAAGACCTTTGTTAGTAGATCTCACCACGCGGTCACTACCTCGAGGCCAGTCACGATTGGGGCACCTCTAGTTCTCCCTCTCCGGCTGGAGGAGTTGTACCCGTGCTTACTCGCCGTCGGATAGAGCGCGTGCGGCGCGGCTTCCTACCGAGGCGCCGTAGAGCGTGAAGGTGATCATGCCAGCGGCACCGATGAGGCTGGATGCAAGCATAATCGTCAGGGGGACGGGGAGGACGGAGGGCACGGCGGCGGCAATTGAGCACCAGCCCGCCCATCGTATTGGCCGTTTTGCTGCCACATGTGCGGCGAGCCACGCACTATCGCTTGCCATCGTCAAGGGAAGGCGTATGCCAGCGACCTGATTGCGTCCAAGACGTCCGCTGGCTGCAGCCTGCGCCATCCACAGCAGAAGAACGCCACTGCCAACCATGACCACGAATAACACCACTCTGACAATCGCCTCTTCGCCCATAGCTTGACTCTATGATCTGCGTCTTCCACCCGCCAAAAGGAAGGTGCCCCCGCCAGGGGGACGTCGGGCGCGACAGATTTGGCCAAGCCGTCACGCAGCGGGGTTCGCCGATGCCGTGTCGCAGGGGAACCTCTTCCGGTCGATCACAGCGATCCACGTGGGCAGCCAACGAGGATCGGGGTGCGCTCGTCTATGACTTGTTGAGCGCTGCCGCTGCGCGGACGAGCGCTTGGAATGCTGTGGCGTTTATCTTGTCGCCCTCGTGTAGGTCGATGGCTCGCCTCACGCTGGCGGTCTGGCTGGCGTTGAAGAGTTCATCCGCGTCGTCGAGCGAGGCGCCTTTCGCGAAGGTGAGTTTGACCTTGTCCTTGTAGGTCTCCCCGGTGCAGATGAGCCCATCGAGGCTCCAGGTCGGCACGCCGAGCGGGTTTGTCGTCTTCTTCCATTTGGTCTCTTCGACCACGTTCGGTTCGGCCTCAAGGATCAAGCCGCGAATGCGGGCCAGCATGTCGCCTCGCCAGCCACCCAACGCGGCAATGATTTCATCAATCGACGTCATCGGAATCTCCGCTACCTCTCTGTCACACCGGGCGCAGCCCGCACGTCACCCATAGTATGAGACCCCGGAAGGAAGCGTGACGCGGATGGACGAGACTGCAGCTTTCGAGCGGGAGCGCCCTCGGTTGTTGCGTATTGCCGGGCGGATCCTGCGGGACAACGCAGAGGCCGAAGACATCGTCCAGCGAACCTGGCTGCGCCTTCACTCCACCGAGGCTGCCATTGACAACCTGCCCGGCTGGCTGACCACGGTGACCACGCGGCTCTGTTTCGACAGGCTGCGCGCCCCGAAACCGATCCTGGTCGACGACATGGCTTTCCCTTCGCTGATTGAAGATCCCGCCGATGCACTTGCCCTGGCCGACACGGTTGGCATTGCGCTCCAGGTGGTCTTGGACCGCCTCACGCCCAGCGAGCGGGTCGCGTTCGTGCTCCACGACAGCTTCAGCTTTGATTTCTCCACGATCGCCGCGATCCTCAGCACCACTCCCGCCGCCGCCCGCAAGCTCGCCTCGAGAGCGCGTAGCAAGGTCCGCCCGCAGGGCGTGCAGCGCCGCCGAGCTGACTGGGAAGTCGTGGACGCGTTCCTCGCCGCCGCACGACAGGGCGATTTTGAGCAGCTCTTGGCCCTGCTGGCGCCGGGAGTGGCGGTCGCCGGTGATGAAGCGGCGATCTCGGCGGGAACCCCCACCCGGATAGAAGGACGGAGCGCCGTCGCGACGATGTTCAACGGCGCGGCCAAAGCCGCGTTGCCGGTGTTCATCGACGGCCGCCCGGGCGCGGCCTGGTTTCATCGTGGCTCGCCGCGGGTCGCGTTTGATTTCAGGGTCGTCGGCGGGGTTGTGTCTCGGATCGATTTCCGCGCCGATCCGGCCGTTTTGGAACACCTCATCCGCCGCGACGCAGGAGAACAGCGGGGCTGACCGGCCGCCTGCAACAATCGAACCCGTTGTCAGCGGTCACACTTGCTGGCGTTGCATCGTTATACAGGTAGCAAACCTCAAACGGGGCAACGCGTTCACAGTTAGGATTCGAGTCGATGAAAACAATGATCTGCCGCCAGCTGGGCGGCCCGTGCGAAGAACCGTTGTACGGCAACACTGCTGATGAGGTCATCAAGGCCCAGGACCGCCACCTCAAAGACGCCGTCAAGGCCGCAGACACCACCCACGAGCAAGCGCACAAGGATATGAAAGATCGTTGGAAGCACCCAAAACGATCAATGGACTGGTACTCCTCCACCAAGACGGCGTTCGCTGCGTCACCCGAAGACGACTAACCGGGCCGCGGCCGCCCAAAGAACCGCACGGCCCTCTGCGAAACTACACGGCGAGACCTTCCTCAGCGCGCCCGCTCCGCTGTATCCCGCCGTTGCGTAAGCCGGACGCTTAGCGACGCAGTTATAGAGCGAAAGCGACCATCGCAACGTGGCGCTCGACGTGTGTCACAGGGGAACCCTTCACGTGACGCTCGAATCTTCCCTTCGTCGCGCGTGCTGGCTGGGATCGACAATAGCGTCGGCATATTGGTCAACGACGCCGTGATAGAGGGGCAGGGTCTTCCCCAAAGCCTTAAGGGCGACTCGTAAAGCGTCGCCAGGACGCCCAGCATCGAAGAGCGATAACGCAAGGAAAGCTTCGCCTGCATCGCCGATCGTAGGGTCGGGTCTAACGCCTTCCAGAATCTTGATCGCTTCGGTGGTCTCACCGATATTGCGAAGTGAGCTGGCCAGCTGGATGAGAGCCTGAGATCGACGGACAGGGTCGAGGCCGAGGTCCAGCGCACGTCGGTAAAACGGGATCGCTTCCGCTTCCCGTCCAAGAAAGTCTTGCACCGACGCCCACTCGTAGATGGCGGCCGGATCATCGTTGTCCCGCTCTGCGACCAGGATTTGCATTGAACCGAGAATGGCGTCTGCGTCGGCGTCACTGGCCTCCAGCCAGAATCCTCTGATGCGTTCTTCCCAGTTGGCCATGGCCTATTTGGGCAGACTGCAGGACTGCTTGAGCACTGCCCAATGGGTAACGGTCAGCGGGACGCCTCACCATTCCGATAGGGAATTGGTTACCTTCGACTCCGACTGGTGAAGGAGTACCCTTGCTTCGTGCGCCGACGTGATGGAGATGAGACGAGAGTCTTGCGTCTTAACGTCGGAGGTTCGACCCGCACCGAACTGCGGACTGAACTGGGCTCACGAGGCATCTTGCTCAACGCGTACGCCGACATGCTGCTCGATCATACGGTCTTCGATCCGCGAGCCCAGGAGGAGATCAACATCATCGAGCGCAATGTAGGTGAACTCGGTCTGCGCACCGGGGCGACGCTACTGGAGATCTTCGCGGTGGCCCGTGAACGAGGATTTGCGCTCTGCACCCCGGACACCGGCCCGTATCTTCGGCTCGCAATGGCGTCGCAGGCAAACGCGCCTGATTCGGTTCTGTCCGCCGGCAGGTCACCTGCGGGCGCGCTCAAGGTCGCCTCGGCACCATTCAGCGACGACGTGGCGTTTCCGAAAGGTTTCTATCTACGCGTCGTCGACGGCCAGCAGTGGCTGCGTGGGTTCCGCTGCGACCATGAGTACCTATTTTCACCGGAGGACAGGTTCGCATTCCAGCCGTTGTAGATGGGAGCAGCGGGTGCGAAGGGACTCCAGGTTCGTATCGCGAGTTGATGAGCCGTTCGCAAGCCGAACCCTCAGCGGTATCGAGTATCTCACGCGCCATCGGTGAGGATGGCCCAGCGTTCCGTTTCCACCGTCGGATTCGCGTGGGCCGGCGAGCACTTCCTTTCAGCGTCTTTCTGGCGTGCGATTCCCTGCAGAACCTGGTCGATCAACGTCTCGATCGTGGGCCTGTCCAGAGGACCGTGTCCGAACAATAACCGCAGGTACACGGGTCCGTACAGGCCGTCGAGCACGACTTCGAGGTCGAGATCAGCACGCAGTTCGCCACGCTCAGTGGCGCGGAAGAGGACCTCGCGCCCCACTGTCCGCCGCGGCTCAAGCCACCCCGACCTGAAGGCCGCCGCTAGCTGCGTGTCGTGCTGGGCCTCGCCCAACAGCGCGATAGCCATCTGCCCCAGATTGGTTTGTCCGAGCACGTGTGCGAGAGCGGACACCTGTGCGACAAGGTCCTCCCGCAGGGTCCCACTGTCAGGAAAAGCAATGTCAGCTTCGACCCCAGACAGGAACGCTTCGAGAAGTATCGCTCCCTTGCCCGCCCACCATCGGTAGATTGTGGCTTTGCTCGCGCCAGCCCGGTCCGCGATCGCGTCGATGGTCATGCGTGAGTATCCAGATTTTTCGAATAGCTCGATCGCCGCCCTCAAAACCGCTTCGTGTGTGCTTGATGAACGCCGAGAGGGAGGGATCGGCTTTTCGCGGTGTTGATCGGTCACAGGGCAAGTCTAACGAAACGAAACGATTCGTGTAGGCTGACAACCGAAACGCTTCGTTTCGTTAGAATCGAAAGGGCAACCATGTCTCAGATCGCCGTATTGATCACGCACAGGACCAAGCCTGGTCAACGCGATGCCGTTCGTGCCATCTGGCACCGGCACATGGCCCCGGCCGTCCAGGCCAACGACGGCCACGACGCCTATTTTTACTGCGTCGACCCCGCCGTCCCGGACGTCGTGTGCGCCTTCCAGGTGTATCGCGATGCGGCCGCCTCCGCCGCTTTCCTGACCACCGCCGCCTATCGCGACTACGAGCACGAGGTCACCCCCTTGCTCCTGGGCCCCCCTGACGTCAAGCAGCTTGTCCTCGTTTGGTCCAAGGCGTCACCAAGCATCTAACGGCGAGATAGTTCGCCCGACGAGCTGCCCGTAAGCCGGACGTCGAGCGCGACAGATCTGGGGCCAAACCACCCCGCGACCGAGTCCGCCGACGTTGTGTCACACGGGAACGCTATTCGGGCAATTTTCGGCTGGCGCTGATGCCGATTTTTGTCTGGAAGACTTGAGAGATGCCTGTGACCCTTCAGCGAATCCACACTAGCGAGTTCCCGTCGTGGTTGGACCACAGCTGCACCGAATACGTCGGTGATTTGGTTACCCAGGGTGGATCGCACGAGGAAGCTCAACGCATAGCGACCGAGAGCATGGCTCGTTCGTTCCCGGATGGTGCTCCGAGCCTTGGCAATGAGGTCTTTCACGTCATGAACGAGGCGGGTGCGGCAGTGGGATACCTGTGGATCGGACAGGATGTCAGCGCCGATCCAGGGGCGTGGTGGGTCTGGGACGTTGTCATCAACCCTGACCAGCGTGGTCAGGGTTTCGGGAGAGCGGCAATGCTTCTCGGCGAGGAATATGCACGCTTACATGGTGCGCATTCTCTCGGCCTTAGCGTCTTCGGATTCAACAGCGGAGCGCAGGGGCTCTACAACTCGCTTGGGTACGAAACAACTTCGGTGAAGATGCTCAAGAACCTCGTCTGAGCCTTCCGAAAGAGACAGGAAGGCCGCATGACTCCAACTGCCAACTTTGTACTGGTCACCCTCGGCGTGATGGCAATGTCCTTCGCCACTGCCGGTTGGCGCCCCCGAGGCCCGAGACGGACGCCCGTATACCGAACTTCTACGGTACGGCCTCATCAGTCGATCACTGCAGCGACCGCTTCGATCTCGACGAGCTGATCGGTATACCCGAGGACGGTGACTCGTAAGAGCCTGCTTGATACGTCATGCGTGCCGAAGGCCTCGCGGACAACTGCCCAAGCCTTGACGAGGTCGCTCTGATGAGAGGAGGCGACGAGAACTCGTGTGCCCAGAACGTCATCGAGTCGGGTGCCAGCCGCGTGCAAGGCAATAACAAGGTTTTCCATCGCCTTGCTGGCCTGCGCCGAGTAGTCTCCGACTCCTGCGGTGCTGCCATCCAGATTGAGGGGGCAGGCGCCGGCCAGAAAGATGAGGCGCGACTGAGCGGGAGCTGTCGCCGCGTAGGCGTACTGTGCCACATCGGAAAGCTCAGCAGAACGGATCAAGTCAACTTTTTGCGGGATGCTCTCACTGTATTGGAAACCTAAATCACGACTGACTTGCTTTGGAAAGCCCGCCAGCCGGACCCCTGGCGGAGAAGGCTGCGGCTTTTTCGATGTTGGTTCAGATACGCCACGAGCGCGAACGTCGCTTTGAATGAGTACCAGCTATGACAAGTAGAACGCTCCACGCGACGATCCCGGCCATGCCAATACCAATGCGAGTCCAGGGAGGGAGGCCCCACAAGACGATTGTGGAAGACTGTAGCCCTAAGGCGCCGGAGATCAAAACATATGCACTGGTGGAGGCCAGGACGATCGATGTGATGATCAATGCCCAGAACGAGATCAAGCGGGACCGCGGCGCGAAGTTGTTGGCGTAGTCACTCGGCGTTCCAAATTCGCCAACTGGGTCTTCTCCGGATTCCACAGAATGGCTTTCGACCTCGCGCACGATCTGCGCGATCGCCTCCTCCGGAACACCGCGCAGTTCGAGTATCTCGGTAAGCTCCTCCGCGTACTGGTCTCGTGCTGCTTCTGTCATGAGGGTTCCTACTTTCCTGAAATGACCGCTGTGGCGTGGTCGGCGAAGATTTGCCAATCGACTCGAAGCATTGCGAGGCGCTGTTTGCCCGCTGGAGTTATCGAATAGTATTTACGCCCGGGGCCACCTGCGCCCTCTCTCCACGAAGCGATAACATCGCCATCCTGTTCCAGTCGGGTCAGGAGCGGATAGAGGGTTCCGCCCTTAACGACACCCAGCCCGCCTTCTCTCAGTCGCTGTGCGACCAGATATCCATAGGTTTCTTCTTCGCTCACGATGGATAGCACGGCCGCGGTGAGTGCACCACGGAGCCACTCGGTGGGCCACTTCATAGTCACCATAAGTAGATGGTGTCACATACTAGTTAGACGTGCAACCTACACTCGGTCGTGCCCCCTCGCCAACCGCTGATACCCGTAAGCCGGACGTCCAGCGCGACGGATCTGGGGCCAAACAACCCGGCGCCAGAGTGCGCTTTTGCTGTGTCGCAGGGAACCCTCTACGAGACGAGGGGCGTCACCCTTGGGGAGGAGTCCGATTCTGTGCTGGGCAGTTCGCCCGCATACCCCGCGCAAGGACCTTTGGTAACTCTCCAGGGTTGGCACGAGAGCGAGTAACGCGGTCCGGAGGGCGTCTCCGTAGCGCCCCTCGTCGCACAACGCCAGCGCCAGAAATGCCTGGCGCGCAGGTTCATCAACGGCTGACATCGGCGCCGCTTCAAGCATCGATACCGCTTCTGCAGATTCCCCCACGTTGCGCAGCGTGCTCGCCAATTGAATGAAGACTCGCGTCGCCCGTTCCCCTTCGAGCCCTGCCTCGAGCGCAGCTCGATACAACGGGATCGCTTCAAGCTCCAACCCCAGAGAATCGTATACGCCACCCATCTCGAACATGGCAGCAGCATCACCGGCCGGGCGATCCGCTACGAGTGATCGCATCCTTGACATTGCGTTCTCCGGATCTGACGCGTCGAAATCATGCTCGTAGAAGTCGTCGATCCTCTGGTCCCAAGCCGCATCAATCATAGGTTCAGCCTCCCATAGGATCGATTGAATTCCTCTAACTGCTGCCGCTCGTACCGTCCGCCGTGCCCATATTCGGAAACCCTTACGGTCATGGGAATAGGGCGACATTCCCGACGCGCTGGAAGCGCAAAGGTTGCAGCCGAGCCTCACCCAATGTCAATTCCATGTTGACAAGAGCCTCTGTCAATCTATAATTGACACATGAAAGAAACGAGTCCCTCCCTGAAATCGCAGCCAGCATCGACAGCCACCTTGCTCGCGCTTGCTGCCGTCGGCATCGCGCTTACTACGCTGCTCGTTGCGTCCATTGCGATCAAGATCGCCTTGCTCGTCGTGGCTGCACTCCTGCTGTTCGCGACTGGGATATTCCTTGCGTTAGTCATCGCACGCCCCAAGCCGTCTCGCAATTCATGAGTCCCTTGCCAGAGTGGGACGACAATACTCTTCGCCATGCTCTATCGGATGCAATCGCAGAGGCTGACCCGTCCCTGGCGGGTCGTCTGGAACACGATCCCAACTCCTACCTGGACCTCATCGACCTGACAGCCCGGAGCGCTGAGGAAATCGCTCAGCTTTTGCAACTCGCCGTCACATCTGCCCGTCAAGCCGGCCTGAGCTGGGACCGCATCGGGCAGCAACTTAGCATGAGCCGCCAAGCGGCCCAGCAAAGATTCGGGCGGGTCGTTGACGGTATCGTCACTCCTTCCTCGGACAAGATACGTCGGCTCTCTCCGCTGACTGCGTTTGACGAGATGGAAGAATTAGCCGCAGCCGGACGCACGGGGTGGCATTCAATTGCCTATGGAATGTACTTCCATGACCTCATCCAATCTGATGAGCAATGGGAACACCTCCGGGTTGTGGCCTTCGCGTCCAGCCGACGCGCCTTGGAGAGCGAAGGGTGGCATCGAATAGGCTCGATGTGGTTTCCCTGGGCCTACTACGCGCGCCCCACGGGCAAACCAATCGAGTCAGACGGTGATCCCGGCGATCACACCCGTTAGTCCAACCTCGCGGCTTAGACCATGTTCTGGCCTCCAGATTGAGTGCCAACGTCCGCTGCCCCCAAGGGGGACGGCAAATTCAACCGGTCGTCGCAACACTCGATTTCTGTGAGGTGTTGTAGGTGTAGTCGAAGTTTGAGTTGGTGGAGAAACAGGCGCGGTTCTGGGTGTTGATGGCCCAGGGCTCGACTCTGACTGCAGCGTGTGATGCTGTGGGGGTGAATCGACGAACTGGACGGCGTTGGCGTCAAGCAACGGGTGGGCGGATTCATCCGAGGCAGAGCGGAGGACGCCTTCTCGAGTAGTCAGGTGGGTTCCGTGCGGTGGCCCGTCATCGATGACGGGCCACCGTCGGTCGTTGCCCAGAAAGGGTGTTGAGCGCGTGCTTAGTCGAGGACGCCGCAGGCGGCCGGGTCGGTTGCTTCTGCAGGCAGGTTCGGGTCGAGTTCGCTTGCACCCGCACTGAAGTCGTACTCACCGTTGCCGTTGTAGTCGACACCATGGATCACGACGACGCCTTCGCCTTCGCGGATAGATTCGGCAATTTCTTTCGCCGTTCCTGTTCCGTCCGGCCCCGGGTAGCCCGTTCCCGCCACCTTGGTGATGCGGATGTTATCGCGGCTGTAGTGGTAGCTGCCGCTCTCAGACACCGGAAAACGAGTCACATCCAGGAAGCTTGTGGGAGTCGTGTCGCCTGTCGTGGTAAGCGACACAACGACCGGACCGTACGCGGGAACCCCTTCCACGGTGTTCAAGCGGCCATCACCGTTGCTGTCCAGAGCCAGGGTGGGGCACTCGTGCAGCGCTTGCTCGCCGTAGTGGATGTGTTGGGCATGCGGAGCGTCTGGTGTCAGACCAGAAGCGTGCACTTCAATGTGCTTGATCCTCTGGTTACGAACTGTTGCTGTGGCAGTTCCTGACGCCCCGGAGCCGTTGAGCTCCGTGAGATCGGCGGACAGCGATACCGTTTTTTTTGTCGCCGGAGTGTCCAGGATCGTGCGCTTGAGCTGCGCCGGCCCCGAATGTAGCCGCAGCGAGTAACGCAACGGTCGAAGCCCCCAGAATCCCCATGGAATATCGTTTCACGATTATCTCCTTGAGTAACCGCCAGCAAGAAGGTCCCGCTGGTCGTGGATAGTTCGTAATAAACACTAATGAAATTTAGTCATATTAAGGGATTTGTTCACTTTTTTATTTCCCAGAGTCCGAGCAATACTCGGCGCCGAACCAGTCGACGTTGGGCCACGGCGACTCCGATCCCTCGCCGATCAGCACAGGACGACAGACAAGGTCCTCAGATCCGCAGCAGGACAAATCCGTTTCCTCTGTTGCCAGGAGCGACCGTCCAGTGCAGACCGGGTTCTGCCGGTCGGTCTCAGAGGTGCTCGGCGGGGTGCACTGAACCTGCCCCTCCTGCAGGGCCATCACGTCGGCCGCACCTGCGCACCGCCCCACGCTCCCGGTAGGGCAGAAGGGTGGCCGCCATCTGAGCCGGGTCGACCGTGTAACGGTTGCGGAACACCTGAATTCAGCGGTGAAGCGTGCCAACTCTTGACACTTAATGCTCTCGGTAGCAGGGCGGATTCAAATGGTCGTCGCAACGATGGGCTTTTCTGGTTTGAGAGTAGTCGTTGCATAGCTTGAGTGGGTGCGATGCCGCCGAGTGTTTTGGGAGTCGATTATTGAGTTCGGTAGCGACTTCCAGGAGACCTCCCACCAAGCAACAAGCGCTCTGAGCTGGGCCCACGTTCCGGACCCGAGCCCCGCACAGAGCAGCGGGTACCTGAGCGTCAGAGAATGGTGGTGCGATAGGTCAGAATCTCGGTGCCGTTCCCTTCGCCACCATCGTCGGGGGCGACCCACATCGTCACGGACCCCGCGTCGACAGAGACCGAGAAGGGGTTTCGAGTGACCGTGTGCCCAGCAGCCGAATACAGCGACATTGGAAATTCATGCACGATCGCGCGCTTGGCGGTGTCGATGAGCGCTAAACCTCCCAGCTCACAGGTTCCGGATGCCGCGGGCAGCACCGCGATACCGCTCGCGACGATGAGACTCTCGCCGACGAAGCGACAGTCCTGGTAGTCGATGAAACCGCTCGGGTTCTTCCAGCGCGAGATGAGCGCCCCGTCGATTGTCCAGGTGTAGAACTCGCGTGAGCCCCAGCTGGCGCCGTGCACCAGCGCATTCGCCAGGTCGCAGACCACCCAGCTCACGTGGTCGTCAACCCGAAATCGCTCTCGAATCTCGGCGGTTTCAGGGTCGATCGTCATAATCATGCTTTGGCCGCCCGGGCGGTACTGCGCTACCGAAACCCACACCAAACTGCCATCGAAGTCGATGCCTCCCGGGTGGTACATCTCGCCGTCGCCCACGATCAGGTCCCGCTGCAGCGCTCCTTGCTTGTCTACGATGAACACGTGACCCACCCCGCGATTTTCGGCCTGAATTTCCACCGAAGACAGAAAGGTGAGCCCCGCGGCGAAGGCAAGCCCCTGCGGGTGGAAGGTGGCAAAGTCGAGCGGTAACCGGTCAACCAGGTTCCAGGGCGTGTGGCGGTCGAGGCCGTCAAGTGCGAGCATCACCTCGCGCCCACGGCGGCTCGCCACAGGCCATACACTTCCGTCGCGGCCTCCGGGGCGGCCACCAGAATGCCGCCGTGCTGAGGAAACGCGTTCGGAATTCCGTCTTCGTCAAGTACGACGCCACCGGCCTCCTGCACGATCAGCGTGCCGGCCAGATGGTCGACGGCGCTGAACTGACCGATCACCGAGGCGGCTCCCCGTCCGGCGGCTATTCCCACGACGGTCAGGGTGGCTGAGCCCATCACCCGCATGATGCTGAATCGCTCGCCAAGGGCGGTCAGGAGTTCGATCATGCCCGGCCACGGCAGGTGCCCGGCGAGCTCCGTGTGCACGACCCGTCCGGCCAACGACAGTGGTCCCTCGCCGGCTCGGGGCAGCGCCAGGGCAGCGCCATTGAGCCGGGCGCCCTGCCCGGCCACCGCTTCGAACAGGTCGCCGCGCCAGGGTTCGGACACGACGGCGACGTAGGGAACGTGATCCACCGCCAGGGCGAGTGAAAACGACGTCCACGGAATCAGGTTGGCGTAGTTTGTCGTGCCGTCGACCGGGTCGAGGTACCAGCACGGCACACCGGCCTGCGCCTCGCCGCCCATTTCTTCGCCGACGAAGTTGTGCGACGGAAATGTGGCCGCGATGCGCGCTCGCACGTGGCGTTCGACGGCAACGTCCACCTCGGTCACGAGGTCACCGGGGTTCGCCTTGGTCGAAATTGTTCCCCTGTCGGCGGATCGGCTATAGTCCTGCGCCCAGATCGCGAGTTCCCGGGCAATCGCACTGGCCTCGCGCAGCTCGTCCGCCGAGAACGCCGAAACCGCAGAGAAAGCCGCCGGCTCAGGCCCGACGGCCTCGCGCACGGTCTCGGCGAGCAGAGCCAACCGATTGGAGGTCACGGAATCCACGCCCAGCGCGAGCACCCACCGCATGATCGCGGCGCTATCGACCGTCCAGCAAGCGACCCCTAAGCCCAGGGCATGAATGTCGTCCACGAGCTTTCGGCTGAGCACGACATACTCCGCGTTCACAAACTCCGGCCGGAGCTCATCGATCAACTCGAGCGGTGGAACCTCGCGCCGGTCCCACGGCAGCCAGATGCGAGCCTGTGCATCCAGAGAACGGATGCGCCGCATCCCGGCCAAACTTCCACACCACGCGACGTCCAGGCCGCTTTCTCGCACTACTTCAAAAGCCGGTGCGGCCGGCGCTTCCTCGTCCATGTCGATAAGCAGCAGGGTGGGGAAATCTTCGAACAGCTTCAGCGCGTCTCGCAACAACGGGACACGAAGATCGTCGCCGCCCAACAGGGCGACCTGCGCGTAGGTCAGGTCCGAGATGGCGGCGTCGAAGCCCCACAACCGAACGAGACTCGCATCGTGCAGCAACACCACCTGGCCGTCACGGGTGACCCGAACGTCGACCTCGACGTAGTCCGCTCCCGCCGCAATCGCCGATCGAATCGCTGCGAGGGTATTCTCCCGAAAATTCTGGGAATCCCCGCGATGAGCGGTGACGGCGGCGACCCGCTGGGCGGCCGCGCTGGGCGCGCTCATAACGCCACCCCGCCGGTCGCGACGAGCCGGCCCTGCCGAAAGGTAAGCGCGTTCTGGATGGCGGCGTGACCGCGATCACCGGGCGCCGGTGGCAACCCGGAGGCGAAGGCGCGAAGAGTGGCGTCATCGCGCTTCAGGTAGATTTCGTGAAAATGCCCGTGGGGCACGACGCGCTCGACGACGGCCGGGCGTGCATCGAATGATGCGTGCAGGGTGAACACCACGTCTTCCGGGCGAATGCCGATGACGTCGTCACCGGGCACGACGGCGCCGTTCACCAGCGAACCCTCGATCCGGTTCAGACTGCCGATGAAGGTGGCGACGAATTCGGTTTCCGGCCGGGAATACAGCTCGGCCGGCCGGCTGAACTGCTCAATTTTTCCGGCGTTCATCACGGCGATTCGGTCGGACATCGACATCGCCTCCTCCTGGTCGTGCGTCACGATCAGCGTCGTGATGCCCAGGCGCTGCTGAATTTCACGGATGTCCTCACGCACTTTCACCCGCAGCTTCGCGTCCAGGTTGCTAAGCGGTTCGTCCAACAACAGCAGCTCCGGCTCCTGCACCAGGGCGCGCGCCAGGGCAACGCGCTGCTGCTCCCCCCCGGAGATGCGGGCCGGCCGCGAGTGCTTGTGATGCAGCAGGTTGACCAGCGCGAGGACAGCGTCCACTCGCTGCTCGATCTCCTTCTTGCCGAGGCGACGCAGTTTGAGAGGGAAGCCAACGTTCTTCACGACCGTCATGTGCGGCCACAGCGCATAGTTCTGAAACACCATGGCACTGGGCCGTTTCTCGGCACCGAGGGCGGACACCTCGCGGTCGTGCACCTGGATCGAGCCGGCGTCGGGCGCGAGGAATCCGGCGATCATGCGCAGGGTCGTGGTTTTTCCACAGCCGGAGGGGCCAAGCAGGGAGACCAGTTCCCCGTCCTGCACGGTCAGGTCGAGATTGTCGATGATGGTGCGACCACCGAGCACCTTGTGTAGGCCGCGCACGCGCAGACCGCGCGAGCCGCCGGCATCCGTTTCACGGTGTGTGGGTGTCGTGGAATGTATTTTTTCGATCAAAGTCATGGTCTTCTCTACACTTCTTGCGATGCTCGGAGTGGGGCTATTTGATTTGGAATCCTTCGGCGAGCGTGCCGCCGACGATGTGCTTGTGCGCCGCTAGCAGCAGGGCGACCGAGGGGATGGCCAGCAGAATGGAGAACACGGCCGCCACCTGATTCGGGTAGTTGAGCACGAGGGTGTACATCTGCGTTGGCATGGTCATAATGTCGGGTGCGCCAATGAGATAGGTGCCCTGCGCCTCGTCGAACGACGCCAGAAACGACATGACCGCTGCTACCAGAATTCCCGGCAGGGCCAGGGGAAAGGTAACGCTGATGAAAACCCGTAGCTTCGTGGCGCCCGCGTCGCGCGCCGCTTCCTCGAGACTGCGTGGCACCGCAGCGAAGGCCGCAGCGGGAATCCAGGTCATGAACACCACGGTTCCCAACACGTGCACGATTAGCACGCCCATCACGGTACCCATCAGGTTGAGCGCATAAAACAGCGAGGCGATGGTAACGTACAAACCCATTTTCGGGAAGGCGTTGAGGGCGAACAGCCCGATCAGAAAAGTTCGCCGACCCCAGAATTCGTAGCGCGCGAAAGCATACGCGGCCGGCAGACAGATGCAGGCAGACACCAGCACGGTCAACGCGGCTAGCGCAAGCGAATTCTGCACGGCCCGGCCGAGCGTTTCGTCGCCGAGCACCACGCTCCACCAGCGGAGGGTCCAGCCGTCCGGGCCGAGGTTGGGGAAGGTCCAGGATTCGGCGAATGCTCGAATGCCCAGCCAGGCCAGCGGACCGAGAATGAAAACGACCATGAGGACGAAAAAGAGCCCGCTGAGCGGACCGCTGAAGCTGAGCCGCGCTGCGGACTTTCGCGCGCGCTTGGTGATCATCGTCATCAGACTTTTCCCTGATCCTTTGCTGATCGAAAGTTGGCCCAGACATACGCTGCGGCAATACCGGATGCGATCACAAAGACGATAAAGGCCATCACGACGGATTGCTGCGGCTGATTAAAGGCCGAGAAATAGTTGGACATGCTCACGCCGAGCATGTTGGGCGCATTCGGCCCGGTGAAGTACGGAACGGTGAAGGAGCCGACCACGCCAATCGCGGTGAACGTGACCGCAATCAGGATCGGCACGAAGGCCATGGGAATGAGAATGGACACGACGATGCGCAGAAAGCCGGCACCGGCATCCCGCGCGGCTTCGATCATGGCGTTGGGGATTGCCTGCAGGCCGGAGGTGATCATGAGTACCGCGAACGGCAGCGAGGTCCAAACGGACCCGATCACCACAGCGACCATGGTGAAGGCCC
This sequence comes from Cryobacterium sp. N21, assembly GCF_002929575.1. NCBI lineage: Bacteria > Bacillati > Actinomycetota > Actinomycetes > Micrococcales > Microbacteriaceae > Cryobacterium > Cryobacterium sp. N21. The sequence continues at coordinate 99,621 of NZ_PJJQ01000026.1, read as the reverse complement.
ACACCGGCGCCTCGACACCGAACTGCGCAAAGACGCTGCGCACGAAGCCGTCACCGGAGTAGAACGTGACGATCGCCCAGGAAGCGATGACTACCGGGATGAACAGCGGGATGATCGCCAGACCGGACAGTAGCCGAGCCATCCGTCCATCGCGGAGCTTGAGGAACAGACCGATTCCCAGGGCCAGAAAAATGACGATGACCGTGCTGAGCGCTGTCACGCCGACGGTAACCGAGAGGTCGCGCAGGATGCGGGAGTTCGAGAGCACCTCGATATAGGCTGCCGGTGTTCCCCACCAATTCTCGGCTTCGTGCACGTTCAGGCCGATCGAGGCGATCACATGGTTCAAGCCACCGGTCAGACCAATGCTGAACGCAAAAGCCAGGACGATCGGGAATCCCACGAACAGCAGAATCAAAATGATCGGAGGAAGGGCGAGGAAGAAACCCAACGGGCGACGCGCCACAGCCGGGGTGGCTATGGCGCGTCGCTTTGAGCCCCTCGTCGGGGCGAGAGTCACTGTCCCGGCACTTCCTGATCCCACAGGTTGCTCAAGTCACTGCCCATCTGAGAGAAGTAACCCTTGCGCAGGTTGCCGGTATCGGCATCAGCGAACTCGTTTTGAATGTCGGTCGAAAGCAGGTCGAGGCTGATTGCCGGGAAACCAGCGATCTCGTTCACGATCATTTCCTGGGCGCCGGGGGTCAAGACGAAGTTGGCGAGCTTGAGCGCACCCTCCTGGCGGGGGCTGGCAGCCGGAACTCCGAGGTAGGCCGCGCTTCCGGTGAAGGACGGGTCAGAGATCTGCGTGTAGTCCACGGACTCGCCAATCGCGCCGTTCTTCTTGCCCGAGATGAACATGTCGGACCAGACCGGCGCCATCGAGATTTCACCGCTTGCCAGCAGGTCCAGCGTCTGCTGGTTGCCGTTGGGGTAGAAACCATTCTGGTAGATGTACGGGTTCAAGCTGCGAAGCGTTTCGAACCCTTCGGTCCACTCGCTTTCCAGTTCTTTTTCGTAGCCGACGGTCATTTTTGCGCGGGCATCGTCAGAGACGTACTTGTCGAGGACCGTCGCGACGAAGGCCGAGCCGGATCCGCCGGACTTCGGGGAGTTGTAGGTGAATTCGCCCGGGTTTGCCTCGATCCACGCCAGCAGCTCGTCGAGGGTCTTCGGAGGTGTCGGGATGGTGGCGGTGTCGTATGCCAGCAGAACGACGGAGCCGCGGTAGGCGATTCCACCAGCGCCACCGGCCTCGACGACGTCTTCGGGAATGTCGTTGAAGGCGGAGATTTCGTCTGCGGTCATCGGCGTCAGCAGCCCAGCCTCGGCGGCCATGGGCACGAATCCGCCGTCAACCAGGTCGAAGCCCGGGTCCTTTTCCTGCTCCGTGGCACTCGTCAGCTTGGCCATGGTCTGGGCATCGTGCTCGCCGTGCAGATCGAGGTTGACAGCGACCGTGTATCCGGGGTTCTCCTCTTCGAAGGCCGGAATCAGGTGGTCTTCCCACAGCGCCTGGATGTTTTCACCGCCACTGATGAGTACCGTGAGGGCCTGGTCGGCTGAATCGCCGGGGCCGGCCAACGATGTTGCTGCGTTGCTTTGCACGCAGCCGGCCAGGGCCATCATGGCAAGTGACGCCGCGGCGGTGGTGGCAAGGAGCCGAGTGGTTTTCATTGCTGTCCATCTGTTAGTAAGGGCGCACCTCAGAGTGAGATCAGAAAGATAATCTGAAATGAAGACAACGAGAACCTATCCCACAGGTAAACGCAGAATGACGCTTAACTAACGCGAAGGTGAACGCAGATCGCTTGGTCTGGCACTCAATGGGCACGCGGACTGCGGCTTTGGACCGCGATGCATCAGCTGAACCCAACCCAGAGAACCGGGCCCAGGGTATAGAGCTTGTTGCGCTTTGCCCTCGGGCTAAACATTGACTAGAAGTATCGACGCTCTTGGATTCAAGTGGTCGTCGCAACAAAGGTCGATTTAGGTATTGAAAAGGAGCTTACTGACGAGTTCTCCAGGGTTTGCCAAGTTGAGGAATTTGCGCGGTCGGTTGTTGAATTCGTGGGTCACTCGTCCCAGCTCCGGCAGGGTCTGCGTGCTGAGATCGGTGCCCTTGGGAAAGTATTGGCGCAGGAGGCCGTTGGTGTTTTCGTTTGATCCTCGCTGCCACGGGCTCGCGCGGTCGCAGAGGTAGACATCCATGTTCGCGTCTTTGCTGAATGACTTGTGGAGCGCCATCTCCACTCCTTGGTCCCAAGTGAGGGAAGTGTGGATGTGGGCGGATAGGGAGCTCAGGGAGGCCAGGAGACCGTCGCGGACGGCCTGGGCACTGTGATTGCCCGGAAAGTGAATGAGAGCAAGAGCGCGTAGTCAATTCGATCAACAAGCGCCGCGACGCCGGAAAAGATCTGGGCAGGCGACCGCGACTCATCACAGACAGTCAAATCCGGAATGCCCGCGGCAGCCCAGACTTCACCGGGCTTAACCAGACCAGCCAATACCCATTACAGAGGCTAGGACCCGACCCCAACGATCCGGCAAGGCACCGACCATCGAACGCGCTGGGTCGAACTGATCGACACGGCAGAAGGCCACCTATAAACCACATCAGATCATTTACAGCCAGCTCAGACCTTCGCACGGAGATAGACGTAAACAGTTTCGCGGCTGATCCCAAACTCACGAGCAAGCACAGACTTCGGCACACCAGCAGCAGCCTTCTCACACAGCTCGGCCGCACGGAACGTGTCGAGTGACGGGGTACGACCCCGGTAAACGCCCCGCTTCTTCGCCAAGGCAATACCCTCGCGTTGACGTTCACGAATCAAAGACCGCTCAAACTCAGCAAACGCCCCCATAACGTTCAAAAGCAGGTTCGCCATCGCATTGTCATCGCCGGTAAAGCACAGCTGCTCTTTCACGAACTCAACCCGGACCCTCTTCGCTGTAAGCCGGCGCACGATCAAGCGAAGGTCATCCAAGTTACGGGCCAGACGGTCCATAGAATGCACGAGAACGGTATCGCCCTCGCGGACGAACTTGATCATCTCCTCCAGCTCGGGCCGGTTCTGATCCTTCCCCGACGCCTTATCCTCAAACACCCGATCGACGTCGACTCCAGCAAGCTGACGGATGGTGTTCTGGTCGAGGGTACTCACTCGCACATATCCAACTCGCTGACCCGTCATGTGACTTTTTCCCTGCTCTGTTAGGTTGAAGTCTAAGACCCGGCCATGAGGGGTGTCTACCAATCAAAAAGCGACCCTATCTTGACAATATTAGATAACGGTGCCTGACGCCTAGTTGGGGTACACGTCCCGGCGAGGGTAAATGTGTATGAGTGTGCATTTCGGAGACATCGGACACACCGCACATTCCCAGATACGTCGGGCGTGTTGAGGCCGCGCATCTCCATGCGCTCACCGGCAACGCATCCCCTCGCCGTGACCGATGCGGGGACGTCGAACCGGTGCTCTCGAGCCGCCACAGCGCACCATGGAGATCGTCGCCAGGAAGGTGCGGGCTACCAGGCAGTCGCGTGCGTCACCACCCACCGCATGCCTCAACTCGCACTTGCTCACACCCACTCACAGATGTTCCGTTACCGCTGCGTTACTGCTGGGTCAATCTCGGCAATGAAAAACCCCCTACTCCCCAGTTGAACACTGGGCTGTAGGGGGTTTTTCGTGGCGGTACCGGTGGGATTTGAACCCACGGTGGAGTCTCCCCCACACGACTTTTCGAGAGTCGCACCTTCGGCCGCTCGGACACGGTACCGCCGTCGATCCTAGTAGAGACTGGGGTCCGACGCGAATCGGCGAACATGCAGCAGACACACGGATGCCGCGGAGTAGCCTCAGTGGGTGCGCGAATCAACCCCGAGCATCCGCCCGTTAATCGCTACCGGTATCGCCGTTGTCGCGACCGGCATTGTGCTTGCCACGACCTGGTTTCGTCGCGACCTCGAACAGCAGAAGGCCATTCTGAACGAAACCCTGCCGGTGCATTCCGCCTGGTGGCGCGACAATGCCAAGCAACCGGGTGAGCTGCTCTACGTCGCGATGGGCGACAGTGCGGCCCAGGGCATCGGTGCCTCCAGCCCGAACAGGAGCTACGTCGGCGTGCTCGCCGATCACGTGCGGCTGGTCACCGGCCAAACCGTGCGTGTTGTGAACCTCAGCGTGTCGGGTGCCACGGTGGCTTTGGCCGTGCGCGACCAGCTTCCCCGCTTCGAAAAGCTTGAGCCCGACCTGGTGACGGTCGCGATCGGTGCCAACGATATCGCCCAGTGGAACCCCACAACCTTCGAAGCGGACATTCGCACCATTTTCGCCGCGCTGCCGCCGCACACCCTCGTCGCCGACCTGCCGTGCTTTCACCTTCCCCACAACGAGGTCAAGGTGGCAGAGGCCAACGAGATCATTCGACGCGTCGCCGACGAACACGAACTGACCGTGGTCCCGCTGCACTCGACCACCAAACGGGCCGGGTTCCGCAGCATCCTGACCCACGTCGCCAAAGACTTGTTTCACCCCAACGACCGCGGCTACCGTTCCTGGGCCGAGGCGTTCCTGCCAGCGATGAGCGCGGATGCCGCGCGGGTGTCAGCGCATCAGGGAGCGGCAGTAACCTAACTCGCTCACTGCTGCGCAGCGACCGAATCGGCGTCCCCCATGGGAGTCTCCAGCTCCCATACCCCCGACAACACAATATTGTCCATCAAGGTGAGCAGTGTGTCAGCCAGGTCAACGTGCGGGCTTGAAAAAGTGATCAGGCACAAGCCGCGATGGTCGGGAAACTCAATCCAGTAGTCAACGATGAGAAGCGGGAGGTCTGGCGTGCCCACGTCGGCCGACGCGCTCGCGACCCTGCTGTGCCTCACGAGTGGGCCCGCCGGGGTGACCGCGCTGAGAAGCTTTGCCTCGGGTGCCAGCCGTTCGCTCAGCCGCTTGGCCATACTGTCGAGATGGGTGCGGCCTCCCTGGGCCGGCCCGAGTTGCTGCCAGTACAACACAACATTCAGCGCGAGTGCCCCGGTAGGGTTGCGCTGCAACAGGTAGGCCATGAATTCGGCTCCGCCGGCAGCCGCACGAATGCAGGTTTCGGTGAGCCAGCGGGCGAGTTCTCGTCGCAACACCGGCGCCGCCGGCAGCCCCTTCAGTTGGCGGTTGACGAGTTGCTTGACACTCGCGTCTCGTGCTGCGGCATCGTCGAGAGCGATCGAAAACCAGTCTCCGGAAAGCGGCAAGTCAAAGCCGGTGACCCGCGACAGGGTCGGGTCTCCATCGCTTCGAAATTCAGACGGGTGCGTATCGCCGGCTACCCAGGCCGCCTCATCATCGCCGGGTTGCGGCTCCAATGCGGCGATCACGTCGGCAACGGAGGCCGACATCGTGTGCGGGCCAGCGGGATCAAACACGACCGCGTTGAGAAAATCGGCATGCTGGATCAGAAACGGTACGAGTGCTGCACCGCGCTGCAGGGCGAACTCGCGGTCGGAAATGTCGCTGATGAATTCTGCGAATGTCTCAGTGGAGGAGAACAGACAGAGGTTGAAACGTGGAGCGCCCGCGGGAGAGTCAGCGGCGGCGAACACCCGGGTCTCGAGCACCCCGACTTTACTTCGCAGCAACGGCACGACGACAAAGTCGAGGCGCAGCGCTCGGCCGATAGCCTCGACATCCTGATTCTCAAGCGCGACGGCCAAATGCGCCGACCCGACCTCGGTCGTGGCAGCAACGACAATGCCGTCCGGCAGATCATCCGTCATGACAATTTCTCCGCATCAATCTCGTCCTTTGACCCTATCCGCACCGTGCACAGCGCCTCGCGTCGGCCAAGCAGCGCGTCCTCGGTCACGTCGACTTCGTTCTCGCGGGCACCAACGGAAAACAACTCGAACCGGTCTTTGATCGCCGTCGGATTGGCGAGCACGAGACTGGCACTTGGCCACCCCGGCGGAGGCTTGAGCGCCGCGAACATGTGAAGGAACGGGGGGTACTCCCGTTTGAGAAGATTAATGGGAAAGACGCCGAATGACCCGCTCAGGTCCTGCGCCCACTGCGCCGCCGCAAAATCGCCCGCATAGGCCGCATCAGTGATCCACGGCGTCTCGGCGCGACGTCCATTGTAGATCTGGTCGGCATCCGCTTGCAGCTTGCCGGCACGGGCTGCGTCGGCGACGAATTCCACCTCGGCGAGCGCGGTCGCCGATCCCCGCCTCATGATTTCGGCACGAGCGTTCGCCGGCGTCTCCGAACCGTCAACGGCGTAAACGGCCGCTGAAACCACCCAGCTCTCAAGATCGGAACGATCGGCCACGGCGCGAGCACGAGCCTGGGCAAACAAGTACGTCGAGGGGAGGCTGGAATCCACGCTGGCGTTGCGCAGAAAGACCCCACGATTCCAGCCACCGATACGAGCGGATGCCTGCAGCCCGCGCGCGACAAAATGGCCCGGCTCCCCCCACACACCCACGTCGTACGAGTACGCCAGCTGCGCAACCGTGCGTCGCCATACGCTCATGGAACAACGAACGGCAGGTCGTTCAGCACCGTAATTTTGCCTTGGGCATCCCACGGGATGCGATACTCGGGCGCACCGCCAAGATTTCCTTCATACGGCAAACCGTGGCGGAGCGTCTGCACTGCCTCCACGTCATCGAGACGCGCGACGACCACACGACTCATACCATTGTCACCGGGAAGGCCCATCTGCATTCGCGGATTGCTTAGCCCCTGCACATCGACCGGGCTCCACGAGCCTCCAGTGGCGTTGGCCTTGCCACCATAGGCACGCCAAATGGTCTGCCCATTCACGGGCGGGGGCACTGGAGTGCGCATGTCACCAGCCCACTGTTTCCAATCGGCAGGACGCAACCGCAAGGACTGCTTGACCGTGATCTGCTGCCCCACCTTCATGGTGACTTTCTCTGCCATGAGCACTCGTCCGACCACTTTCACCGCTGCCCCCATGCCGATGAAGGACAGCGCCACCCCCGCGATGCTGAGTCCGGCCTCTCCCCAACTGCGTTCTCCGGAGGAGGCGAGCACGATATTTCCGATCGCGTTGACCACCGCTGCGAGTCCGGCCACCACGAGAAGCGCCGCGGCCAGCAGCTGGCCTACGACCGGAATCCACGAAACCAGCAGGGCCAGTACGCCCGCGATCGCCGAAACCCAGCCGGCAATGTCCGTGATGACGGCGAGTGCGTCCTTACCCCAGTTGTCCCACCAGCCGTCGTTGAGGTCATCCGAGGATGTGATATTTTCGATGCTGCCGCGTGCAGTCTCAGCGCCCCGGTCACGACTGGTGACGGCGTCATTAATTCGAGTGATGGCCAAGCCGACGCCAGCGGATGCCGACACAGCATCCGTTTCAAACGTCTCGGCAACATTCGTGTACATGAGCGCCTGCACAGGATCGGTGTCATCGGCGGCCAACCGCAAGTAATGACGCTGATGCGCGCTGGATTCGTCTGCCGTATCCCGGGCGATACGAGCGCTTTCCAGCGCGGACTGCGACTCCCGCTGCGCGGATTCCAGCTGGGGCGCATAGTCGAGCAGCGCCTGACCGACGGCTCGGTAGCGCTTCTCGGCCCGCAGAATGTTGTCGGCGACCGTGTTCGCGGTCTCCTGCAGCGCTTCGACCGCCTCCGAGACCACGCTGCCCCCGGCGTCGAGGTTGCGCAAGCGCCGCTCAGCACTCCGGATCGCGTCGGCCACCTCCAGATAGGACAACCCGCCGCTCTGCACGATCCCCGGCTCCCCCGGAACCGGGTCGGAGCCCAAGTTGACCGGTGTCCAGTCGATGGATCTCATTGCGCCACGCTTCCCGTGGACGTCGCCGCCATCGGGGACGGAACTTCAATCGACTTCGCCAGTTGGTTGTCGACGTCCTCAAAGGTGTCCGCGCAGCCAGCCGCGCCTTCTGCGAGAAAAGCAATCGAGTCGACCATCTCGGAGCGACGGTCGTCCCATCCGTGAGCAAAATCCGTCACAGCCTCGGCCAGCCCGGAATGCCCAACGGCCGCCGCAATCGTGTCACTTCGCGTGTTCGCATTGTTGAATTCCTGCGCGACAATGGTCAATTCGTCACTCAGTCCCCTCAAAGACTGTGTGCTGACACATAGGTCGGCCATTGTTCCTCTTTCTCCCCACTGCTGGTTCGTTCTGTTCAGGATACGACCGGGTCTGACGTTCTGCGACCGCAACGGCCGGTTCAGGCAGCCGATTGCCGCCGCAGAGCCGACTGTCGGTGGCCCCGGCTAGGCTCGAAACATGGCAAAATCCGTCTCTTCTTTCCGCTGCTCCGAGTGCGGCTGGACGACCCTGAAATGGGCGGGCCGTTGCGGCGAATGCCAGCAGTGGGGCACCGTCGTCGATGCCGGCCAGACAGCCGGCATCACCCGCAAGCTCAAGGCCATCACGCTCGTCGGCGATGGCATCGCCCGCCCGATCACCCACGTCGAAACGGATGCCGCCGCTCACTGGCCGACGGGCATTAATGAATTCGACCGTGTGCTCGGCGGCGGCATCGTGCCCGGCTCGGTGATTCTGCTCAGTGGGGAGCCTGGCGTCGGCAAGTCCACGCTGCTGCTCGAGGTCGCGTCTAAGGCGGCCGCAGCGAAGAGCCGCGTGCTCTACGTCAGCGCCGAAGAGTCGGTGAGCCAGGTTCGGCTGCGCGCCGAACGCACCAACGCACTCGAACCCGAACTCTATATCGCCGCCGAAACCGATCTCGGAGTCATCCTCGGGCAGATCGATGCTGTCAAGCCCGACCTCATCATCATTGACTCCGTGCAGACCGTGTCGAGTGCGCTCTCCGACGGGTCGCCGGGTATGCCCAGCCAGGTGCGGGAGGTGGCATCCACTCTGATTCGGGTCGCCAAGGATCGCGGCCTGCCGGTGCTGCTCGTCGGTCACGTCACCAAAGACGGCTCGATCGCCGGTCCGCGGGTGCTCGAGCACCTGGTCGACGTGGTGTGTCAGTTCGAGGGCGACCGGCAGACCTCGCTGCGGTTCATTCGCGCTCTGAAGAACCGGTTCGGGCCTACCGACGAGGTCGGCTGCTTCGAGATGACCGGCGACGGCATCGCCGAAGTGCCCGACCCGAGCGGGCTGTTCCTGAGCCGGGCCACCGAACCGGTCGACGGCACGTGTGTAACCGTCGCGTTGGAAGGCCGTCGGGCGATGCCGGTCGAGGTGCAGGCGCTCGTCACCGACACCCAGGCACCGAATCCCCGCCGGGTCACGAGCGGCGTGGACTCCGCCCGCGTGGCTATGCTGCTCGCGGTTTTGCAGGAGCGCGCGGGAATGAACCTCTCCACCAAAGATGTATACGTGTCGACGGTCGGTGGCATCCGTCTGAGTGAGCCGGCCGCCGACCTGGCCATCGCGCTGGCTATCGCGTCCGCGTTCACCGGGCTGGCCGTGGCACACAATGTGGTCGCCTTCGGCGAGATCAGCCTGGCCGGCGAGGTACGCGGAGCACTCATGTCGAAGCAGCGAGTTAACGAGGCCGTTCGCCTCGGGTTCACCACCCAGATCGACGCCGCCTGTGGGTCGATCCACGCGGCGGTCGCCCTGGCACTCGGCACCACCCGCAAACCGCGCGACGCCGAACTCGATCGGGCGTTCTAGCCCCGGCCGCCCCCGGGCTCGATTGTTCCGTCGGGCGCACCCGGTGCGCGATTCAGTTAGTCGGCGTCGCTGTGGCCGAGCTCAGGGCTCAGGGCGTTCAGCAGGTCGGCCGGGGCGGCCTGCATCACGTTGGGTCCGGCAATGTCGAAGAAGACCATCTCCAGCGTCGCGGCGTGCACGGTGAGAAACTCCCGCAACCACTGGCCGTCGCACACCATGACCTGCGGGTCCACGTCGTCGGGAACCACTCGCAGGTAGTTCTCCGCGGCGGAGAAGAGCAGCAGCATCCGCTTGTCTGAGCCTTCGCGGCCGAACACGCGCACCTGGGCCGCCTCGCCGTTGACCACGAGTTGCGGCACGATCATGTAGTCGTTGCGCAACGCATATGCGACGGCGACGACGTCCTGCGCTGCCAGTGCGGCGGCGAGCGCCTCGGAACGGGTGTTGGCAGTCGTATCGGTCACACATTCATTCAATCAGGCGAAGCTCCAGACGCCCAGCTGGCAGCGCACGCCACGAGCGAACGGATGCCCGCTCGCCCCCGCGGCGCGCAAACCGGACCCCGTGTGCGGGAGCTAAACCGTGCGCGCGGGCTAAATCAAAAAATCATCCGGGTGCCGAAGCAGCCGTCCCACAGGTACGGCGGTCCTGATTGCTCCCGCGACCGGATCCCCTGAATTAGCCACCGAGCCGTGTGCCAGCCGGTCGACCGACAGGCCCTAGTTTAGGATCATCAAGGCCGGGTCGGCCGCCTCGATGCCTTCCACGGTCACGTGCAGGTAATACGAGGCTCCGCCGGCCGGAACCGCGGTGCGGGTTTCGGCTTGACAGGTATCGACGGCCGAGCGGGTGCGATCCCAGGTGATCGGTGTTGCCAGCGGCATGACCACACCGGGCTTGAGGGTGACCTGGGCGTCGATCGGGTTGGTCTGGCAGTCGGTGGAGGTCCAGTAGACGTCCTGCCCGCTCATCACGGTGAACACCTGCTTGGCGTTGCCGGCGTTGATCACACAGTCGGTGGTTCCAATGTTGGTCAGGCTCAGCGACAGCTGCGGCAGGACTCCAACTGCATAGTTGGTCGCGTCCGTGACGGCCGCAACCTGCACATCGGACGGGTCGCAGGCCGCGCCGTCGACGGCGGTGGCTACCTCGGGGATGGTGGTGGCGGCATCCGTCGGCGCCGCCGACTCGGTCGTGTCGGCCGCGGGCGTTTTCGGGGAGTCCCCGTCGCCCTTGCTCACGCCCGGTTGCACGATGATGAGAAACAGAATGACGAGCACGGCGAGCAGGCCGAGCCCCACTACGAAACGCCGGCGCCGGTACACCTTGCTGGACTGGCGGCCGACCGGTTGCTTGATCGTCGACATGCCCCAAGGTTATTGAAGTTCAGCGGCAGAACTCGGTAATGGTGTGCGTGTCGGCGGTAATTGCTGCCGGAAAGACCCGCTCGCAATCGAAAGACTGCGAACGGGCACTCCGGTGCCCTCTGTTTAGTGGTGCCCGTGTTTGGGCGGTTTCGGTGCTTTCTTGGCCTTGTCGACCTTCACATCGGTCCAGCCGATCACCTCACCGTCCGCGTTCTGTGCGGACACTGTGTATTTGCCGTTCTTGAGGTTGTCTGCGAGCGTGACGCTCACGGTACCCTCGGCGCTCACGAGCAGCCAGCTGCCCAGGTCGTCGGTTTTCTTCTTGGAGTAGGCCCACACCGACACGTACTCACCCGCGTGTTTGACACCAACCTCAATAACTACCGTGTCACCAGCCCGATAGGCCTTCTTGTCAGTGTCGATCACGTTCTTGAGCTTCTTGGTGAGCTCCTTCTCACCAGCCGCGGTAGGCGCATCGCCCGGTTCGGCGGTCACGGAAACCGCCACGGCGAGCCGCACGATCGTGCCCGACTCCGCTGCGGTCATCTCGAGCATGCTGTTCTCCACCGCATCCGCCGGCACCGTGACGCTGACGGTGGCCGTACCCGTCGAATCAACGGATGCCGTCCCCACGTCGGTGCCCGACCAGCGCAGCGCGAGCTGCGTGTTCTTCGGAGCGCCAAGCGAGGTGAGGTTGAGGCGGCCGACCGTGAAAGTGACCGAGTCACCCGGGTCGACTGCCGCCGTGGGGGCACCGGTGATCGAGGCCTGGTTTGCCTTGAACGACGGCGACAGTGGGCTGTTCGTCTGGATGTAGGAGATCCAGGCGTCCCGGTCGACGAGACCGGAGTCCCGGGTATCGGTGCCGTTCAGGAACTCGCGGAAGTTGTCGCCGCCGGTGAGCAGAAAGTTGAACGAACCGATGCGATATGACTGCGCAGGGTCGATCGGGGTGCCATCGATCCAGACGCCTGTCACGCGGTCGCCAGCGCCACGGTCGGCGTCGAACGTGTAGTTTACGTTGTCGCTCAGGCCGAGCTGCAGGAACGGACGACTCGGAATCGTGCCGTCGGCGTTGGTCTGCCACTGCTGCTCGAGAACGGTTTTGAACTGCGCGCCCGTGAGGCTCGTGGTCCAGAGATTGTTTAGGAACGGCAGTACTGCATTTGCCTCGGCGTAGGTCACGACACCGTCGGGATCAAGAGACAGGTCAGCACGCATCCCCCCGGGGTTAACGATGCCAATCTCGGCGCCGCCGATGGTGGAGTCGGCCAGGGAGGCGCGCAGCGAGTTTGCCACGAGCGTGCCCATGGTAGAGGGAGCCATGCGGTCTTCGGCGCACGGCGCAACTCCGCCCGTGCAGGCCCGAGTGATGTCAGCGGTGACCGAACCGACGGGCACGTTGCCCTGGACCGCGGCCTCGGCCAGCGCGGCGTTCGTGATCGTCTGAACCTCGGCAGCGCGCGGGTACGCGGCCACGAGGTCGGCGTCGGGTGTGGTGGAGCGGGCCACGTTCCGGTTCTTGACCGTGGTCGTATCCCCGGTGGCGATGTCGTAGCTGAGCACGACCTGGCCGATGTTCTCTCCGTAACTGCCAGTCTGCAGCACCGGGCGCGTCACGCCGTCAGCTGCCCCGGGAACCTGTGCGTCCCACGCGTACTGCTTGTGCGTGTGCCCGGTGAAGATCGCGTCGACCTCTGCCGAGGTGTCATTCACGATTGCGGCGAAGGCGCCGCCTTCGGTGAGCTCCTGCTCGAGCGTGGCACCATCGGGAATCCCCGCGCCGGCACCCTCGTGGTACTCGGCGATGAGAACATCCGCTTCACCGTTCGACGGGTCGCCGTCGGTGAGCTGGGCGGCCACGCGGTTGACCGCGGCGACCGGGTCACCGAAGCTGAGGCTGGCGATGCCGTTGGGCGAGACAAGCGCCGGGGTCTCTTCCGTCACGGCACCGATAACGCCGACCTGCACGCCGGCCACGTCGATGATGGTGTACTCCCGCATGGCTGGAGTTTCAGTGCCCGCGTTGTAGACGTTGGCACCGAGGTAGTCGAAGTTCGCCGTGTCGGCCACTCGACCGCTGAGGTCGCTAAACCCCTGGTCGAACTCGTGGTTTCCCACACCAGAGGCCGCGAGGTTGAGTGCGTTCAGCACATCGATCGTGGGCTGGTCGTTCTGCGAGGCCGAGGCGAACAGCGAGGCGCCGATGTTGTCGCCGTCCGAGAGGAACAGCGAGTTGGCGTCGCCATATTCCGCCCGGAGCTGCTCAATGGTTCCGGCAAACTTGACGGTATTGGCGTCGATGCGTCCGTGGAAGTCATTGACGTTGAGCAGGTTGAGCTCAACAGCGGTGGGCGTGGCGAGGTTTAGTCCGAGCACGACCGGGTCGTGATCCGACGAGCGGAACGCGTCGGCGACGTAGAAGTCGGTGACGTTGTTGTTGTACCTGCTGTACTCCAGCGCGACCGATTCCACCGAGTTGATGTTCCAGACGTCGACGGCGTTGACCGTGACAGCTGCTTCGGGCGAGGCGAAGACGTGGTCGAGTGAGCCGACAGTGCCGCCGAAGGCGTACGTATACTCTCCGCTCTTGTCGCCCTGGTTGATGTAACCGGCGTCAAGTAGCACCCGAATCGGGTCTTCGAGGTCGTAGGCGTTGAAATCGCCGGTGAGAAAGACCCGATCGATGCCGGAATCGGCCTTGACCTGGTCAGCGAAGGCTACGAGCGCGTTGGCCTGCTCGATGCGGGTCGGGTTGGATGCTCCCTGACCGTCACCCTGATCGGCGTCGTCACCGGTGCCTGATCCCTTCGACTTGAAGTGGTTCACGATGGCGAGAAAGCTCGACTCGTCGTCCCCGACCAGCTGGAATGCCTGGGCGAGTGGTTCACGTGCGCGGCCATTGAAGGCGACGGATTCGGTGAGGATGACCGACTCCCCCACCGTTTCAACAGCGGCGGGCTTGTAGATGAAGGCGGTGCGAATCACGTCCTCGCTGGCCGGAAGCGCGGCCGGCGAGGCCACGAACGCCCAGACGTCATTGCCGGAAGCCGCGTTGAGCGCTGCGGTCAGGTTGGCGGGGGCGTCGTCGCGGTCCTTGCCGAACGCGGCCGAGTTCTCGATCTCCTCGAGAGAGACCACGTCGGCATCGAGGGCATTGATCGCCGAGACGATCTTGGCCTGCTGGCGTTCGAAACTGAGCTGGGTGGCGGCGCCGCGGGCGTCACATCCGCTGCTCACCGTGGTCGGAACGCCGGCCCGGTCGTTGTAAAATCGGCAACCGTCGAGCGAGTCCCCCGTGGTCGAGAAGTAGTTCAGCACGTTGAAACTCGCCAAGCGGATGTCGCCGCCCACGTTCTCCGGCGCGCTCGTGCGGGTGTCGGCGAAGGTCACCGGCTGTACGGTAGCTGCATTGGACGATACGAGGGCTGTCACCGGCTGGAACTTCCAAGCGTCGTTGCGAAAGTCGAAGATGACCGGCGAGAGGAAGGAGACCGCGGCGCCGATGCGCACCGGTGCACTGGTCGACAGGTACGGAACCGGGCTGCCCTGGTTCGCTGCGGCCAGGTAGTTCGTCGTGGCGCCGTCGTCGAGGGTGACTGCTCGGCCGGCATTCTCGGCGAGGGCCGACTGATACTCGGCGGAGCCGGGCAGGGCCGTGACGCTCGGGTTCACTAGTGGGGTCGTTCCAGCGGCGAGGCCAATTTCGGCGTATTGGTTGGTCGTGTAGTTGTTGGTGACGGTGAAGTCGCCCTGCGGGGCGAGCAGCATACCCTCGAGGGTTTCGCGCTGTTCTGCGCCGGTCGGCAGCGCCACAGTGACCGGGGTCGGGGCGACCACGTTTGTGGTGGAGAGCTGAGTGACGTCGTCGACGGTGCCGAAGGTGACCTCGGTCATGCCGAAGAATTCCACGACGGTGCCGACGACCTGAACGTGGTCGCCGATCTTCACGTCGGCGGTCGCCGTGCTGGAGTAGGCGAACACGCCGTGCGAGGCAGTGTGGCTGGCGAAGTCCAGTTCGCCGCCGGTCGCTGCGGTTTGCAGGTAGAACCCGTCGAAGCCGCCGGTCGGGTAGGCGGCCGTAACGACACCCGAGGTCTTGACGACGGTTCCGGCGAGCGGGCTCGTGTCGGTCGTTCCCTGGATCGCGTCGATCGCGGTCAGTTCGTCGGGCGCCGGGGTCGGGTCGGGGTCCGGCTCGGGTTCGACCGGTGTGCCAGTGTCGCCGGCGGCGTTCGTGGGCGTCGGGGCCGACGCGGTGAAGTCGGCGGCATTGACGTCCGTATCGACAGATCCAGTGCGGTTCACCGATGTGGTGACGGATGCCGCGGTGGCGGCCGTTCCTTCAAAAGTGTTCGAGCTGCCGTAGCCGATCAGGTCGAGGATCTCGGTCTGGCCGGTCAGTGAGCCGGTGGCCGGAGCCGTCAGTGCCGTCGACTGGCTGGCGAAGAAGATCGTGCCAGAGCCGGCGGCAAAGGAGGTGCCGAAGGCGGCATCCGCTGTGGGCAGGGTTGCGCCGTTTGCCGCATTCGAGCTGCCCTGCACGAGGTAATAACCACCGGCAGCAATAGTGCCGGTCAGGGCGACGACCCCGGTGGGGTTCGACGTGCCGCTGGCCGAGCGGTACTGAATGGAGGTGCCGTCGAGCGACACGTCGGCGTCGCTGGGGTTGTAGAGCTCGACGAACTTATTCAGGTAGGTCGCGCCCGAGCTGCCGCCGTTCAGGTACGCCTCGTTGATGACGACTCCGGTGCCGGCGGTGTTGGCGCTGGCCGGCATAGCGATGAGCGGAGCGGCCGCAAGGCTCACCCCAAGTAGTGTGGCGAAAACCAGCCTGGTACGGCGATGATCGGCGGATGACATGGATCTCCTCATTCATAGAATGATGCGTGTGTCATTGCGCCCGGGGTCGTGCTTATCGGAAGTTCCCCCGGCCCACGGTTGGCAGGTGCAATAGTTCGCAGCCTAGCGACGGCCCGTGTCCGGGGGGTGAACTCCGCGTATTTTGCTCCTATGAGCAGCGCTTCAAGCCGTGATCGGGCCGATTGCGCCGACATTCGCTAGTTCAAGCGCTTCACCATGCGGGTGTTGCCGAGCGTGTTCGGCTTCACTCGGGCCAGGTCGAGAAACTCCGCGACGCCCTCATCGGGCGAGCGCACGAGCTCGGCATAGACGGCCGGATCGACGGTCTCGGTGCCCATGTCACTGAACCCGTTGCGGGTAAAGAAACCCACCTCGAAGGTGAGGCAGAACAGGCGGCTGAGGCCGAGGTCGCGGGCATCCGCTTCGAGGCGCTGCATCATGGTGTAGCCGACCCCGGCTCCGAGCCACTCGGCGTCGACGGCGAGAGTGCGCACTTCGCCGAGGTCCTCCCACATGACGTGCAGTGCGCCGCAGCCGATCAGTGTGCCGGACGAGTCAACGGCCACCCGAAATTCCTGCACGGCCTCATAGAACACGACTCGGTCCTTGCCGAGCAGAATGCGCTGCTGCACGAGCGGTTCGACAAGCGCTTCGATGCCGGGCACGTCGCTGGTGCGAGCACGGCGCACCGTGTATCTCGTTTCCAATTTCACTCCCCTAGTCTATTGACCGCCCCACCACCCCCGTTTCTCCCGCGAGAGCGCAAAAAGTGCCCTAATGGACGTCCATTGGGGCACTTTTTGCGCTCTCGCGAGCAGGTAGAACTAGTCGCTCGTGATGGCCAGGTCGGGAGTGGCCGGACCGGTCCCCACTGCGGCGGCCGTGTTCACTCCGACGCCGACCGGGTCAACCCGGGTCGTTGTGGTGAAGATGTACTCGCCGTTGACGTAGTCCACGTGCACGTGATCGCCAGCGTTGAGCTCGCCCTGCAGAATTTTCTCCGACAGGCGGTCCTCCACCTCGCGCTGAATCGCGCGACGCAGCGGGCGAGCACCGAGCGTCGGGTCGAAACCGACCTCGATCAGGTGTTCCTTCGCCGGAACGGTGACCTCGACGGTCATGTCCCTGTCGAGCAGACGCACGCCGAGGCGCTTGATGAACAGGTCGACGATCTGCAGCAGCTCGGGCTTGGTCAGCTGCGGGAACACGATGATCTCGTCCACGCGGTTGAGGAACTCGGGCTTGAAGTGCTTCTTCAGCTCGTCTTTCACCTTGCCGGCCATGCGCTCGTACCCGGTCGTGCTGTCCCCTTCCAGCTGGAAGCCGACCGGTCCGCCCGAGATGTCCTTGGTACCAAGGTTGGTGGTCATGATGATGACGGTGTTCTTGAAGTCGACGACGCGACCCTGACCATCCGTCAACCGGCCCTCTTCCAGAATCTGGAGCAGGGAGTTGAAGATGTCGGGGTGGGCCTTCTCGATCTCGTCGAACAGCACCACGGAGAACGGCTTGCGCCGCACCTTCTCGGTGAGCTGGCCGCCCTCTTCGAAGCCGACGAATCCGGGAGGAGCACCGAACAGGCGCGACACGGTGTGCTTCTCGCCGTACTCACTCATGTCGAGCGAGATCATGGCGGCCTCGTCGTCGAACAAAAACTCGGCGAGCGCCTTGGCCAGCTCGGTCTTGCCGACGCCGGTGGGGCCGGCGAAGACGAAGGAACCGGAGGGACGCTTCGGGTCCTTCAGGCCGGCACGGGTGCGTCGGATGGTCTTGGCGAGGGCCGAGATGGCCTCTTCCTGACCGATGACGCGCTGGTGCAGTGCCTTCTCCATGAAGACGAGCCGCGAGGACTCTTCCTCGGTGAGCTTGAACACCGGGATGCCGGTGGCCTGAGCGAGCACTTCGGCGATCAGGCCTTCGTCGACGACCGCGGTGGTCTTGACGTCGCCGGACTTCCACTTCTTCTCGAGGCGCAGACGCTCGCCGAGGAGGTTCTTCTCCTCGTCGCGCAGGCCGGCGGCCTTCTCGAAGTCCTGCTCTTCGATGGCGAGCTCCTTGGCGGCACGCACCACGGCGATCTTCTCGTCGAATTCGCGCAGCTCCGGCGGCGACGACAGGATCGACAGGCGCAGTCGGGCGCCGGCCTCATCGATCAGGTCGATGGCCTTGTCGGGCAGGAACCGGTCGGAGACGTAGCGGTCGGCGAGGTTCGCCGCGGCCACGAGGGCACCGTCGGTGATTGACACCTTGTGGTGCGCTTCGTAGCGGTCACGCAGTCCCTTGAGGATGTTGATGGTGTGCGCCAGCGACGGCTCGTTCACCTGGATCGGCTGGAAGCGGCGCTCGAGGGCGGCATCCTTCTCGAAGTGCTTGCGGTACTCGTCGAGGGTGGTCGCACCGATGGTCTGCAGCTCACCGCGAGCGAGCAACGGCTTCAAAATGGATGCTGCGTCGATGGCGCCCTCGGCGGCTCCCGCACCCACCAGGGTGTGGATCTCGTCGATGAAGACGATGATGTCGCCGCGGGTGCGGATCTCCTTGGTGACCTTCTTCAGGCGCTCTTCGAAGTCACCGCGGTAACGGCTGCCGGCGATGAGCGAACCGAGGTCGAGCGAGTAGAGCTGCTTGTCCTTCAGGGTCTCGGGCACATCACCCTTGACGATGGCCTGGGCGAGGCCCTCGACGACCGCGGTCTTGCCAACGCCGGGCTCACCGATCAGCACAGGGTTGTTCTTGGTGCGACGCGAGAGGATCTGCATGACCCGCTCGATCTCTTTCTCGCGCCCGATGACCGGGTCGAGTTTGTTATCGCGGGCCATCTGGGTGAGGTTGCGACCAAACTGGTCGAGCACCTGGCTGCCGGCCGTGTTGGCCGCCTGCTCGTTGGCACCGACCGCGACCTGCTCCTTGCCCTGGTAACCGGAGAGGAGCTGGATGACCTGCTGGCGCACTCGATTGAGGTCGGCACCGAGCTTCACGAGAACCTGGGCCGCGACGCCCTCGCCCTCGCGAATGAGGCCGAGCAGAATGTGCTCGGTTCCGATGTAGTTGTGGCCGAGCTGCAGCGCTTCGCGCAGGCTCAGCTCGAGAACCTTCTTCGCACGGGGCGTGAAGGGGATGTGGCCGGTGGGCTGCTGCTGCCCCTGGCCGATGATGTCCTGAACCTGCTCGCGCACGGCATCCAGCGAGATGCCGAGGCTCTCGAGGGCCTTCGCGGCGACGCCTTCACCCTCGTGAATCAGCCCGAGCAAAATGTGCTCGGTACCGATGTAGTTGTGGTTGAGCATCTTGGCCTCTTCCTGGGCCAAAACGACGACGCGACGAGCTCGGTCGGTAAATCTCTCAAACATATGATCGCTCCCTTGGCGCCAGGGCAGTTGGTGCCGTTACATCGAGAGTAACCAGCCTGCGCGCCTCGCGGGCGTTTGTTCGCCGTAGGCGTGACTAATGCTGCGGAGCATCATTAGTCACGCCTTGTTTTTATAGGAACAGCGTGACGGATGCTGGGCGCGGCCGCCTATTGCACCGCGGACGTGAGGCGGGCGAGGTTGTCGAGGATGGTGGAGCGCAGCGGCTGCTTGAGCCATTCCTCGAGGGTGAGCTCGCGGCTGTTGCGCCGGTTCTCGTCTTCCATGGCTCGCAGGTTGCGCACGAACGACCGGCCGCGCACCATGAGCGACACCTCCATGTTGAGGCTGAACGAGCGCTGGTCCATGTTGCTGGAGCCGACGACCGCCACCTCGTCATCGATCGTGAAGTGCTTCGCGTGCAGAATATACGGCGCCTTGTACATGTAGATGTGCACGCCAGCGGTCAATAGCTCCTCGTAGTAGGAGCGCTGTGCGTGATACACCACGGCCTGGTCGCCGATCTCCGACACGAACAGTTCCACGTGCAGCCCCCGCTGCACGGCGGTCGTGATGGCATACATGATGGATTCGTCTGGCACGAAATACGGGCTCGTGATGATGATGCGATCCTGCGCGTAATAGAGCAGCGCGAGGAACAGGCGCAGATTGTTTTCGCCCTTGAACCCGGGGCCGCTCGGCACGACCTGGCAGTCGAGAGCATCCGTTACCGGTCTCGGATGCACCGGCTCGATGTCGCGGGTGAGCAGTTCGTTGGTTTCGCTGTACCAGTCGGTGATGAAGATGGCGTTGAGTCCCGACACGATCGGGCCCTCCAGCCGCGTCATGAAGTCTTTCCACATCAATCCGCGACGAATGTTTTTGCGCATGTTGTAGGTGCGGTCGATGATGTTCTGCGACCCCATGAATCCGACCAGGCCGTCGACGATGAGCAGCTTGCGATGGTTGCGCAGGTCGGGCCGCTGCCATTTGCCCTTGAACGGCTGCACCGGCAGCATCAACTGCCACGGAATACCGGCATCCGTCAGCCGTTTCTTGGTCTGGCGAAAGCCGGGCTTACGCATCGACTGAATGTGGTCCAGGAGCACCCGCACGCTGACGCCGCGTTTGTGCGCGTTTTCGAGGGCGTCGAAGAAGGGCGCGGTGGTGTGATCGAGCGAGAGGATATAAAACTCGACGTGCACATATTTCTTGGCCAGGTTGATGTCGGCGATCATGGTGTCGAAGGCCACCTGGTATTCGTTGATCAGGCTGGCCGTGTTGTCGCCGACGAGCGGCATCGCCCCGAGGTTGCGGTTGAGTTCGACGACCGATTCGAGCCAGCTCGGCCACGGATGCTCGCGGCTCACCAGTTCCATACCCTCGGTGCTGTCGAGGATGAACTTGTTGATTTCATCCTGCATCAGGCGGCGCTTCTTCGGCAGGGTGCGGTAGCCGATCATCAGAAAGAGCAGCACACCGAGGTACGGAATGAAGAAGATGGTCAGCAGCCAGGCCATGCCCGACATCGGGCGGCGATTGCGCGGGACCACGATGATGGCCACCACGCGAACGGAGAAGTCGGCGATCAGGGCCAGCAGAACGGTGATGGTCAGGCCGTCGATGCCGAACATTGGTACTTAGGTGGCCGGTTTGTCGAGACCGAGCCTGGCGCGTTCTTCGGCTTCGATTTGGGCGTACACCTTGCGTTCGGTACGGTCGGCGCGCAGGATCGAGCGCATCAGCATCCAGAAGACCAGGCCGAGCGCAATGGTGGGTACGACCGAAAAGAGCGCGTTACCCCAGAAGTTCTCAATCACACCCCCAGACTACGCGCAAAGGCGCCCTACTTGCTGAGCAGGCCGAACATGCCGGTGCCCAGGTAATACACCCCGACACCGCCGACGATCACCCAGAGCGCGATGCGGTTCATCGACAGCTTGCGCCCACCCTTGTCCGGCTTCAACTCGTCGTCGGGCAGATAGTTCATTACTTCACCAGTGGAAAGAGAATTGTTTCGCGAATGCCGAGCCCGGTCAGGGCCATCAGCATACGGTCGATGCCCATGCCCATGCCACCGGTCGGCGGCATGCCGTATTCGAGTGCGCGCAGAAATTCTTCGTCAAGGCGCATAGCCTCCGGGTCGCCGCCGGCGGCGAGGCTGGCCTGTTCGATGAAGCGTTCGCGCTGCACGACCGGGTCGACGAGCTCGGAGTAGCCGGTGGCCAGTTCGAAGCCGCGCACGTAGAGGTCCCACTTCTCGACGACGCCGGCCACCGAACGATGTCCACGCACAAGGGGGCTGGTGTCGATCGGAAAGTCCATAACGAAGGTGGGGCGCACGAGTGAACCCTTGACGAAGTGCTCCCACAGTTCCTCGACGTACTTGCCGTGGATGGGGTGGTCGATCTCGATGCCCTCGCGCGCGGCGAGCGCAACGAGGTCGGCGAGCGGTGTCGCTGGCGTGATAGTGATTCCTGCGGCCACCGACAGGCTGTCGTACATGCCGATGCGGTCCCAGTCGCCGCCGAGGTCGAACAGGGTACCGTCGGCCCAGGTCACCACGTATGATCCGGCGATAGCAAACGCGGCATCCTGAATAAGCTTCTGGGTGAGGTCGGCGATGGAGTTGTAGTCGCCGTAGGCCTCATAGGCCTCGAGCATCGCGAACTCGGGTGAGTGGGTCGAGTCCGCGCCCTCGTTGCGAAAGTTGCGGTTGATCTCGTAGACGCGGTCGATGCCGCCAACCACAGCCCGCTTCAGGAACAGCTCGGGTGCGATACGCAGGAACAGCTCGGTGTCGAAGGCGTTGCTGTGGGTTTGGAACGGGCGAGCGGATGCCCCGCCATGCATCGTCTGCAGCATCGGGGTTTCGATCTCGATGAAGCCTCGGTCGGTGAAGGTGCGACGCAGGCTTGCGACAGCTTTGGAGCGCGAGAGCACGTTGGTACGGGCCTGCTCGCGGCTGATCAGGTCGAGGTAGCGACTGCGCACCCGGGTCTCTTCGCTGAGCTCACTGTGCAGGTTGGGCAGCGGCAGCAGCGCCTTCGAAGCGACCCGCCAGTCGGTCACCATGATCGACAGCTCGCCGCGGCGGCTCGAGATGACCTCTCCGGTAACGAACAGGTGGTCGCCGAGGTCGACCAGCTCCTTCCAGGCAGCGAGGGACTCGTCGCCGACGGCGGCGAGGGAGACCATGGCCTGGATCCGGGTGCCGTCACCCGACTGCAGGGTCGCGAAGCATAGCTTGCCGGTGTTGCGCAGGTGCACGATGCGGCCGGCCAGTCCCACGGTGACGCCGGTGACGGCATCCGCTTCGAGGTCGCCGAATTCGGCGCGCACGGCCGGAATTGTGTGGGTAACCGGAACCGAAACCGGGTACGCGCCGCCGGCCGGGCTCGCGGCGGCAGCGTTCAGGCGGTCGCGTTTGCCGAGGCGCACGGCCTTCTGCTCGTTCATCTCCGCGTCGGAGAAGCCCTCGTCGTCGGTCGCGGCGGGCGTGGGATTCTGGCTCATATACTTCTTTCGTTGGTGCTGTCTGTTCACAATAAAGCGGATGCTGCCCCTCACCCCAGGGTGAGCGACACGTTGTCGATCAGCCGGGTCGCGCCCACCCGCGCGGCCACGAGCATCCGGGCCGGCCCGCGATAGTCGCCCGGCACCGTCAACAGCGTCAGTGGGTGCACGATCACGAGATAGTCCAGTTTAACAAGCGACTGGGAGCCAATGCGCGCATTCGCAGCCGCGAGGGCAGCAGTCGGGCCGGCCGGCGCCGCCTCCACCGCCGCGCTGAGCCCGGCGAACAGGGCCTGCGCCGCCGTGTGCCCGGCGTCGTCGAGATAGCGGTTGCGGCTCGACAGGGCCAGACCACTCGGTTCGCGTACGGTCTCGACGACCTCGATGACCGTGCGCACGTTGAGATCGGCAACCATCCGCTGCACCAAAAACGCCTGCTGGCCGTCTTTTTGGCCGAACACCGCGGCATCCGGTGTGACGATGTTCAGTAGTTTTGCCACGACGGTGAGCATGCCGTCGAAGTGGCCGGGGCGCGCGGCACCCTCGTAGAGCGAGCCGACCGGGCCGGTGGTCACCCGGGTGTCGCTGGCACCGCCCGGATACATCTCGCGGGCGCTCGGCGCGAACACGAACGAGACGTTCTCGGCCGCCAGCGCAGCGAGGTCGGCGTCGAGGGTGCGCGGGTAGCTGTCGAGGTCTTCGCCAGCGCCGAACTGCAGCGGGTTCACGAAGATCGACACCACCACGATGTCGGCGAGCGCGCGTGCCCGCCGCACCAGCGCGAGGTGTCCGGCGTGCAGCGCCCCCATGGTCGGCACCAGCACGATGCGCGTGTCTCCGCCGGTCAGCGCCGCACGGTCGCGGGCCTGCCCCAGACGGTCGTGCAGTTCGGCAATGGTACTGAGAACTTCGATGGTACTCATTCGACCTCCCGGTCGTCATCAAACGGATGCTGTCGCTGCTCGATCTGGTCGAACCCGGCCAGGTCCAGTCGTTCGGGGCTCGTGCGCCCGAGGGCGTTTTCCATCGCGGAGCGCAACAGCGGACCAAGAATAGCCCCCGGATGCTCGAGGCCGATTCCGTCGAGCAGCCGGGTGGCCTGCTCGACGATCGAGGTAGAGAAGGCGGTGGCGATCTGGATGGCTTCGGCGTAGCTGGTGCGGTCCGCCTCGGCGACGATGAGCGGTTCGCCGCCCATCTCCACGACGAGCGCCTGCCCGATCGGCAGCACCGGGCCTGGCGCGGTCACGGCGAAGTAGCTGTCGGCGAGGCGGGCCAGGTCGAGACTCGTTCCGGTGAAGGCCATGGCTGGGTGGATGGCGAGCGGAATCGCGCCGACGGCCTGCGCGGGCGCGAGCACCGCGGTGCCGTAGCGGGCGGAGGTGTGGAGCACGAGTTGGCCGGGCTGCCAGGTGTTGGTCGCGGCGAGGCCCTGCACGAGGCTTTCCAGCTGGGCGTCGGGCACGGCGATGATGACCAGTTCGCTGCGTTCGACGACCTCGGGCACGGGCAGAATCGGCACGAGCGGCAGAATGGCTTCGGCGCGGTCTCGACTGGCCTGCGAGATCGCGGAGATGCCGACGATGGCGTGGCCGGCGCCAGCGAGGGCTGCTCCGAGAATGGGGCCGACGTGGCCGGCGCCGATGATTCCGACGCCGAGGCGTCCCGGTTTGGCGTTCATTCGGTGGCCTCCGTGGCTGGCACTGGAGTCGCAGTCCGACTCCAGTGGTGACTGGTATCGGCGAGGGCCGATCGCACCGCGCCCGTCGACATCCACTCGAACAAGACGAGGGCTTCTTCAACGTCGATGACGCTGAGCGAGGCACTGACCGGTCCGGCGACCGTGTGCAGGTCGGCCGAAGCGAGGCGCAGTCGGCGCCGAACGGCGCCCTGGCTGATGCGCACTCCCTGCATGCGTGCGAGGGGCACCAGAATGAGGTCGCGCGACAGCACGCCGCGACGTATCAGGGCCACCGGGCCAGAGACGGCCCAGCCGGTGCGCCACCACGAGAACGGGCGCAGCCAGACGGCCCGCGCTGGGGCGTTGCTGTAAAAATCGGCGAGGCCGGCGTCACGTTTGCGGCCGCCGAGCATGCCGTTTTCGACCAGGGCACGGTGGGCGTCGGTGTCGAACCCGGGAAGCGCCAGTTGCAGTACTTTTTCGACGTCGGCGAGGGTGCCGACCGGCAGCAGGGTGGTGCTCGTCACCGCGCCACTGCTGCGGCCGGACGTCTGCCCGGCGGTGTTGATGCTGATCTGCCACCATCCGAAACGGCGCCAGAGAATGGGCTGTGACACCTTGATGGCGTGGATGCGCCCGGGCGGCAGGGTCTGGCTGCTGGTCGAGAGCAGCCCGTAGCCGACGCGCACTCCGTCGGTGGTGCCCGCGATGCTGAATCGCAACGTCTTGGTGATGCGGGAGAAGTAGTATCCAGCGCTGCCGATGAGGCCGGGCAGCACGGCTACGAGCACCCAGCCGCTGCTGCCGGCGATCACGCTGATGATGAGGCCGACACCGGCCAGCAGGAGAAAGACGGTGAAGCCGCTCAGCACGACCGACCCGATCAACCGCCCCGGCGGAATGCGCACGATCGACTCCGGTGGGGCGGCATCCGGGTCCAGTTCCGGCGCCCGAAACTCGTTGAAGCGCGCGGTTGCGAAGTCGCCGAGGGCGGAGTGGGCGGTGGGCGGGCCGATCAGCGGTGGCGCGGCGCTGTCACCGGGCAGGGGCTGTGCGGCGGCCGCGAGGGCGCCGGGTGCGTCGGGTGCCGTGCCGGGCTGCCTGGCCTGGCGCAGGCCCGAGGCGAGGTGCAGGATGTCGCGGCGCAGGTCATCCGCTAGTTTCGAGCCGAGGTAGGCGAGCTGCACGTTGCCATCTTGCCCGGCGACGGTGATTTCGAGTCGGGCGGCACCGAACAGGCGGGGAATCAACGGCCGGGCGAGGTTGACGCCCTGCACCCGGTCGAGGCGGGCCTTGCGGTGACTGCGAAAAACGAGGCCGCTGCGCACTTCGACGACTTCGCCGTTCACACGAAAGGTGTGCAGGCGCCAGGACAAATAAAAGGCTACGAGGATGACCAGCAGAATGCCGGCGATGATGAGCAACGCCCAGCCGGTGGCCCCGCGCTGGTAGATCTCGTCGATCGGATCGCCGCCGTAATTCTCTTCGCCGATGAACAGATCGATGAGGCGTTCGCGCAGGTTGGCCACGATGAAGCCGATGATGGCCACCATGAAGATTCCGCCGCGCAGCAGCGGGGTCGCCGGGTGCAGGCGGTGCCATTCACCGTCGGTGAGGTCGGTGCGCGGTGCTGCGAGGGGCGCCGGAACCGCAGCGGCGGGCTCGGTCACAGTCCCGCCCGGCGGCTCTCCGCGAGTTCCACCAGCCGGTCGCGCAGGCTTTCAGCGTCGGCCTCGGCCAGGCCGGGAATAGATACCCCGGCGGTCGCCGCGGCGGTCACGAACTTGAGATCGGCCAGGCCGAGCCAGCGGGCGACCGGGCCGCGGGTGATGTCAATGAGCTGCATACGCCCGTAGGGCACCGCGACGAAGCGTTGAAAGAGGATGCCGCGGCGAAAGAGCAGGTCATCCGCACGCAGCAGGTAGCCGATGGAGCGCACGCGCCGGGGTTCGAAGATGAGGTTGATGATCGACAGGACGAGCACCACGATGCCGACCCACATTGCCCAGGTCGCATCGAGCAGCAGCCAGAGCAGGCTCGCTCCGCCGCAGACGACGACGGCGTTCACGATGGTGCCGACGATCTCGACCAGCACGTACTTCGGGGAGACGCGCTTCCACTCCCCCACGTCGGCCAGTTCGAGGCGTTTCGACGGCTCGGGCAGGTCAGCCGTCGGAGGCAGCGCTGCCGGCAGGTTCACGTCGGTCAGGTCAGGATCAGGCACGGGTACCTCCAGAATCGTCGGTGTCGCCGTTCCTGTCATTGTCGGGCGGCAGGGTGCAGAAGTGTTCGGCCACCAGGCCGGCCGTGAGCATGAGGGCCGCCCCGATGGCCGTACCGATCGCGAGCCACAAGGACGTGACCGCCGGAACGACCGATCGGGTGAGAATGTACAGCACGATGCCGAGGGCGGCACCGAGCAGCAGCGACGCCGACAGCGAGGTCGCCTTCGACAGCACGGCCACGCGCATCGCCCAGAACGGGTCGATGCGGCGCAGCGCCTTGCGATGGCTGCCCTGGCGCACCTGCCAAGCCAGGCTGACGACCACCGCACCCAGCAGGATCAGAGTCAGCGGCAGGGTGACCGGCGGAACGACGATCGGGGCACCGGAGGCCGCGAAGGCGATCTCGAGCAGAAAGCCGATCACGAGGCCGATCAGCAGAACGACGAGCAGCCCGGTCGCGTGGGAGCGCTTCATTGCCCGGCACCCAGCGCGAGGTCTGCGGCATCCGCTGCCCGGTGCACCGTATTGCCGGTCGCGGCCAGGAGGTCGCGCACCAGACCGCGGCCCGGGATAACGGCTGCGGAGTCGACGTCGAGCCAGGGAGCGAGGACGAAGTCTCGTTCCGCTGCACGCGGATGCGGAAGGGTCAGGCGGTCGTCTTCGACGCTCAGATCGCCGAACACGATGAGGTCGATGTCCAGTGTGCGGTCGCCCCAGCGTTCGGCGCGTACCCGGCCGTGCTCCGCCTCGATGGCGTTGACGGCGTCGAGCAGGCCATGTGGGTCGCCCGCGTAGTCGATGGTCAGCACCGCGTTGAGGTAGCGCGGCGCGCTCTCGTCGACGCCGCCCGGTTTCACCGCGGCCGATTCGTAGACGGGCGAGACGGCCATGAGCGCGGCACCGGGCAGGGCGGCCAGATCGCGCACGGCCTCAGACAGGGTGGCCGCGCGGTCGCCCAGATTACTGCCGAGGGCGAGCACGACGCGTTCCGTTGACCCGGTCATGACCGCGACCGGGTGATTTGCACGGCCACATCGGTGAACGGCACGGAGATCGGGGCCTGCGGCTTGTGCACCGTGACCTGCACGCGCAAGGCTGGCGGGTGGGCCAGCACGACGCCCGCGATGCGCTCGGCGACGGTTTCGATGAGGTCGACCGGGTTGTGCGCGGCCGCGGCCGTGACCTCCTCGGCGAGTTCGCCATAGTGGATGGTCTGGGTCACGTCGTCGCTCGCCGCTGCGCGCACCAGATCGAGCCAGACGGTGACGTCGATGACGAAGTCCTGGCCGTTTTCCTTCTCGAAGTCGTAGACGCCGTGGTGGGCGTTCACCCGCAGGCCGGTGAGGGTGATCGAATCAGTCATGGGTCCATTGTGACGGACTCGACGCGGGTCCCGGCAATTCCTCCGTGACGCAGGGCGTCGACCGCCGAACACTGGCCAGTACGTTCAGGGCCGTGCGGGTCGCCGCGACGTCGTGCACCCGCACCGCCCAGGCGCCGGCCTGGGCGGCCAACACGCTGACCACCGCGGTGGCCAGGTCTCGCTCGATGACGGGGGCACCGACCGGCAGCACGCTGGCGAGAAAGCGTTTGCGGGACGCCCCGACCATGACCGGGAGGTCGAGTGCGGCGAAGGCGTCGAGCCGGTGGAGGAGCTGCCAGTTGTGTTCGGTCTTCTTGGAGAATCCGAGGCCCGGGTCGAGCACGATTCGATCCCGGGCCACTCCGGCGGCGGTGAGCGCGTCGACGCGGGCGCTCAGTTCCGCGACAACGTCGGTGACGACGTCGCCGTAGTCGGCGAGGGTGTCCATCTGCTGAGCGTGGGCACGCCAGTGCATGGCGATATAGGTGAGGCCGGTGTCGGCGGCGACGGCGGCCATGCCGGGGTCGGCGAGTCCGCCGGAAACGTCGTTGATGACGCTCGCACCGGCTTGCGCTGCTGCGCGGGCGGTCGAGGCGTTGAGCGTGTCGATGCTGAGTTTGAGGCCCTGCCGGGCGAGCTCGGCGACGACGGGAATGACCCGGCGCTGTTCCTGCTCGGGCGACACCCGGGTGGCGCCGGGCCGGGTGGACTCGCCGCCCACGTCGATCAGGTCAGCGCCCTGGGCGTGCAGTAGCAGGCCGTGCTCGATGGCGGCATCCGTTGACGCCCACTGGCCGCCATCGCTGAACGAATCGGGGGTGACGTTGAGCACGCCCATGATGAGCGTCATCCGCCGGCCGCAATCAGCGCGATGATCTCGGCGCGAGCCGTCGGATCGGTCAGGGCGCCGCGGGAGGCCATGGTCACGGTCGAGCTCGCGCTCTGCCGCGGGCCGCGGGTGCCGACGCAGCCGTGCACGGCGTCGAGCACGACGAGAACGCCGAGCGGGTCAAGGCCGGTCTGCAGCGCATCGGCGATCTCTTCGGTGAGCCGCTCCTGCAGCTGGGGCCTGGCTGCGATGGTTTCGACCACGGCTGGTAGTCGGCCGAGCCCAACGACGCGGTCCCCTGGCAGGTAGGCCACGTGCGCGATGCCGAGGAAGGGCAGCAAGTGGTGTTCGCAGATCGAACGAAAGGCGATGTCGCGCAGCAGCACAAGTTCGCCCGTGCTTTCCCCGACCGGAACGGAGTCCGCCAGCAGGTCCTGCGGGTTCTGGTCGAGGCCGGCGAAGAACTCGGCGTAGGCATCCGCTACCCGTCGCGGGGTGCTTTCCAGGCCCACTCGCTCCGGATCCTCGCCGATTGCAGCGAGGATCTCCGAGACGGCCGCCTGGATGCGCGCCCTATCCACTGCCACGGGCGCCTAGGCGGTTGCGGGGCGGGGGTTGCGGGCCGGCGCGCGCTTTGGTTTGGCGGGAACGGCGTCGCCGCTGGAGATGCCTCCGTCAACGGCAGCGCCGTCGATGGGAGCCTTCGGGGCCGGCATGGCGATGGGCGGCACGTCGGAAACGGGACGCTTGTCGCTGGAGAGCCACTGCGGGCGCGGCGGCAGCTTCTCGACGTTGGCGAAGATCTCGGCCAGGGCGGTCTGGTCGAGAGTCTCATGTTCGAGCAGGTGCGCGGCGAGGTTGTCGAGAATGACACGGTTCTTGATCAGAACTTCGTAGGCCTCGTCGTGGGCGTCTTCGAGCAGCTGGCGCACCTCGCGGTCGACGCTCTCGGCGACGCGCTCCGAGTAGTCGCGCTGGTGGCCCATGTCGCGGCCGAGGAAGACCTCACCGGAGCCCTGGCCGAGCTTGAGCGGGCCGACGACACTGCTCATGCCGAATTCGGTGACCATCTTGCGTGCGGTCGCCGTGGCCTTCTCGATGTCATTGGAGGCGCCGCTGGTCGGGTCGTGAAAGATGATCTCTTCGGCGACGCGGCCGCCCATGGCGTAGGCCAGCTGGTCGAGCAGTTCGTTTCGGGTGACCGAGTAGCGGTCTTCGAGCGGCATCACCATCGTGTAGCCGAGGGCCCGGCCGCGCGGCAAAATGGTGATCTTGGTCACCGGGTCGGTGAAGTTCATCGCGGTGGCGACGAGGGCGTGGCCGCCCTCGTGGTACGCGGTGATGAGCTTCTCTTTGTCGCGCATGACGCGGGTGCGGCGCTGCGGTCCGGCCATGACCCGGTCGACGGCTTCGTCGAGCGCACGGTTGTCGATGAGCTGGGCGTTGGACCGGGCGGTGAGCAGCGCGGCTTCGTTGAGCACGTTGGCCAGGTCGGCTCCGGTGAAGCCGGGTGTCTTGCGGGCGAGCACTTCAAGGTCGACGCCTTCGGCCATCGGCTTTCCCTTGGAGTGCACCTCGAGGATGCGCTTGCGGCCGAGCATGTCGGGTGCGTCGACGCCGATCTGCCGGTCGAACCGGCCCGGGCGCAGCAGCGCGGGGTCGAGGATGTCGGGGCGGTTGGTGGCGGCGATGAGGATGACGTTCGCCTTCACGTCGAAGCCGTCCATCTCGACCAGCAGCTGGTTGAGGGTCTGCTCGCGTTCGTCGTGGCCGCCGCCCATGCCGGCGCCGCGGTGACGGCCGACAGCGTCGATCTCGTCGATGAAGATAATGGCGGGAGCGTTCTCTTTGGCTTGGCTGAACAGGTCGCGCACCCGGCTGGCGCCGACACCGACAAACATTTCGACGAAGTCCGAGCCGCTGATGGCGTAGAACGGCACGTTGGCCTCGCCGGCGACCGCGCGGGCGAGCAGCGTTTTACCGGTTCCGGGAGGGCCGTAGAGCAGCACGCCCTTCGGGATGCGGGCGCCGACCGCCTGGAATTTGGCCGGTTCCTTGAGAAAGTCTTTGATCTCTTCGAGTTCTTCGATGGCTTCGTCTGCGCCGGCGACGTCGGCGAAGGTGACCTGCGGGCTTTCCTTCGAGACGAGCTTGGCCTTGGACTTGCCAAACTTCATGACCTTGCTGCCACCGCCCTGCATCGAGATCATGAGCCAGAAGAAGGCACCGATCAGCAGCACGGGGAGCAGGAAGCTCAGAACCGAGAGCACCCAGTTGGGCTGGGGTACCTCGTCGGTGAAGCCGTCCTTGGGGTTTGCGGCGGTGACCGCGGTGATGATCTCTTCGCCACGCGGGGCGACGTAGTAGAACTGCACCTGGGTGCCGAGGTCACCGCTGGCCTTGGTCAGCGTGAGGTCGACGCGCTGTTCACCGTCGACGATGGTGGCTTCGGCGACGTTGCCCGACTTGAGGTAGCCGAGGCCCTCTTGCGTGCTGACCTCGCGGAATCCGCTCATGGTGATGAGGCTTGACCCCACCCAGACGGCGATGACGGCGAGCACAATGTAGAGAATCGGGCCGCGGAGTAGCTTCTTGACGTTCATGGTGACCTCAGGCTAGCGCTCGATTGCAAGGGAATGCCGTGTGTTCGCCCAAAGGAAAACTTGGGGCTTGGTGCAGGCTGTGGCTAGAGCGCGGCTGCGGCGGCGGTGGAGTAGACGTGCGGGGCGAGAATGCCGACCGAGCGCAGGTTGCGGTACTTCTCGTCGTAGTCGAGGCCGTAGCCCACCACGAACTTGTTCGGAATGTTGAAACCCACGTATTTCACGTCGATGTCGACGCGCGCGGCATCAGGCTTCCGCAGCAAAGCGCAGATCTCAATGGATGCCGGACCGCGCGTTTTCAGGTTCGCCAACAGCCACGAGAGGGTCAGGCCGGAGTCGATGATGTCCTCAACGATGAGCACGTTGCGACCGGAGAGGTCGGTATCGAGGTCCTTCAAAATGCGTACGACGCCGCTGGACTGCGTTCCGGAGCCGTAGGAACTGACCGCCATCCAGTCCATGGTCACCGGGTGATGCAGTTCGCGGGCCAGATCGGCCATGACCATGACCGCGCCCTTCAGCACGCCGACCAGCAGCAGGTCGGTGCCGGCGTAGTCGACTTCGATCTGGCGTGACATTTCGGCCAGGCGAGCCCGAATCTGCTCCTCGCTGATCAGGATCTCGGTGAGGTCGCCGTCAATGTCGCGAGGTTCCATGTGAAAGGTGCAGTCCTTTTCTTTCGATGTGTCAAAGAACGGAAAAAATCAACATTCCGTCCTGCCGTACAACTCTAATACCTGGCAGGCTGAGCGCTCCCTGTCCGTGCCAGTCGGTCACCAGCGCCGCCACGGCCAGGGTCTGCACTCGAGTCAGCCATACGCCGCACATCGCCTCGACTCCGAACCGAATCACGCGCTGCCGCACGGCGGCCGACTGCGCGTCCAGCAGGTCCGTGGCGATCTTCCCATTGGCCCAGTTTTCCCGCAGCATCGTGCGCGCCAGCTCGTCGAGGGCGTCCGAGTCTTCCCGCAGGGTCTCGGCGGTGCGGGCGAGCGCCCCGGCGACCCCGGGGCCGAGTTCGGTTTCCAGCAGCGGCAGCACCGTTTCTCGCACCCGCACCCGGGCGTAGCGCGGGTCGAAGTTCTGCGGGTCGCTCCACGGCTCGAGGCCGGCATCGGTGCAGAATTGCCAGGTTTGGGCACGACGGATGCCCAGCAACGGCCTGAGAATCGGCCCGGTTCGCGCCGCCATGCCTCGCAGGCTGGTCGATCCGGAGCCGCGGGCGAGGCCGAGGAGCACGGTTTCGGCCTGGTCGTCGAGGGTGTGGCCGAGCAGTACGCCGCTCGCGCCGGTCTTGGCCAGGGCAGTATCGAACGCCGCGTACCGTTGAACGCGTGCCGCGGCCTCCGGGCCGGTCCCGTCACGCTCGACAGTCACGCTCAGCACCAGTACAGGGTCGAGGCCCAGCCGGCTGGCGGCCTCGGCGGCCCGCGCCGCGACATCCGCTGACCCGGTTTGCAGGTTGTGATCGACGATGACCGCGCCGGCACGGATGCCCAACCGCCCGGCTTCGAAAGCGGTCGCGGCGGCGAGCGCGAGCGAATCGGCGCCGCCGCTCAGGCCGACCAGGACGAGGCCCTCCGGCGGCAGCAGCTCGCGCACGGCCCGGCGAATGTCGGCGACGGCCGGGGTCAAGCGCGGGCGGCGGGGAGATTCCATCCAGTAACGTTAGCGGCAGACTTTGATCAAGGGAGAAACCAGCCATGGCCGAATACGACGCAGTAATCGAAATCCCTCGCGGGAGCCGCAACAAGTATGAGGTGGACCACGAAACCGGTCGCGTGTACCTCGACCGCGTGCTCTACACGAGCTTCATGTACCCCACCGACTACGGCTACTTCGAGAACACGCTCGGCCTCGACGGCGACCCCGTCGACGTTCTCGTGCTGCTCGATTACCCGCTGTTCCCGGGCGTTGGCGTCTCAGTGCGCCCGGTCGGCGTGTTCAACATGACCGATGACGGCGGAAGCGACGCCAAGGTCATCGCCGTTCCGGCCGGCGACCCGCGCTGGAATCATATCCAGGATGTCCTCGACATTCCGGAGTACACCCGCAAGGAAATCGAGCACTTCTTCGAGCACTACAAGGACCTCGAGCCGAATAAGTGGGTCAAGACGGAGGGCTGGGGCGACGCCGAAGAGGCCAACCAGATCGTGGTCGACGGCATTGCGAAGCTGGCCGCAGAGGGCCACTAGCCCGGTACCGACGAAGGCCCCCTGACTGACCAGGGGGCCTTCGTTTTGTCTGTGGGCCTGCTCGCGGGGGCTAATTCAGGAAATCGGCCGGGAAGGGCCGCAGCGCGCGCACTGGTCCGCCAGCCATCGTGCGATGCCGCGAGGATCTCCTGAATTAGCCAACGGGCGGCCTATCCGGCGCGGTGTTAGGCGGCCGGGCGACCCACGTAGGGCGCCACAGCCCAAGACGACCAGATGCTGTGCACGCGCACCCGCGACGAGGGGTTTGGCGCTTCGAGAACCTGGCCGTTCCCCGCGTAAATCGCCACGTGGTAATAGTTGCCGGGGCTGCCCCAGAACACCAGGTCGCCCACCTGCACCTGGGCGAAGGAGACCAGCTTGCCTTGGCTGGCCATGGTGTTGTACTGGTTCGTGGCTGAGTGGGTTCCGATGTAGACACCAGCCGCTGCGTAGGCGGCCTTTGTCAGGCCGGAGCAGTCCCAGGCGTCTGGACCGGAGCCGCCGAAGACGTAGCGGTCGCCGAGCTGGGCGTTGGCGAACGCCAGCGCGGTGTCGACGATGCTCGCATTGGGCAGGGCGACGGGTGGGGACGGCGTTGCCGGCACGGACGGCGCAACCGACCCAGAACCCGAACCTGATCCAGAACCGGCACCTGAACCTGAACCAGAGCCGGCGGCTGCTGCGGTATCCCGCACGGCCTGCGCGGCCGCGGCATCCGCTATGGCAGCAGCGGAAGCCTGCGCCTGCGCGAACGCGCTGGCCGCAGCGGCCGCGTCTTCGCCGGCATGGAAGCTGCGTTCGGCCTCGGCCGTGGTGTCTTTGAGCAAGGCGAGTTGTTCGAACAGTTCGCTCGACTTGCGTTGCTGAGTGTTGTAAGCGGCCTCGGCTGCGGTCGAGCTCGCCGTGGCGACATCAAAGGTGGTCTTGGACTCTTCGGTGAGACGTTCGCGTTCCTCTGTCGCCGATGCGGCCTGCTCGCCGAGGGACTCGGCCGCGTTCTTGTCCTGCACGGCCTCGGTGTAGATCTGCTCCGACTGCTCACTCAGCTTGCTGGCCGTTCCGAGCTGGCTGAGCAGGTCATCCGCGCTGTTGCCGTTCAGGAACAGGTTGAGTGACAGACCGCTGGCACCAGACTTGGCGAGGTGCGCGGCGATGAGGCCGGCCCGCATCTTCGATGTTGCCGCGGTGGCTTCGGCCGTTGCAGCCTGCTCACTGAGGCTGGTTTCGCGCAGGGTAGCGGCGTCCAGGGCATCCTGCGTCACTCGGTAGGCCTCGGCCGCAATCTGCGCGGTCGTGACGGCCTTCGCGGCCTGGCTGGCCAGCCCGTTCAGCAGCTCGCCGAGAGTCGCGATCTCGGCCTGCTTGGTCGATTCGTTCTGCTTGGCCTTTTCGACGTCATTCCAGCTCGGATAGTCGGGGGCAGCGAAGGCTGCCCCGCCGGCAGCGGCAACGGATGCTGTGACCGCCGAGACCGCGCCCATCGCCACCGCCGACAGCAGCCGCTTCGACTTGGTGCGAACCCGTGCGCGTGCGGTGGTGCTCGGTGCGGTTGTAGTGCTCTTAGCCAAGTGATGCTCCCCGGTCGGCCATGAATGGAACGGGATTGATGCGGTTTCCACCAATCCACACTTCGAAGTGCAGGTGGCAGCCGTTGGCGGCGCCGGTATCCCCGGAATAGGCGATGATCTGCCCGGCGGACACTGACTGGCCGGAACGAACGTTATAGCCGCCGTTTTGAATGTGGGCGTAGCCGGTTGAGACGTTGTCGCCGTGGCTGATCTTCACGAAGTTGCCGTACGTGCCGAGAACGCCAGCCCAGGTGACGACGCCGGCGTGGGCGGCGTAGATGGGCGAACCGCAGCCGGTGCCGAGGTCGGTGGCGTAGTGGAAGCTGCCGCTGCACTGGCCCCCGTTACAGATGACCGACCGAGGGCCGAAGCCGCCGGTGATGCGACCGCTGGCCGGAACGGCCCAGCCGGTCATGCTCACGGAACCACCGGAGCCTCCGCTGTTGGCACGCGCCGCTGCGGCAGCGGCGGCCTTTGCCGCCGCTTCAGCCGCAACCCGGATGGCTTCAAGCCGGGCGCGTTCGGCAACTCCGGCTTCATACCCGGCTGTCGTAGTGGCTTGGGCGTCGCGCATGAACTGCAGCTGCTGCTCCAGTTCCACGCTCTTGGCCTCGGACTCGGCCAGCGCGTTCGCTGCTGCTTCGGCGGCAGCCTGGGCTGCGGCGAGCGCGGCCTCGGCGGCGACGCGCAGAGTCTCGCGTTCGGACTGCGCGACTTTGGCCTGGTCTCCGAGCGACTGGGCGTTGTTCGTGGCCGACTGCGCCGATTCGTAGACGTCGGAGCTGCGCTCAACGAGCTTGCTCATGTTGCCGAGTTTGGCCAACAGCAGGTCGGCGTCGGCACCGTCTCCCTGGCCCTCCAAGAACAGGTTCACGCTGAGATCGGTGCCACCGGTGCGGTAGAGCTGGGCGGCGAGCTGGCCGGCTTGCTTGGTCGCGGCATCCGCTGTGGCCTTGCTCGCGTCGGCCTGGGTCTGGATATCTTCGGCACGTCGGGTGGCGTCGTCGAATTCCTGCTGAGCCACCTCGAGTTCATTGGCACTCTTTTCGGCTGCAGCCTGCGTCTCTTGTACCTGCACCTGTAGGCCGGCAATGAGATTCTCGATAGCGGTGACCTGCGCGGCCGCCGAGGCGGTGTTCGCCTTGGCGTTTTGCAGGTCCTGCCAGGAGGGGTAATCGACGGCGCGGGCGGGCGCGACGGGGCTCACCAGGGTGATCAGTAGAGTCATGGCAGCCATGATGCTGGTCAGCGCCAGGGTGTGCCTGGGCCAGCGATTGGTTACACGCAAGCGGCGGGCGGGCGGGTCAGTCCTAAGGCCGGTCACGGTTCTGGTACGAATCATTGTTTCCCAACAGGCTTATAGCAGTCGCCACGTGCGCCGAAGCAGACTCTTCAGAGTAACAAGCTGGGCACGATTCACCCAGTCTTACCGGTGAATCTAACCCGCGAAATGCCCGCTGGCCCGCTCATTTGCTGGCGCGGTGCGAACCGGCGTCGAAAACAATTGACCAATCGAGCGGATGCTGCGCGCGCCGATTTGGCCTTCTCTTCACAAGACCGTATGCTTACTCTTCGGCAGCCATGAACTTTGTGGCTCACGGCCCCATCGTTTAGCGGCCTAGGACGGCGCCCTTTCACGGCGTTAACACGGGTTCGAATCCCGTTGGGGCTACGCAAACTGCACGTGCACGAAGCATTACTCGAAATAGAATAGTCTTACCAAGTGCCTCGCACACAGATTCACATTTTTACATCGAGGCCCTGTAGCGCAGTTGGTTAGCGCGCCGCCCTGTCACGGCGGAGGTCGCCGGTTCAAGTCCGGTCAGGGTCGCAAAGGTAATAGCCCTTTCGAAAGGAAGGGCTTTTTTCCTTAGAAGAGGCGTTTTTCAACGCAGCTTTGGGGCCCTGTAGCTCAGTTGGTAGAGCGTTCGACTGAAAATCGAAAGGTCACCGGATCGACGCCGGTCGGGGCCACTAGAATCCTCGTAAGCCCAGTGCTTACGGGGATTTCTTTGTTTTTACGAAGGTTTTCAGTCGGCCGCCCCGCATAAACCCCGCACTTTCAAATTAGGCCATCGAGCCGCTTTTCCATCACTTCAGCAGCCCGCTTCGATCCCTTGACCGTGTTCATGTAGACGTCTTGAGTCATAGACGGGTTCTCGTGACCGAGGTAATCGGCGATCTCAGTGGCCGACAGCCCCTCCTTGTCGAGAATTGTCGCCACGGTCTTTCGAAACGAATGTGTAGACAGCTCGGGATAGCCAAGCACGCCGCGCCGGTCACGAATCTCGCGCTGAGTGTTCGACGGATCGCGTAGGCGCATCAGCGGCGTAGGGAATAGAAGCGTCGTGAACTCCCGCAGCACCTCATGACGGCGGCGGAGCAGCTCCATCGTCTGCGCCGGTAAGGGCGTAATACGTGCCGACTTCTCGGTCTTGGGGAAGTTCTGCCGCACGACACCCTTGCCCTTCACTCGAACGTTGATGGCCTCGACGGTGGCCGTGCCGGCTGGAAAGTCCACCGAGCCGATTTCAAGGGCGCATACTTCCGCCACGCGCCAGCCGGACGAGAGCATGAACTCAATCAATCCGACAGCGTCCCACCTCATTAAGTCTGCATCGGCCCGGGCCAGAGCCAGAAATGCGGGCAGCTCGTCGAGAGGGATGGCGGCGCTGCCTCTCTTCTTCCCCCGACTTCGGGAGATTCGCTCCAGCTCACGCACGGGGTTCTTGTCTAAAGCGCCGTTGACAACGGCCAGAGCCATCATGCCGCTCAGTGTTGAGCGGCAGTTTTTCGCAGCGCCAGCCCCGCTCTCCTTCTCGATGCGGTTGAGAAACGGCTGCAGACGCTCCGGCTTAGCCTCGGCCACGGTGAGGTCACCGATCTTCGGGATGATGTGGGCGGACACCGCGTAGCCATAGGTTTCCAACGTGCCCTCGGCTCGCCCCACATCACGCTTGGCGTCTAGAAACATCTGCGCGAGAACACGCAAGGATGTGGTCGGCTTCAACTCTCCGCCCCGATCCGCCTCGATGGTCGTAAGCGCCTGTTTCAGCGCAGTTGTCGCCTTTGCCTTACTGGAACCATATTTTTCAACTTGACGAGCCCTCCCATCGGTGAATCGGTAGCGGGTGCGTGCGCGCCATTTCCCGGTCTCGAGTTCACTAGTATTAATGGTGCCGTACGTCCCAATTGCCATCCTCGGTCTCGCCATCAGCGCCCCTCCTTCATGAACCCTCGGATCTCGTCAACGAGCACGCGAGTTACACGGCCGCGGGCCTGCGGCGCGCTGTCGGGTCCGGCACGGCGGGATGACTCCTCCTCGAGCGAACGCGTCCAAAGGTCGAGCGCTAACTGCCGCAGTCGGACGATGCTAACGCCGAGTTTCTTGGCCGCGCGCTCCTCGGCAAGGCTGCCTGCATTGCCTTTAGTCGGGTTCCGGGTCGCCGGTTCAGGGGGCATTTGGGACTGATCGAGGAGCTGGGCGAACCGGTCGTCCTCCTCGGCAGATGTCAAGCCTCGACCGTTCATCTCGCCCATCTTGCGCGAGACCTCAGCCTCAAATTCCCAGTCCACCTCGAAGTCATTCTCGGCATCGACAGGGTCGTCGGAGTTCCTTGTTACCCCTGCGCCCCTAAGCGCGTCATCGACCCATGAGCGCTTCACCGGGTATTGGCCACCGGCTACCAGAGTGAGAACCTCCACGTCTCCCAGCAGAGCTGAGAGCGTGAGCGGCCGCCCCAGGAGGTCCCCCAGGGCAAGCGCCAGCAGCAGCAGAGTCGGCAGCGTCAAGGACGCCTGCCCGCGCTCGATGTTACTGACGCTGCTGGCGCTCCAACTTGCGCCGTAAGAACGGGCGGCGTGGGCGATCTGGTCGAGTGTAAGACCTCGCTCCCGTCGCATTTGCGAGACAAACGCGCCGACGGCAGCAGATATTGTTTCGGATTCTCTCATGCTTACAGGATACAGAACTTGTAGATGAAAAAGAAAGCCACTAGCATCTAGTTACACGTTATAGAACTTGTAGAAAGGAACGCTGCAATGACAGTGCACCACCCAGAAGTGCGGCCAATCGCACTCCTCACGGCTAAGGACCTCTCGGCTCAGACCGGCATGTCGATGTCCACCATTTACCGCAAGCGCTCGAACGGCGAGTCGCTGCCTCGAGCAGTGAAACTCGGAGGGCACGCGGTTCGGTGGCGTCAGTCCGACGTCGACGCCTGGATCGAGGAGCAGCTCGAGCCTGCAGCGGGGTGACCCAAAAAGAACGCTATCCCAATTACCCCAGCCATGAAAAAGCAAAACGCCCCGACTATTGCCGAGGCGCTCTACACGATATTCAGCTCCAGCCAACGAGTTACAGCTCGTCTAACAGCCGAAAGAACCTAAACATGACACTACCAAAAGTCACCGAGACGGACAAGGATTCTCAGCCCGACCTCGTCCACGATGCGAACTCCGAGCGGACGACCTCCTCTGATGATCGCGTCTTGACCAGCGGTCCTCTCACAGACAATACGCGCGAGCGTCCTCCGGGCGCCGCAGAAGGCTCGAAAGTTGACACGGAATCAACGCGCCCTTCCAATGACGCGCTGGACTCGCGCAATGGCAAGAATCAACAGCCAACCAGCCTTGACAAACTTCCGCTGCAGTGGAGTCGTGCACAGCGTATCAACTTCGCCACCGAGGGTTACATTGAGGGTCTCCCTCACCTCGACCCCACGGTACTGCCCGCCAAGTTGACGGCGAACTCTGAGCTCTTGGCTCTCACGACACAGGCCTGCGTTCGCGAATGGGGCGGCGATGAAGGCAAAAAGAAGCCCGTTTATGTGCCGGGTGGCGCCCCTGCCGCGCTGACGGCATGGCAGCTCGCGATGCTCGCCGCACGCTGGCACCGGATCCGTCGGATCGCGCATGCTGGCCTGGGCGACACGACTCTCGATGAGCTCAGTTACTATCAGACCAC
The DNA here is from genome assembly GCF_002929575.1 of Cryobacterium sp. N21. Lineage (NCBI taxonomy): Bacteria > Bacillati > Actinomycetota > Actinomycetes > Micrococcales > Microbacteriaceae > Cryobacterium > Cryobacterium sp. N21. Next base: position 59,448 of record NZ_PJJQ01000026.1, on the reverse strand, counting down.
CGGTGCGAACCGCGGTCTCTTCGTCGTCGATGAGTCTGCTCTGAGAGCGCTGATCCTCGGCTTCGACCAAGACATCCCCGACCCGAAGATGAGGGAGATCGTCGGCAAACTCTACGACATCGCGCCTCGCGTAGAGAAGACCTCTGACCGCGACGCAATCCCATGCAAGAGCCGTGTCTTCAATTTCCTGACGAAAACGCAGAGGGACTATGACCCCGACATCGATGTCTTCACGTCGAAACTCGCCGTCGACTGCCCTCCCACCGAACCGGAAGAACCGATGCGCTTCCTCAGCGACAGCTCTAAGTGGCAGTTCAGTGAATGGCTGATTGATCTCTTTAAACCTCTGGATGATGCGGAGGATATTGCGAATACAGTCTGGGAGATCATCAGCGCCAGCGTCCGCCCCGGCGTCCGCTGGAACAAGGCGGCATTCTTCCACAGCACCCTCGGCGAATCGGGAAAGGGCACGCTCGTCGAGATGATCCAACATTTATTCGGCGAGGGCTCTGGCGCGTATTGCTCGATCCCTCTCGACCAGTGGGGCGGGCCGGGCAATGATTTCAAACTAGAGCCGCTTCTCACTGCGATCGCCGTGCTGGTCGACGAAAACAACGTCGGGGAGCATCTCACCTTCCTAGCAAATTTGAAGGCCGCAGTAACGGGCGATCGTATCCCAATCAACCGCAAGGGGCGGAAGGTCATCACAATGCGCTTTCGCGGATTCGTTGTTCAGTGTGTCAACGCGCTTCCCAGCACTAAGGACAAGTCCAGCTCGTTCTCGCGCCGCCAGCTGTTCGTGCCTTTCCCGAAGAGTTTCACAGGAGCCGCATTTCCGGAGATCAAAGAGACTTTTCTGAGCGATCCCAAGGTGCTGGAGTACGTGCTCTGGCGCGTTCTCCATATGAAGCACTACACACTGTCAGAGCCGAATTCGTGCCGCGACCTGAAAGAGCAGGCGCAAATGCGAAACGACTTGGTTCGCGAGTTTTGGATGGAGCTTCGTGAGGACTTCGCATGGGATCTCCTACCATTCCCATTTCTGCACCGCCTATTCGAGGCGTGGCGCGTGCGCGAGAATCCCGGCAGCAAGCCGATAGGAAAGCAGACGTTCACCGACCGCGTGATGGAGGCCGTGCGCAATGATCAGCACTGGTTCTCTGACGGCCGCAACAAGGCAATCAATCGAGCTCAGCGGATGCTCGGTGAGGAACCGATGCTGCGCGAATATGGCGTCCCCTCGGATTCCTGGAACAACAAAGCGACGACGTTTAAAGGATTGCAGCGGCGCACCTCGCTGCCTGCCAGCGTTCAGGAGCTGTCGCATCTCTTGGCGAGCGACATTGCGGATTGGCAGCGTCGCGCCATCGAGGACGACGGCGTGAGCGATCCGACTCACGTGCCTGAACATGCGCGCATCCGCCGCATGGGCTCCGGCTGCTCGTGTCCGTCGAAGGGTGGCGCAACGAAACCGCAGCTCGCGCGGGCTGCCGCGGTCAACCGGTCAAAGGCGATTGTCGTCGCCTTTGAGAATGCGCGCGCAGACGCCGATGAGCGCGCAAGGACTCTGCTGACAGCTCCAACGGGTGGAATCCTGTCGCAAGTCGCGTAATTTGACGATGGCAGCGTTATCTTCGGTGACGATATCCTGCTTTAAGAAGGCCCCGCCAGATTCTGGCGGGGCCTTCTTAGATGGCGATTTGGTGATCGTTGCTCTCGACTTCGGTTCACTTGCTATTCTCCGTAATCGCCTACCCTGCCTCGCCTATACATGGCCACTTTCTCAGCGTCGAAGGGCGTGCTCGTCCGCCACGTCCCTCTCGGCGTGGCGAGTCGGTGCAGCCAGTCGTGCTGAACGTGGCATTCGTCAGTCTCCCGCCCCGCGCGAGGCACAGACGGGCCTACGGCCAGCTACCGCAGAGCGAGCATGCACACAGGGGGAGAGCTCAAGGCGATGGTGAGCTAGATTACAAATCTCATCTGAGATTACAGACTCGGCTACATCGTTGTAACGGCGGCAACAGCAGGATTCCGCGGCTGAAAGCACCAGTATTACAGAATTACTAAGTTACAAAAGATCTAGAGATGCACAGAAGGCCCTTATTTCATCACCTGGCCCCTTGTACGGTTGAGGGGAGAGAATATTCGTAACTAGAAAATCGTGGTTGAAAAACGCCTTCTGAACTGGGTATTTACTCGTTACAAGAGGTGGTCCGCAATCGTAATGGCGCCATCCACTCAGCCCCACCTTCTCCCCCACTTACCCGCCATGGAATTCCGGCCCGCTCCCCCAGGTCGGTCGAGCATAGCCCCCTCCTACGCCGCGATCGTGTGCCCCGCGCCGCATCGGCTTTCACCGCGACTCGTGCGGAGATCGACTCGCATGCTGCCACCGTCGGCGACAGCGTTGTCCCTGTCTTCCCCTCGCTCTCCGAAGATGGGACTGAGTCCATCGCAGTTTGAGCGGTGGCGGCCTTAAAAGTAGACATTTCAGCGATGGCCAGCACCGACTGGGACAGCCTTCGTGCCGAGACTCGATACTAGGCAGCGGCTAAGGACTACGAAGCCATCGTTTTCCGCAGCCAGCGCGGAGCCGGCTTTCTACCCAGCTGCGCTGAACGCGGTCTCAGCGGCGGGTTCGCGCAGCGCCCAGATGGGCCATGTCTTCAGCTGGTCGCGTTCCTCAGGCTTGAGCAGCTCGAGGCAGTATTTGGCGTCTTCGTGGTCGTCGAGCAGGAGGGCGCAGGCGACTTCGATCTGGCCGGCAAGTTCAAGGTCGCTTCTCGACATCAAGCGTTTAAGATCTCGGATCTCGCTTCGGTGCGCACTGTTGAGATCTCCTCTTCTTTTAAGAATCTGCCATCGGTTCACGAGATGGTGTGGTTCCTCCCCCGCCGTAGCGATGAGCCACTCGGAAAGTGCATTCGCCGCGCCGAGGAATTCTCCGCGGCGCTCCTCGTTCGCATCCGCTGCGGAGATGAGCGACAGCACCTGGAGATTTGCCATGGTGGCGGTGTCAGGGAGGTCGGCGATGACGTCATACGCTTCGGTGATCCGCTCCAGCCATAGATTCAGGATTGATTTCAGGTCCCCGTTCTCAACGATCTCGTACATCGTTGATGGTATGTACTCGGACTCATCATCATCGGTGCGCTTCCGTCCTGCCCGAAATTCGTGGCGTGATTCCGGGGCAAACGGATCGATGTAGCGCCACGATCCCGGATCTGATCCGCGAGTGACGAGAAGCATCAATTGCCAACGGCCTACCTGCCGCACTACCCACCCAGGTTCTCCATTTTCAGCGAAGAACTCTTTGTGGTTTACCAACGAACTGTGAACGAGCTGAAGTTCCCGATGCTGGTTCTGGTCGATTTCGCTGAGGTTCACCAGCTTGGCATCCACTCCGAGCACTTTGAAGAGATCGGCTAACTTGCAAAGGTAGTCCAGATGACGACGCAGCTCCGGATCATCACCGGTGACCTTCTCGAACGGGATTGCTCCCCCATCAACGACGAGCGGATGACGATCGAGCAATGCCACAAAGAAGCTGAGGGCCTTCAGCCGCTCCGGGAGAAGGTCCACCAAAGTGAAGTTTGCTTGCACCGACTGGACATTTGAAACCTTTCGGAAGCGCAGCGACAGCCCATCTGCGAGCTTCATCTCGACGGTCTCATCGTCGATCGTTTGCACAGTTACCTGGTCAAACAAGAAACCGCCGCACTCGATTTTCACGTCGACGCTACGAGGAATGTAGGTCGGCGGGAAGAGCTGCAGCTCACCATCGAGGTGCAGCGACAACCCCTCAGTCGTCGTGAGTACCACTGTGACTTCGGTCTCACCAGTCACCAGCGACACTGGAACATCAAGTTTCAAGTTCTGGGCTGAGAAAACCGTCAGACTCTTCATCTGGGGAAACAGCGAGGAAACATTGCCCGCGGACGGTCGCTGCTCTTTGGTCTTGTGCGCGAAGTGTAGGAGCCGTTCAATCTCATCCTGGTTGGTCGGGAAGTCCTTGAGTGGCACCGAAATTTGCTTGGTTGTCGGTGCGGCGTCGGAAAGAATCTTCTCGATACGAAACGGCGAAAGGAGGGCGTAGTAGGGATGCCGTTCTCCTGTATCGCGGTCAATGGATACGACGAAATACAAGACGCCCGAGTCGGCCTGATAGGCCAGAAGGTCAGTCCGTGAGATCGGATAGGACTTCTTGAACCTCCCCTTGGCTGGGGTACTTCGTCCTTTGACCTGGACCGAGACGCGTCCGACCCACTCGTCCTTGCTGCGCTCGAGGCCGCTGTAAATTTCGATGTGCCCATCCGTGAACGGCGTCTTGTCGTTGGTTGTGATCTGCTGAATTAGGTGCGGGCACATCGCAACCAAAGTGCTTATCTCGTTCACCGCGAGGGTCTCGATGTCCATGACAAGAGTCTCTCAGAAACCTTGTCAACGACTGACTCGCATGGCGTCCAAGGCTGTTCCCCAGTCCGTCTGCTACCCCCAACGGAGTCATCATCGTTCGAATAGCGGTCGGAAAATGGGCACGTCGCGCCCACTCCCACCTAAGCCGAACAGAGCGGGAGGCCTTGGACCGCAAAGTGTCCACAATATGGTTACCGGTCGCCCACTCGGGCCCGCAATTACGGTCAAGTATTTTCACCGGACAGATGGGGACCAATCAATGTCCACATATTGGTCAAGTTCTGGTCGCAAAGTGCGGTCCCGGCTCCCGGACGCCTCGGCCGTTCCGTGAAGGCCTAGACGCGGGTACATCTGTGCTCACGACGTTGAAGATGACCATTGAGACAAGGCCGCGGACACGTCGACCCGATGACAGCTCCGTGCTCGCACAGACCCTGAACGCCTCCAGGGTCTGGTCAATTCGCTGCTCAGGCGTTCGACCTGCGCAGCGGTTGCAGCATCGCTGAGGGCCGATTTCACAACAGTGAAGCCCACCACACGGCCATCGCACGGGGTGCGCTTGCCGGCCCCGACCAGGGGTGGATGCGCGCGGTGACAGGGGGTCTCGGGGGGCGCAGCCCCCTGAGCAAGGAGTTATCCAAAGATATGAGCGGAGCGATATGTCTGACGGATAAACTGCTTGCCGTACTTCTTGTAGGCTGGTACCACCCTCGCGGAGCGTGGGAGATACAGGACCGGACTACAAGAAGTACCGAGCGGAGGGGGCGGACTGATGACGAGGACCGATGAGGCAAGCGGAGCGATGCCGAAGCGGACGAGGAAGAAGGCCGTCAACTTCGCGAAGCGGCGCACACTGCGGTTCAGTGACAGTGAGGAACGAGCTGTCGAAAACGTGCGTCGGGCTTTGGCCCGGTCCAGCGGTCGGGACATCGCAGATGTCACCTTCAGCGAAGCACTGCGCCTGCTCATTACGAACAAGATCGGCACCGCCGAGATTGAAGCGCAAGCGCTCGTGATGGAGCGTAACGGCGTATCGCCGGGACCTAATCTTGCCAGCATGTCCGACCGGCTCGGCTATGAGCTGGGTCCAATCAGGAATTTCCTTTCGCACATTTCTGGGAACGTGAATCAAATCGCGAAAAGGCTCAACATGAATGATCAGGTGACGGCCGACGAAGTCTCGAACGCACTCGAGGGCGTTGCTGAGATGAAGGCAATGCCAGACGAGATCGAACGGCGCATCGCGCACCTTGTCGCGCAAGGTCTTCCACCGCGCGGAGCGGTGTAGCCATGCCAGTTGTAGTAGCGAGTGCATCGCGCTCAGGTCATGCGCTCATAAGTTATGCCCTCGACGACAAGCCCGACCAAAAGGGAGAGCGCTACGTGATGGCGTCGGGCGTCGGCGGATTGCTTGTCTCGGTCGCGAAGCAGCAGATGCGAGACGTCAGAAAGAAGTGGGGCAAGGACAAGCCTGGCGCGTTTGTGCAGGCGTACCACGTGATCGAAAGCTTCGCGAAGGATGAGCTCGATCCAGATGATCCTGACTCTTGGATGACGGCGCAAAAATTGGGCCGCGCGCTGGCTGTGGACCGTTTCCCTGGTCGGCAGGTGCTCATCGTCACGCAGCGCGACGGCAAGACAGGCTGCGTGCACAATCACATCGTCGTAAACAGCGTCGATACCAAAACAGGCCGGAGCCTCGACAGCAGCATTGTCATGCATTCCCGTCTCGTCGAAGCCCACGAGCGCGTCCTCGAAGCCGAAGGGTTCGAGCAACGCGCCGATCTCAAGAAGGCGTTCTCTGACGCCTCTGAGCGCCAAGAGCGGGGTGAGCCGAGCGGGCTCCGCAGGGGCAACTCGACGCAGCGAAGTGAGCTTCGCGAGTTCCAGCGATACATCATGTGGGAAGCAGACAGCGACATCGCCGACGAGTTCGGGGCAGCGCACAAAGCAGAGCCGTTCAGCTCGACAGTTCTCAAGAACCTCATCGAGCAGACGCTTGCAGATCCAGCGGCTATAGGCTGGGCCAGCTTTGTCGCCGCGGGCCGCGCGCACGGAGTTCACATCCAGCAGCGTGGAAAGAAGGGCCGCGGCATTTCTTACGGCATGCTGCGAGAGCAGCCCGACGGCACGCGCGCTGAAGCCGCAGCAAGCGACCGCCGACGCTGTTCGTCGCTCGGTACTGGCTTTGAGATGGATGCGGTGGATCTGGCGCTGGCGCGCAACAGCGCAGCTCAGCAGGCGGTAGCCATTCCTGTTGCTGCCGCGCCAGTGCAGATGACGCTCACTAAGCCACTAAATCGACCGGCCCAGCAGGGCCTAACCATGAACGAACGGTTGAGGGCCGCGCTAGCTGCGGTCCACGAAGAAGCGAACGTCAAGACACAGCAGACGATCGCTGAATACAATTCAGCGAAAGCCACCTCTACAAACGTGGAGATATCGGACGCTACCTCCACGCAGCCCGAACAGCGGGCAGCTGCGCCTATTCCCGACGTTGTGTCGCTCCCCGCTCTGCCTGAGGCAAACGAGGCGCGGGAAGACGTTCAGCTTGCCCCAACGGCAACGATTGACCCCGACGCCGCCGAGGTCGTCTCGACGCCTCAGGAAGTCAAGCAGGCTGCCGAGAAGCTGCGTACGGTCAACGACCGCAACCGGCGCCTCGGTCTGCCGGCTGTGTCGCCCGAGCAACACGCTGCCAACCAGGCTATGACGCCCGAGCAACGTAAGCGGCGGCTGGAGCATCCCGAGTGGTTCGACGACATTGAGGCGGTCACGAAGCCTAGTAAACAGGAGCACGTGCTTTGAGACTGCAGGCAACGACGGACGGCCGCCGGAGCCCGAAAGGGGCGTCAGCAGCAGCTCAGCAGTGGTGATGCACGGATATAGTCGGCGTCATGAGCGCTGACTGCACGACCAACTCCCCTACCGATCCATTCGTGCACTGGTGCGAGACGTGCGGCCGTGAAGAGGTGCTCAGCACCCAAGACGCTTTTGATGCCGGGTGGGATTTTCCTCCCAGAATGGGAACCTTCGGCGTAATCTCGCCGCGCACCTGCCCAAGCTGCCCAATGACGAGCACCGTGTGGTGGGCGATCTCAGTTGAGAAGCTCAGCATGGACGACCTGACGCCTCACCAGCTGAAGGTTCTTGGCCGGATCCTAGAAGAAGTTCCACCAAGCGCCGGCGGCGTGCAGTAGCCGAGTTCGACTGGTATCCGAGAGAACGTGCACCATACCGAGGCAGAGACTCTCGTGTGGGGGCAATCGGCCCGCTGGCGACGTCGTTTGAATGCCTCTAGTCTGCTGTTCATGACCCCTCCCGCGCCCACCCCAAATGATGCCGAGGGGCGCATCTACCAGCCCGTCTCGGACGCAGCTGTTTGGCGACTCGCGGAAGCCGTGGCCTACCTGGCCAACGATTCTGACTATTTCCTTCAAGCGCTAACCGACATGCTCACGGCAATGAGGCCAATCTCGCGCGAGCGGCCGACCGATAACGAAGTTCGCTTCCTGATCGAGTCAGGTGGATTCACCGCTGAAGCGTGGGCCGAGACTTCGGCATCCGTCGACAGGGGATATTTGCAGCTTGGTGAAACGCAGGGGTGGCTGCTGGACCTTTTCGCAACCATGTCGCTCGAGAACGTCAGTGGGTTTCTGGGTTGGGACGAAAAAGCCGTTCAGACAGCTGTCACTGACGCGTACCTCTATGCGGTCGAAGTATCAGGCCGGCTCCGATTTCCTTTATGGCAGTTCATTGTCGGAGATCCCAACAAGCTCATTCCCGGGCTCACCGACATAATCGAGGTCGTCACGCCGAGAGGGGATTGGCACAGCATTGCTGGCTTCATGGCGACGCCGCAGTCACGCCTCGTCGCCGAGGGGTGCAAGACCCCCGCTCAGTGGCTCCGAGACGGCGGCGACGTCCACGACGTCATTGAGATCGTGGAAGCTTCGGATTGGCGTTGAGCACTTGGCACCGACACCTGATGGGGCGCTACAAGATCCGTAAGTAGAGAGGGTGAGGAACGGATGAATGAATCAGGCTGGCGGTATCCATTCCGGGTAGATCGCGTAGATGAGACGAGTCAGCAGCCAACCGTGACTGGTCGGACACGGGACATCGTTCGCGCCGAACCGCGCCAAATCCCGATCGATCTGATGCCGTTGTTCTTGGAACTGACGGGCGAGGACACCTCCGACGAATGGGCGCGGGGCGCGGGCCTGTACATCCGACACGTGCGGAAGACCACGAAAGCTCGTCCATCGTTTTCGAGACTCTTCAATAAGCTCCTGTCCCAAAATGAAGCCGGGGCGACGGCCCCACGAAAGCAAAAATACTTCTTCAATCAGATCGTCGCGATTCACTGGCGCCGCAGGGGTTGGATCTGGTTCACACGCGATTCATGCTCGTTGTCTGAGGGACCGGCGTCCAAGGACTTCGGCCGCGCTCAGAGAGCGAAGGCCCGTGCCTCACGATTCGTAGTGACCGAGCTGCGCGCGTTCCGGCTCGAGGCGGAGTTAGAGGACTACCTCCGGGCCCATCCGTCGATACTGGGCGCGGATCTGCTGATTATCGGCAAACAGGTGCAGACGACTTCCAAGCGCCGCATCGATCTTCTGGCGATCGATGCAACAGGCAGAATCCATATCATTGAACTGAAGGTGGATGGGACTACCCTCGAGATCGTTGGCCAGGTGACCGACTACCTGTTCTGGGTCCAGCAACTCGACAGTACCGAAATTATTACCATCGCCGCTCGAGGTGAGTACGGCATCGACTTGGAATTTGCTTTCTGCGAGCGATTTGGGCACCCTCTACCCGTGGTGATCAACCAATCCCAGGTCCTCACGATCATCGCAGCGTCTATCGACCTGCGAACTCAGCGCAGCATGATGGCAATCAGGCATTCCGGACTTTTGACCACAATGTTCCGCTACACCATCCAGTCCGATACCGTCAGCCTGATACCGTGCTGTCGGGATGGCGAGGATGTTGAAGCCACGCGCGTCACGCCAAGTCTCCAGGCTCTGCGAAAAGGTGTGACCGCTCCGAAGTCGCATCTGCCATGGGGCATCAAAATACACATTGACGATAGCGTCCGTGAGTTCTGGCTGACCCACGCTCCGCATTTCCCGACCATCGTACTTTTCAGCGTCATCTACGCTGATTACGAGCAGTGGGTTCGCGCACGAGCAGACGAAGGCCTAGAGCTCGTCACGGTAGGGCTATTCGGCCGGCAGCTGGTTGCGATCGTTGCTGAGTCCGACGAGTGGGTACACGTCTTTATTCCGACCGGGAGCACTATGAAATCGCTCGCGGCATTGAAAAGCCTGCCGTCGACTCGCCCCGACCCAGCGGACGGCCACCACACTGGGGCATATCTGCGAAATCCGGGCTACCGGGAATCTGAACGCTAGTCGAAACCAGGGTATTGCTTCAAAGCAGCACGTCTCACTCGATTCGGCGCACAAGCTCAGCCATCTCGGCCATCACGTCGGTGCACGATTCCGCTTGCGGTTGAGAAGCGCTTATTTCGAGTTATCGCGTTAACTCGAAGTAAGAGTGCGCCTATTCCGAGTTAGACGCCTCCGGCGAGCCCGAGATTTGTACTTGAAACCGAAGACGCTCAGACTGATCTCGATCGTGGCCCTGACGGTGGCGTTGGGAAGTTCTGTCACCAGGTGACACCGCCGGAGTGCTTGGGGACTGAGTAGTAGTTGAACATATCGAAGACGCTGACGGTCATAGCGGGTTCTCAGTCTCTAATCAGCCAAGGGAAGTGGGGCGCCGAGTGTGGCCCGTCGCCCCACCAAGCAAATTTCTATCGCTGCATCGAAGGAAACGGCGCGGAAGGTGTTGCAGTCGGTACCCACACGGCCTTCAGTTGGGTGTACTCATCGATCACCCCGGGGCCCGAGGAGCGCCCGTGCCCGGAGTCTCCAAAACCGCCAAAGGGGACGGCGACATGAATGGTCTTATACGAGTTTATCCAAAAGGTCCCTGATTTCACCGCGGCGGCGACACGGTGTGCGCGGGCAACATCCGAGGTCCATACAGCGCCGGCGAGGCCGAAGTTGGTCGCGTTCGCGCGGGAGACGGCCTCCTCTTCGGAGTCAAAAGTACTGACTCCAAGTACTGGTCCGAATACCTCCGTCGTCTCAAGGCGGTGGTCGGGTTCGACGCCGTCGAGGACGGTAGGAATGACCCAGTTTCCCGCGGCGAAGATGCCGTTAAGGAGTCCGGCCGGCGCGGACGTGCCGGTGAGGCGGGTTGCTCCGTCTTCTTGGCCGCTGCCGATGAGGCCGCGGATGGTCTCGACCTGACGGCGGGAGATGATCGGTCCGACCTCGGTGGTCGGATCCAGCGGGTCGCCTAAACGCAGGTTGTTGACGTGGTCGACGACCTTTGCCACGAACTCGTCGTGAATGCTGCGTTCGACGAGGAGACGGGATCCCGCGACGCAGGACTGGCCCGCTCCGGCGAAGATCGCGTTGACCGCGCCCATGGCGGCCTGGTCGAGGTCGGCGTCGGCGAAGACGATGTTCGCGCTCTTGCCTCCGAGCTCTAGCACAACGGGGATTCCTGCGCCGGCGGCCGCGCGGGCGACGATACGGCCCACGGGGACGGAGCCGATGAAGCTGAGCTTGCCGACGCGGCGGTCCGTCGAGAGCTGCGCTCCGATAGTGGTCCCCATTCCGACGGCCACCGAGAATACACCGGCCGGGAGCCCTGCCTCTTCGGCGAGCTGGGCGAGACGGATAGTGCTGAGGGGCGTGAACTCGCTCGGCTTGATAATGACGGCGTTACCTGCAGCCAGCGGGGCTGCCGAATTCCATCCGGCGGTATTCAGCGGAGCGTTCCACGGGGTGACGGCGACGACAACCCCCCACGGGACGCGCTGTGTATAGGTGAGCCAGTCACCGGGGACGGGAATCGTCTGGCCGGTGACCTTATCTGCCCATCCGGCGTAGTAGCCGAACATCTGCGCCACGCGTCCGGCTTCGACGCGTGCATCGCGCAATGGCTTGCCGGTGGTGACGGTCTCCAGGATGGCGAGTTCTTCTTGGTGGTCGGAAATGTTCTTCGCGACGGCGCGGAGGATCTCGGCCCGGTCGAACGGGTTCATGACTCCCCAGATTTTCGCTCCCTGCGTGGCAGCGTCGAGGACGATGTCGGCGCCAGCCGTGCCGGGGTCGGGGTAGCTGAGGACGCTCTCGCCGGTGGCGGCGTCGATGAGCTCGATGGGGTCGCCGCTGCCGACGTGGACGCGGCCGTTGGCGTAGACGCCTATCCCGTCGGCAAAGGTCTCCGCGATGAGAGTTCGGGCCCGTTCGGCGGGGTGGGTCGAGCTGCCGCGGACGGATTCGAGGATGGTTGTCATGGTCAGGAGTCTTTCTGCGTCGTGGCTGCCGCTGCCGGGGTAAGGGCGTCGGTGGCGGTGGTGAAGGTGGTGGTGGCGGAGGTGAAGTCGGCGGCAGGGCCGAGTGAGACAAGAGCTTGCTGCCATGCCTCGTTGGTCTGGGCGAACACGCGGGGTGTGGCACCGCCTTGTAAGGCGACGGCGTACGCGAGGGCGACGTCGCGGGACATGAGGCCGAGGGAGAATCCGGAGCTGAAGTTGCCGTTGAGGATCTGCTCCGGGTACATCTTCGTGCTGACCGTGGACGCGCCGGTGGCGGTGTTCAGGGCGGCGACGGCGGAGTCGAGGTTGATGCCGTAGGCGGCGGCGACGTCCATCGCTTCGGCTACTGCGAGGAGGTTGGTGGAGACGAGCATGTTGTTGAGCAGTTTCACGACGTTTCCGGCGCCGGCGGGTCCGACATGCTTCCATTTCCCGCCGGTCAGTCCGGCGAGGACGGGCTGGGCAGCAGAGATGGCGTCGTCGGAGCCGCCGACGAAGGAGGCGAGGGTGCCGGTGGCAGCGCCGGTGTTTCCGCCGGAGACGGGCGCGTCGACGAATTGTGCTCCGCTCTCGACGGCGAGGGCGGACATCTTCTGGCTGGTCTTCGGTTCGGAGGTGGTGGTGTCGATGATCGCGATCGTGCCCGGTGCGGTTAACAATGCGGGAACGGTGCCTTCGACGATTTTCGCTGACGGGAGCGACATGACGATGTAGGGGATGCCGGCGAGGGCGTCGACGGTGTCGACGAGAGTGATTCCGGCGGCGACCGCGGTAGTCCGAGCGGCTTCGGAGGGGTCGAAGCCGAGCACAGTCCAGCCTTGGCCGACGAAGGACGTGGCCATGGCTCCGCCCATGGATCCGAGGCCAATGATGCCGATACGTCGATCGGTGGGGAGTGTGATGCTCATGGGAGTCCCTTTCTGTATGTTGTGTCGGTAGGTCAGTCGTTGAAGGTGCCGAGCTGCTGCCACAGTTCCTGCGTTCGGCGCAGTGCTGCGCGGCTTCGCTCGGGGCGCGCAGCTTCCATGCCCGAGAGCAGCCCGTAGACCACCGATGTCGCGGCGGTCGCGGACTGGAGAAAGGAGACACCTTCGCTGGGAACGATGAGGGGCAAGTCGGCGGCGGCGGCGAGTTTCCCGCGCCGCATGTCGGTGATGGCGATGACCGTCGTGCCGGTATGTTTGGCAGCTTCGGCAGCGGCGAGGACGTCTCTGATGGGGCGCCAGACGTTGCAGACGACGAGGACGTCGTCTGCGGTCAGCGTCGTCATGGCCGTGGCGAGGTGGGGTCCGCCGCGCCCCTCGAATGAGATGGGGTACCCCATCACTGAACCCAGGTGGGCAAGAACGGATGCTGGGGCGCTGAACGACCCCATACCGACGACTAGGATACGACCGGCGGAGGCGAGCGCTTCGATGGCTGCTTCGCTGTCGGTGATCTCGATGGAGTCGATCGTTTGTTGGAGGTTGGCGATGTCCTGGTGGATGGCGTCGTGGACGGCGCTCGGCAGTGTGGACGACGGGTGCGCGCGGAGGGTCTCTTCGGAGGTCAGCGTCGCCAGATAGCGGACACGCAGCTCCTGCTGCAGTTCCGGCCAGCCTTTGAAGCCCAGAGCTTGAGCAAAACGAACCACAGTGCTGGGATTGACTCCCGCTCGTTCGGAGATCTCGGCGATTTCGGAGTACGAGGCGAGCTGCTGGTTCTTTAGGACGACTTCGGCAACGCGTCGGTGGGACGGGGTGTGTCCCCCGGCGGGCTCTAAATCGTCGAGCCAGAGAGTTAGCGGATCAGTCATGTGCCATCCCGTTTCGTTATTGCAATAATAATTGCATTGTGTGATGCATGCAATGCGGATTGCTGACGCAGATCTTGTGGGAATCCGCCTCAGAATCGGCTATTACCAGAATCCCAGCGCGAATTCGGCGATGACTGCGGAGAAGACGAACGAGGCGGTGATGGCGACGAGGCCGACGGGGATGATCTTCCATCCCACGGTCTTCAGGAGCGCGAGGTCCTTGCCGAGGCTCAGTCCGGCAAACGTGAGTGCCACGCATCCGATCGACAGGAAGTCGATTGAAGTGACGAGGACCACGAGGGGCGCGGCGATCGGCGAGTAGGGGCTGGAGACGAGCGCCCCGATGGTTGTTACCCAGACGATTGCGGAGATCTTCCGGCTGACCTTGGCAAGGAACTGGCCGAGGAGAAGGAGTGCGATCAGTACCGCGTAGCCGCCCACGATATTCACGTTCACTCCCCCGGCGAAAACGGAGGCCGTTCCGATTCCTACGATGGCCATGATCGGGATGGAGACCCAGGGGCGAATGTAGACGGGCGCGGCGGATTCGTTGACCTGCTCGCGGAAGACGCGGTTGGATTCTTCGGTCTCGGCCGAGACGGCAGAAGCGGCGACGGCCGCGACCTTCTGGCGTCGGGTGAGGAACGTGTAGAAGCGGTCGGCGAGCGGGAGAGCTATGTAGATGCCTACGTAGACGCCGAGAACGGTGGTGATGAGGTTGGAGACGGCGGCGATGGCAAGGATGGATTCTTCCTGGCCGGGGTAGGCGCCGATAATGCTCGCGGTGGAGGCAGCCATCATCGACCCGGATCCGACGCCGGCGCCCATCGCCAAGGCCAGGGGGTCGAAGATGTTCGCCGATGCGACGAGCGAGGTGAGGAGCGTGATGTAGATGGCGCCAAAGAGGGTGCCGAATACGTACATCGCGAGCACGCCCCGGTACTGGTCGGAGTCGGGTCCATACTTCTCGCTGACCATTGCAAACGCAGGCTCACGATCCAGGGAGAAGGTGGCACCGATAGTCGCTTTGCCCATGCGCAGTAGTACGGCAAGAGGCAGGGCAAGGGCAACTGTGCCGAGTAAGTGGCCGACTTCCTGCAGCAGAAGTGCGGGGCCCGCCTGCAGCAGGGTGGGGATATTGGGGCCGATGTTGAAGGCGAGCCGGGCGACCAGGAACAGGACGGCGATTCCAACGAATGCGTTGGCGATCCTCTGGAAGTCCAGACTCACCCGCTTGATGCGCTGGAAGGAGATCCCGGCGCCGATGAGTAGTCCCCAGACCATGGGGAAGAAGACGATGGCTGCTGGGCCGAGGTCGAGGGTGTGGGCGCCGATGAGTTGGGCGACGAGGGCGACGACAAATGCAGCGGCAGCGACCGGCCAGATCTCACGCAGTCCGACGATGAGCTTCACTTTCGCGTCTGTGGTGATGGTCATAGTCGTGTCCTTTTTAGTGGTGGGCACGGCGCGCGGCAGCGGTCGTGTAGTGCTGGTGGGATTCGGGGGACGACGCCACGCTGGCGACCGTCCAGGCCATGCCGACGCCGGCTTGCAGCATCACGTCGTATGCCGCGTCCGTATTGGCGCCGGCGGCGAAATCGTGGGAGTGCACGGGGCTGGCCACCCCGGGTATCCCAATCCATGGGTGGATCGAGGGAATGACCTGCGAGACATTTCCCATGTCGGTGGATCCTCCGGTGAGTCCGGCGGCGCGGCTCACGTCGTGGCCGAAGATCGCTATTGCGGCGCTCCAGTGCGAGCAAAGGTCCTCGTCCTGGAGAAGGGCATCGTAGACCGGGCCGATTGCTTCAATGGACAGCGCCGCTCCCGTCGCCAGCGCACCCGCCTCGAAGCAGCGGTTCACTTTCTCGAGGAGGATGTCGAAATCGCTGCGGGAGAAGGCGCGGGCTTCGAAGTTCACGACCGCGAGCTCAGGGATGATATTCGTGACGGATCCGGCCTCGGCAACGTAGAGGGCGACACGGTGATCATCCGGGAGTTGCTGGCGGAGAAGCCCGACGGCCACCTGGGTGACTACGGCGGCATCCGCAGCGTTGACGGCGAGGTGAGGGGCAGCTGCGGCATGGGAGGCGGTCCCGGTGAAGATGGCGCGGAACCGTCCAACGACCTGGCTGGACGTCCCGGCAGGGTTGAAGCTCATGCCCTCCGGAAACGGGTGCACCATCAACGCAAGCGCGACGTCGGCGAACACTCCTGATTCAAGGAGGAGCGCCTTTCCTCCTCCGTGCTCCTCCGCTGGGGCGCCGAAGACCTTGAGAGTGATGTCGAGTTCGTCCAGGAGCGGCAGCAGACCGAGTGTCGCCGCGAGTCCTGCGCCGGCAATCAGGTTGTGCCCGCAAGCATGTCCCACTTCGGGAAGTGCGTCGTATTCGAGGAACACGCCAACCGTGAGCCGTCCCGACCCCTTCGCGCCGACGAACGCCGTCGGCAGGCCGCCGAGAGTACGCGTGACGACCATCCCCTCGCTCTCGAGGAACGCAGCGAGCAGCTCAGCCGACTCAACCTCATCGAATGACATCTCAGCCAAAGCATGGATTCGACGACTGACATCGATGACGCCCTCGGCCGATTCGGTGACGATCCGGTAGATGGTCGACTGCAGCGGAGTCAGCTCTTGATTGGTCTTCATTAACCTCATGCGGCTCATTATCCATCTCCTCGACATTCGAATGCAATCCAATTGGCAGAAATGCATTTCTGCAATTCACGTTGCTCTCAAAGTTAGGGGCTGCGCGTGGGACCGAAAAACCGGGCATGTTACGGGTTTGTAAATTCCGTCATGAGCAGTTCACGGTCTCTCGCCGTCCGCGTCTGCTGACGTCAGTGCGAGGCCAGGCATCGAATTGCATCGAAATCTCTTTACATGGTTCCCGCGGAGGTCTTAGCCTCGATCCAGCGGTCCGCCTTGGGTTAGTGGCGTCGCTGATTTTCTAGCGCGACCGTGGTGGTGGGCGTGGCGATTATGAACGTCATTAGTCGAAGCCAGGACGTCGTCCGGTGAGGAAACTCTCTAGATCAGCACGGTAAACGACCACACCGTGCTCTGGACACACACCCATGGTCTGCCCGCGCATCCAAGCCTGAAACGTGGGCAGACGGTCACCGAAGAGTGCGTGGATCTCGGCCGATGTCGTGCCAAGCTCGCACGCTCCGCGCTTGCCTACACCGACGTCGAGTGACGTGGCAAATCGCTCCATTGCTGCGACGTCGTCCACAGTCAGCCCAACGGTGGGCGCCGGCTCGAGCATCATGTGTGACACAGTGAAGATCAGGTCGTCGCCAAAGTTCGGCGAAGTGCGACCAATCGCAATCTCCTCGTCGTCCGCCCAGATCCAGGGCTGCCCGGCGGTCTCGACTAGTGCACGTAAGGCGGTTCGTTTCCACTCGGCCAGCACAGCTCCGCGGTATCGCGGCGGCCTGCTGCCCAACACGAAGCCGCCTGATAGCTTTCCGTCGAGTGTTTGCTCGATGAAAGCTCGTACGTTTGGACCCCAAGATGTGAGCCAACCGAGCTCGACGTTGTTGGTTTGGACGAACGTGTCGAGTGCCTGGACAACCGCGGGATCGATGTCGACCCAGTACTTGTGACCGTGAGCAGTACGCACGTGACGACGTTCGATTCCATTAGCAACGGGCGGCATCGCCTTCTCGTAGGATTGCCCGTTCCTGCGATTTCTCTCCCACAGGTCGACGTCGATGGAGTTCAGTACGCCGTCGACGTCGAGGGCGAGCAGGATGCCGGTGCCAGGAAAAGTGTCGGCCGGGAGCAGAGTCTCTACGCGCGTGTCATCTATGGCAGTCATTGTGTCACTTGCACTGGTTGATAAAGTTATCAGCCGCCGCGTGCGGTGATATCTTTATCAGAATCCGGCGGCAACCCTCCGTAAGCCGCGAATCCAGCTGCACCACCGGGACTGGCTTATGAATCTCTATTAATTTGTATTAACGCTATTAACACGACGTCCCCCGTTTACTGTGTTTTTGTTTCTTTATCCTGTTTATCAGGAGGCCGTGCGCTCGTCCACGAACCGTATGGCGTGCTCGAACTGAGACTCGTTGAAGGATAAGGCCATGTGCTCGATCTCAGTGGCCTTGATGCCGTGCTTCTGCGTGGTCTCGCGCCAGGCGCTGACAGCACGTGTCACGCGGGAGAGCGCATCTGCGGCGTCACTCTTCGTGAGACGGTACGCATCCCGACCCTCGATCAGAAGCCGAAGGTCGCGGTGCGTTGGGTCATCACGGTTATGGATCCGGCGTGGGCGCACTCGGCTTCCCGCGCGGGTCGGGTTCACTTCGAAGAGTGGGCTAAGCCGCCAAGCGCCGCGCTCGCGCGTAAATCCTTGGCTCTTCCAGTGATCGTCGACGTTGTTCACGAGCACAGTGAACGCCACGCGGCCGAACATCTCGCGCAGGTCGCCAGCAGACGCCGAGAGCGTGACCTGGTCGATCGTGTCGGCGAAGTCCTCGTAGCTCGCAGAACTCTGCGGCCCGAGTCCCATCGCCGTCATCGCAGACATATAACCCACGCGCGATTGATCAGCGCCAGCGCCGACTCTATCGAAACGCTCAATGAGTAACGATGACTTGTGCTCGTTGAGGCGGATGAGCCGACGGCGGGGCACGCGCAGGCCGGCCGGCGCCGCCGAGGGCGCTCGCGAACTTGGGGATCGGGAACATCTTCCATCTCTGCAGCCTGCCCGGTCGAGCTGGCTCCTGCCATTACGGCGTTCGTAAAGGGAACTCCTTCGCCGCCTTCTACGACACTATTCGGGACGATCCCGGTGCCCTATTCAAGGTTGACAGAGAGGGGTATTGGAACTGTCGGAAAGGAAATGGTAATTCGAATCTTACCTTTGCTGTTGCTGACGCCCTGCGTCGTGTGTCGTCTCCAGCGCTTGGTCGAACATTTGGGTCCGAGGGTCGCGCAGTTAGGTCAGCAGTTGGTTTCTCGCCAGGTCTGCATAGAGCGCACTGTTAGCAAGGAGTTCGCCGTGCGTTCCGATCGCGTCAACCCGCCCATCCTTCAGCACAATGATCTGATCAGATGCGACTACAGTGCTCAGGCGGTGGGCTACCACGATCAGAGTGCGTTCTGAAGACACGCCCTCCAACGCACTGAGAAGCGCTTTCTCCGTGGTCGAGTCGACGCTGGAGGTCGGCTCGTCAAAAAGCAATACGCGTTGCTGGCCGAGGAGCACCCTCGCCCACGACAACCGCTGTCTCTCGCCACCTGATAGGAGACCCCCCGAATCTCCTACCTGCGTTTCCAGACCCAGGGCGGATCGTGCGACGACCTCAGTCAATTGCACCTGAGCAAGCACAGCTTCCATCTCAGCGGCCGTTGCGTCTCGTTTGCCGAGACGTAGGTTGTCGCCAATTGTTCCGCCCAAGGCAGGTGCATTCTGCTCGAGATACCCGATGCTGTTTCGGTAGTCCGACATCCCCAGCTCTCGAACGTTGCACCCCTGGTAGGTGATTGCACCACTGTCGGGGATGTAGAACCGTTCAATAAGCGCCAAGAGCGTTGACTTGCCGGCACCGGACGGGCCAACAATCGCTACCCGAGATCCCGGCGCGATTCGGAAAGTCACGTCGTCAAGAGTCGGGTGCGCAGCTGAATATCCAAAGCTCACATTATCGAACGCAAGCAGCGGCGCCCCTGCGGTCTGATGCTGGTGTCGAAGCGGGATACCCGCTGGATCTTCCTCTATCGGCAGGGCGATTATTTCAGCAATACGGTCAAACGCAGCTAGGCCGGCCTGGATCTGGGTGAAGGCTCCCATCGCCTGAGTGACGGGCATCACAAGAAGGAAGAGGTACAAGATGAAGGCCATCAGCTCGCCGATTGACATCTGCCCGCCAGCTACTCGAATTCCACCGAGGGCCAACACGACGATAAATGCGCCTTGTATACAGATAGACATCAATGGCTGAACGGTTGCCTGAAGCCGAGCCATAGCCACACCTGCGTCATAAGCTCGGGCGGCCGCCGCACCAACACGCTTTTCCTCGTGGGCGGTCGCATCACTTGCACGGATGAGGCGGATGGACGCTAGCGCCCTCTCGACGAGTGACGTCATCGCGGAGACTTCCTCTTGAGTGCGCTGGCTGATTACGCGAATAGCTTTGCCGACGAAGGTCACTCCGACTGCACCGACGATGACGGACCCGACGGTGATTGCGAACAAAAAGGGGTCGAGCATGACCATCAGAACAACCGCGGCAAGAAACATCAGAATCGCGGAGATAAAATCGAAGAGTCCAGAGGTGACAATGGATCGAACTACGCCGGTGTCGGCACCCATTCGGCTGATGAAGTCACCTTTAGGGCGATGGTCGTACTGATGCATTGGAAGACGTAGAATTCGCGCGATCAGCGATTTGCGTAACCCCAGGATCACCGCTTCGCCGGTGCGCTGGAGGGCGAATGACTGCAAGCCGCGTAAGAGTGCCTCGCCGAGCGTAACCCCGACCAACACGGCGACCCAGGGGCCGAGAGCCTCCGACGCTCCCACGGCGTCGATCATGCCACGCACCACCAGCGGTTGAGCAACTGTTAGCACAGTCGCCGCCAGGGACACGACGGCCACGATGACGATCGCGAACCGGTGGTCTCGCAAATGGGGCCAGAAGTCTTTCAGCGAAGTCTTCGGTGGCCCCGCTTTTGCATCGAAGTTGTCTATCGCCGTCGCTGTCAGCTGATCAGTCATTCCGAACTACTTTCGTTTGGCGCGAGGTCATAGCGCGGTTGGTGTGGCACGTGAGCCGCTCGATATTCGCCCAGGTTTCGGCGAGTGATATTACAGTTTGTTGACGGGACGCCAGAGGATTGCCTCTCCCAGCGGATCGCTCGTTCCGATCTGACGTCGGCCTAATAGCAGTCGTGAACAGCACGTTTTTTCGGTCAATCATCAGCGAAGCGGGCGGGGTATTCGGGGCCCTCGACGTGCATCTCCACCTGATGCCAGCTGACGCGGCTGGGAGGGGCTCCGACCGGCCCCGTTTTGCCATCCATCCCGCGTGGCAGACGATCTGCATCAAGGGCATGTGGGTCGTTTACCAAATACACCGCTCCCCACGTGTTCAAATGCGGATTCGAGTACCACGTCTTCACGATTACGCCGCTTAGGGAGCGGTACTTCTCGGCGGCGGAGGATTGGACCCATTCGCGCAGGTCGTCGATTGTTGCTCCAGAGCTCACGAGGTCCCATTCGGCTATTACGAGGAAACGCATGTGTGCCTCACGGGAATGGGTGCGGGAACGGATTGATGTCCGCTTGGTCCAGAGGTTTCTCGCGGTACCCGAGGAGAGCCGGGACCGACAGCAGCCGATCGATGTTTTCTGTCCTACGGAGCGCGTGCCCGAATGTCATCGTAAGCGACCCTGTCACCAAAACTTTTACGCAGCTGAGTCCAGCAGCACGATGCTCGTCTGTTGTTTGGTCGACGACGATCACATCTTGCCCGCATCGGTCTAGGCGTTCCACAAAGTCGTAGACGTCGTCGCGCAAATCGGAACTCGCAATTTCGACGTGGAGCTTTGAGCGCTCTGAAAAGGAGGACATCTGGGATTCAGACAAGAAGGCAAACCGAGACGAAGCTTCTGCTGAGCCGTAAACCGTCGCGTGGTCTTCCATGTTGCGGACAAGTGTTGAATCCCGTGCCATCGCCAATGCTCGCTCGGCGTTCGTCGGAAAACGGCTGATGAAATCTTTGAGGAAGGGGCCGAGTTCACTGATTGCGCTGAGCGCTGCCCTCTCTAAGTTCAGGTGGGCACCAGCGGCGCACACCCGAGCGGGACGGACGGTGTCGGTCAAGCTCGATCTGGCGTCTTCGGCCATCGCCCAAACCGTTGGGATGCCGTTCTCAGTCGTCTGATCGAATAGTCGAATGATGTAGCCGGTTTCCTGTTCGAGCAACGATGCTTGTATCCGCAATGACTGGTCAGCGGCGGACGTGAGGTCGAGTTCCGGAATGGGTAGCTGTGCGTACCAGGTCAGTAGAAAGGCGTCGCGCTCCACGACCTCGAGCAAGCCGAACAATATCGCTTCTTCAATCGAGCCTCCCAGCGCACAGCCGTTCGATACCTCTGATGTGAACGGCAGCTGCTGGGAGTCGTGGGCGACGTAGTAATAGGCGGTCGACTCTGGCACCAAAACGGGGCCGTTGGCAGCGAATGAAAATGCCCATACCCACGCGCACTCCAGGTCGCGTTGAAAACGTCGGTAGGGGTACGCACCTGACGTATATGTGTCCTCTGGGTGAACGCCGAATAGTCGAGGGTCGACAGCGTCTGGTTGGAGCGCGTCATATGAGCCGACAATTGCGGTACGCCGTGCTCCGGGCTGGACGCCGCCGTACCTCTCCAGGGCTTCCAGAATCGCGGTGGCTTCACTTTCGTCGTAGTTCATGCTTCGGCCAAATCCCGGCTCGACCCAGTCGTGTCGGCGGAGTTTCATCAGCGCGGCGGAAATTGCTAGACCGCCTTGGTTGTCCCTACGGACCGCGTGGATGAGTCCGGTCTCACTATCAACGTATGTAGAGCGGAGTTGGTCGAGCTTCTCGACTGCGGCAGAGAGACGGTATTGGTCGGGTCTGCTCTTGATCCGCGTTTGGAGGCTCAATGTCCCTGCCTCCGCTGTGTCTTCTGGAAGATCGGAACATTCGGGGCACAAAGGGTCTATCAGGAAAAGATGGCGAGATGCGGTCAGATTCCAATGGTCGAAGATAACGACGGACCGTTGATAAGGCGTGATAGTCGAGTCGTCGATTTCCAGCTTAATGATGGTCGTCAGCGTGTGCATCGCAATGACATCGAGCAACGGCTGTGGCCGTTGGTCGCTTTCCATCCAACGGCGCTCGTCTGCGTCCTTCGCCGCATTGTTCGGGCGCGCTAATCGACGCCGCGTTGCGAAGCAGGTGTAGCACCCGGGGGCGTCGTTGACGAGCGGACCAACCACCGTTTGTGCAGCGCCCGTTGTGACGATGAGAGCGGGTCGAGGCGCCTTGGAGGCTGGGCGGTCCACGACTACGGAGGCTGAGCTTTCGGGGTGCCGGTAAATGCCCGACTCCAGTACGTCGAACCCTGCCCGAAGGAAAGCTGCCTCTAGGGCGTTGGAGGGCGGAAAAGACCGGCCAACTGCCAGGATAGGAGCCGAGATTGTGGTCACAAGTACACCGCCGCAATACGAAAGGGGAAGATCTCGGCAAGTGCCGGGTCTTGGGTGAGGGTGAAGTAAGCGATCTCTCCGTACCGGCTTACCCACGAGACGTCGGAGAACCAGTCCGGGTGGCGCGGCGCCACATTCGTGTCATCCGGTAGCGCCCAGCCTTGAGGACGCATTCCTTGGTTGTCTCCTTTAGATGACTGGTGCCACGCAAGGGCGAGCAGCAGAGCGGCGTCTTCTGCATCTTCAGCGTTCGCCCCTTCTGCGTAGACCGCGTGTTCTGCCGCCACTTGAACAGCACATACATGAAACGGTGTGTTGGTCAAATGCCAGGTGACGACCTGACGGTTGTCAAGGGTGCGCAACAAGGCCTCGTGGACAGTTCTCCGGGCTTCTGTGCGCAGCCCGTGCAATTGGGCTGTTCGGAGCATTCGGCCTAGCTCCAGAGAACGAGCAGCTGCTGCTGTGGCGGAAATCCAACTGGTCCCGTGCGCCAAACCGGCGGGCACTTCCGATAAATCCCGCTCGGTGCCGAACCGCGACCCCAGTTCTTCGTCGAGAAATACCCAGTCTAAAGAAACTCGTGCGGTGTCACTGCGCATGACGCCTCCGGCTCTTGGCGTCCTTGGCGTCCTCGGCGATGCCACAGCCGGGACGCCAGGACCGAATCCGTGTACTAGGAGTGCCAGTCGCGCCGCGGCTACGCGTGCCGCCTCGAGCGTGGCTCCATACCCGTATGCGCGAGTCGGAATTGCCCGACCGTCGCGAACCAAAACGCGCGACACCTGCAATGGGCCTTGCTCCAAGCCAGATTCTGACGGGACTCCGATCGGGCCGATGACATCATCAGCGATGCAGGCTGCCCTACGCGAGAATTCAACGTCGGACACTTCCGCAATCGCCTGGTCATGGTGCTCGATGGTCTCGGGGTCGGTAGTTCCGGATCGACGCACGAGTGTCCGGTCAGTGGGCTCAAGTGTCAGCAAATCAAAAGATCGAACAGCCGCCATGCCGGGTTCCTGCGTGCTCAAGGACGCCACTAAAATCGATTGGCAGAGCTGGTATACGGCGGCTTGCAATCGGCTCACATCTATTCCAGTTGCCGTCCGGTCGGCGCCGCCCATGCGGTGAAGCAGGTCGTCGGCTGTCGGTGCTGGTAGGTCTGTTCCGGGCCGAAGCCACCAAAGTCGATGACCTATGAGTGCGACGTGGTGGAAGTGGCGCCGCGCAGCGCTACCGGCTTCGTTGCTCACTATGCGCGTTTCCGGTGTGGGTGCCCAATCGATCTGGATGCTGGTCCCACCGAATTCTGCTGTGTCAGCGTGTGCTTCGCCCGTCGTGACCTCGATTCCAAAGAGCGCGAATGTTTGGGCCAGGAAATGGGACACCGCGTTTTCTGGCTCGGACAAAAGAATAATCCGAGGAAGTACATGGCGAAGCCCCGTACCGCGTTCTAGACGGGATCCGGCCGAGGGCGCAAGTTGCGCTGTGTCGCTGACGATGTTTAGCGCTCCGGCTCCCTTGAGCGTCCGAACCAACTCCTCAAACGCCGCAGCGCGTCCTTCAGGCATGGCCGCGACCAGTCCGCTCAAAAGCTGCGGTTCGACTGTCTGCTGTGCCAACCAATCGACAATAGGAAATATTGAACGCCCGCGAACAAAAGACGCGCCGACCGCGTTTGAGATGAGAGCCCCATCTAGGTCGTCTGTAACCGTGGCGTCTGGACGCCATCTAACGAAGATGCTCATGCTGGGCGCTCCGTGAACTCCTCGGTCGCTGAGCGCGAGCCGAGGAGAAACTCCCCAATAGTGACGTCGGTCAGAGGGTCAAGGCCGGTCGCAGCGGAGAACAGGTCACTGTCTCCGCTTCCGATCGCGCACGGAGCAAGCCCCATGTCGGAAGCGACGAGATACATCGTTTGCATGACCACTCCGACGTGTTTCAACATCACGGCGTACCCCATTTGTTCATATTTCCAGAGAATGCGACCGACGCGGGCCACGAAGAAGATCACTACCTGCGGCTCGGATTTCACCGTCGACGAGTGGGAAGCGATACGGATCAGGTTTGCCAAGGCACCAGGGTCTGGTGTGTCAATCTTGTCCAGTCCGTGATCGAACGAGTCGTAGTGGTACAAGCCAGGACGTAGGCCGACGACATTGCGAACCGCAATGAAAGTATCAATTTCGTACGCGGACCCGCCTGATGGGTGCGGTCGGCTGAGGTACTCCACGCCGTCGACGCGATGCGAAAGTCGCGTCCGAACAGACCGGTACAGAAACTCTCCGAGCTGGTCGAGGGTCAAGGCATTCGCGTCGTCATGCACGCGAAACGACCGACGGTCCTCGAGAACCTGATGCAGGCTTCCCCCGATTTTGTTGTCGGCAAAGGGCGGGCTAGGTAGTGAAAACTGCTCGATCACTCGGTGCTTGGGGAGTGCGGGAAGGGCAGGGAATTCGTCTTTGGCCCAAAATGTGCCGCCGAAATTTCTTGCTCGACCATAGCGGCGCGTACGTTCGTGGAACCACAGCTCATGAGCGGACCATTGCCGCTCATTGAATCCTTCCGGGTCCCCCTCGTTGGTGGCTTCCAGCCATCTGAGCGCTGTGGCGATGGCTCCCCCGTTGTCGGGAATTTCCGCGCTAATGCCGTGCCAAAGGACATCTAGGACATTGGTCGAGTGAATCACGGCGTCGGCCCACGAATGAGGCAGTTCGAGCCTCACCTCGTCCCCAGCGCGAACCACAATCGCGAATTTGGATGCGCGCATGTTTTTCGGTGAACGATGAAATTGCGGGTAGTCGGCGACGCTGCGCCGAGGGACGATCGTAAGCAGAGGTTGTCCGCCTGCGATCAGGAGGATCTCAAGCCATCCGCCGCGAATCAGCTTCAGTATTAGTGCTGATTCGGTGCTGACCCCTGACAAGACGGCCAAGTCTGGCAGCGAAACGTCGACCCAGTCGTCTGCGAGATCGCGAAGAAGAGCCTCGTTCGTGTCTGAGATGACGCCCAGGTCGAGTTTCGCAGGCCATTTTGCGAGAAAGGTCTCGCGATTTTCGCCGGTGACTTGGTAGACGCCGCGGAGAAGCTTCGCCCGCCAATGCCCGTCTTGCGATTCGGAAGAAAGTACCTGGATCTGATCGACCCCAACGACACCGGTCATTATCCCTCCAACATTCTCAGCGCGCTCACGCCGTATAAGTCCTCGACACTGTTTGAGATCAGCGTGCAAATCATGAATCGCTGATGAGGCGTCAGGCCCGCCTTGGTAAGGTGTAGATAGGTCAGATTGAGTACCAATCGGAAGCGTCGGAACCAATCGCTCTCCCGGGTGTCCAACTGCCATCGTGAATTGGCGGCAAGTCGCGCGTGAAATGCGCTCGTGGGCCACATGTCCACACTTCTGGCGCCCGTCTTCGCAGGTGAGGCGGGAAAGATCTCGGACAGCGGAGCGACGCCCGCCGTCTCGATGAGAATGTCTACGAAGTTTTGGATCCGCGATTCGGACTGTCCGGAGCCGGCAGCTTCTACGATGTTGCTAAGGCGTTCGCGCATCGATGAGCCCCCGGCAAGGTACATCTTTTCCCAGGCACCACGTGTCTCGGCCATCCCGCCTCCCGCAAGGTAAGCCTCAGAGTGAGATTTAAGGGACACAAATCCGCTCTGTATAGAACCGTCAGCAAAACTGTGGCTTACAACGGTGATCAAATCGAAGGCGTAGGCGAGGAGGTCTGCAGGTTTAGTCAGAGAGGTCATCGATAAAACGTCGAGCTCCAGAGAGCGCCTTTGAAACTCGATCAGAATACCGTTGAGTGCGCTGTTCGCCTGCCGATCTTCCCCTGCAGGTTTATAGGCCGACCGGGTTACCTGACCGTCGCGCTGCCAAGGAAAGAGCACTCCAGTGTTTTTCTCGTAGGTGGCCAGCTTCGTGTGCATGTTCACGAAGTTCGCCGGATCCACGTCGCGTGACGAGCGGTATTGCGCGTCGGCGGACAGGAGTTGACTGTGGATCGCCGGCAGGACCGAGGCAGCGTAGGACGCTGCCCTTGAATCGAAAACACACGAGACATGCGGTCCGCGTGCCCATCCAACCTCAAGGAACGCGTCAACTCCGCTCCTCCGGGCTAATGCGAACACGGGACTCGCGCGCTCTACTATGAATGGGACGTGATCCGAATCCCACCGGTAGGCGGTCACTGAAACCCATCTACTCATGCTTCCGACTCTGTTCCCACGGATGCTGAGTCCGCCGATGGCAGGGCTTGTACGGCGATGCGGCGCAGATAAAGCTCTTCCTTGAGCGAGAGGCCCATTCGGTTGCACCAGAGATGCGCGCAGATGTCGAGCGCGGATGCGGTGGCGACTTCACCGGCTCTGCGGGAAATGGCGCGTAGGGATTCTGCCCATCGGCCAAGGACGTCGGAGCGTCCTGCCTCGTGTGCCGCGGATTGAGCGTCCTCTACTAGTGATGCCAACGCCGGCGGGAGCTGGACTGGATTCTCGCCCTGCGTTTCCCCGCTGGACCAGCGACCGAGTATCGTCTCTGCCGAGCGGATGTCCAGGTCGGCGGAAAACCAAGTGGTCAGCAAAATCGCTGTACTGGTACTCCACCTCTGGCTTCTGGTCGTTTCAAGATTTTCCAGCGCTAACTCGGACGAATCGCAAAAGTGTTGCTCAAATGCCGCCAAGGTGTCGCCCCAACCGTATTTCGCGTTCTCCGGTTTGTACGGTGGTGTCCACACGTCGCCGTGAGGACGAAGTGTGTGAGATGCGTCGTCGACCAGCTCACGCGATGCGAACTCGCGGGAAACGCGGGCGAAGCTATCTTGCGAGTAGATGTACACCGGAGCGTGGTCCCTCGCCCACCCTGCGCTTACTTGGCACAATTCTGTAGCAATACCACCGGCTCGCTGCGGGTTATCGCCCTGAATCCGGATTCGGACGTGTGGGCCTTCCTCCCAGTAACGAAGAAAGAACCAGCGCGCGACATCACCTGAGCTTTGTGCGTCTTGCATAAGAGGACGAATTACGCCCGTGAGTAGTTCGTCGGTGTCTGCGTCGCAACGAATGTGAATCGATTTCCAAGCGGCTGAGGGGGACTTTCGGGTTTTGGCTTCGTATCTACTTGTCGTCATCTGCTCGCCCTCTCGCGTTCGATGTGCGTAACTGGGGTTTGGCTCTCGATGAGGATTTCACTCACGAATTCAGACGGGTCTCCGTCCATGGGGTCGGGGAGCGCCTCGTCGAAGACGTAAAAATCGCAGTTTTGGCCATGCCGTAGATAGTCTGCAATACCCCACCATGAGTCGAGATCCAAGAAGACAGGTTTTCGGGATTTCGCCTTGTCACCGGAAAGCTCCTGGCCCCAAGCTCGTGCGAAGGAACGTTCCGGTATCGCTGAGCTGGCAAACCATTCTCGCAACCGATACCAAAAGACCGGCCTAGATTCGCTGGCATCCTGTGCTGGGAACAGAGGCGCAGGAACGATCCATCGCTGTCGCTGAATGACGACTCGGCCTACTTGAATTCGCGGGACCACGACTGTTTCTTCTATTTCGTCCAAGCGAAAGTTTGACGCGAATGGGGGTGCACTGGGGTGGAGCAGATATGTATTCGCAAACACTCTTTCGAGAAAACGAGCAAGTGGCGGCAATTGATAGTCCGCAAGCATGCCGACGTGTGCCGGGACAACAACACTGTCGAATCGGTCATCGATGAGGACGAGCCCGTCTCCAGAGGATGGTCGTTCAACGGCCAGCGCTGAAATCGGAATCCGTTCCGCGAGAGGCCGGGCGGAATAGGTAAAGGGGTAGTCGATCTCCCACTCCGTCGTTGACCCCCGCACGTTTAAACTCGAACCATGCGTGCCGCTGTACTCTGCCTGGCGCGCATTCGTTTGGCGGCTCTGGCTGAGCACCGGGAACTCTGCATCGACGCTTCTTAGCATGAAATTTGTGCGCGCTCGGCCGCGTCCGTTACCACCGTGAATCACGTTGATCGCTAACAAGCACGGGGCATTGATCCGCGCAATGGGCTGGACGTAACATGCTGCAGACTCGGGAATGCCCAGCCATCGGGGCCAGCTGGCGAAAACCTTAGTCACTTCGGCTGGGGGAATAACTGAGTGACCGCCGAAGGTGAACTGGTCCACCAACCGGAAAGAGTCGGCACGTAACGCGGCCAACTGCCTCAATCTAGGAGGATCGGCAGCATCGCCGACCACGGGTTGCCGCGGGATTCTGCTGAAGTATTTCTTGAGTGGTGCAGTTCGCGGCGACTCGGGAGTCTGGAGAGCTGTGCTGATGGCCCGGTAGAACTCCAACAAACTAGTTCGCTCGCCTGGTGCCATGAACGACGCCGCGAAATCTTCGACCGCGAGACGACCGGGAAGTTTAGGGTCAAATTGCGACAACCAGGAACGAGCTACGTCAAGCTCAGGAAGCGCGTCTCCCCACCCATCGGTTGATACAGACCAGTCGGCGTCGAGGACGACTGCGCTTTCGTGGATGACGTCAACCGAGATGCTGTGAGCGAGGTCCGGCGGGGCGACGAGCGCAAGAATCGTTGAGGCGCTACGGATTGCTCTAGTGATCCGTTCGCGCTGAGCCGTCTGATCAAAAATCGTGAGCGAGCATTCCTCCAGATCGTTCTGCAACTGCTCTAAGACGTGGCCATAAGATAGTGCCTGCGTCACCACACGGTCCAGGGTACTTAGCCAATCGTTGAGTGCGGTCAGTGGTCGCAGGGCGTTGTCGGAGACCGGCACATTGCTCTGCAAGAACCCTGCCTGCAGCAACGAACGAACCATGTCCAAGGCGTCCGTTCGCCCGACACCGTGCTCTTCCAGTGTCTGCGCCCATCCACCTACAGACTGCGGCTTAGAAGGAATATTGAGCATGGTCCTCAGTAGTCCGCTGGACGGCATGCGAAGAATAGATTCCCGCGGGGTCGAGCCGACAAACTCGATGCCATGCTGAGTCTCGTTGGCGGACGGATTGACTCGAATGAAGAGGTGCGGTTCGAAGGCTGCGTTATGACGGATGTCCTCAAGAATCAGAGTCCAGAGTCGCCCGTCGAGCTGCAGCACCGGCACGGTTGGCTTCAACTGCACATCCGACCCTTTTGGTTTCGTCGTCAAAGAACCTTGCGCGGTTCGCGTGAACGTCGAGTATGGACTGGTTTTAGCGGCGACCCTCGCCAGAAACGTCGCGAGTCTCATCGCAATCTTCTTCTCAAGAGGACGGCCGTCTAGAGCACGACGCGCGAGAACAAGTTCCAAGGAGGGGGCGGCAGTCAGCAATCCGTGCAGCACGTGGGGGTCTGAGGCGAGACCCACGTTGGTATGCAGGTGACGTCGCTCTTCATCCGCAAAAGCAGACCCCAGAGCAAGCCTGAGCCGCTCCGTCGTAACCAGCGTTGCATCCAGGCTGTTCATTGCGGATTCGACTAAGTGCCGCCGCGGGAACTGATCAGGAACGACGTAGGCGCCGGCGACCTTGAGGTCGCGTACCGTGCGCCTCAACCTGATGAGCGACTTGGATAGCGCGGGGGATGCCCGAGCGTCGCCGACAGCGTCGAACAGGACCGTGCGAGCATGCTCGCGAGCCGTATCGACGGTATTCGATGCGATCTGAAACTCGGCCATGATTGTGATCGTTCGAGGCCAACGCAGGCTATGGAGCGTCGACTTTGACGCTCCAGCTATACGGACGTCCACGGTCGAGTCAACACCTCGACGGGCGACCGCTGACGATTCCGGCGCCTTCGTCATCGGGTCTTTCTCCTGTTCTTTGAGAGGGAGAGGTGGGCGAAGTGGCACGGAAAGTAGCCACTCCGCCCGAGCAACGGACTTACGCGCTGCTAGAGGGGGCGGAGCAGGAGCAACACGGGTAGCAGAAGCAGTTGGTCGAGGCCCCAACTTCATCCATTCCATGTCCCGCGGTGAGGGAGTTAACGTTCAACCCCTCATCCATCAACTCGAATACATCGATTGGCAAACCTTTGATCGAATCAGCCATGAGAGTTCACACCTTTCGCTACGTCGGCAAGCCGACTGGTTTGTGCCAAGACCATTTGGCCTCACAAACAGATTGCACTGTTTGTTTTGAGTTGTCAATTCATTCCTGATAAGTGCCGAACACTTATGGCTCAGTGCCGCCGATAGCGGCCGGCAAGTGTGCAACCCGCCACTGCGCCTGAGGGTACAGGGAGCCGCTAGCCCGTCGAAGCACGTGGGCCAAGGCGCCGCGGAAAACGCTTGAAGCAAGGAGTGCGTTTGCGATTAGCGCGACGCTGATTTCCTGGGCGCGCCAACAGGCCACACGGCACACGATCCGGGACAGACCGATACCTCACCTCGCCCTCTCTTCCAGAGGCACAGGGCTCGGCTGATTTCGCTGTTTAACCGCGGAGTAGCCCTCGAACGTCGAGCCCCGGATGAGCTTCCTTTGCGTGTCCAATACCAGTAAGAAGCAAGGCCCACATCTCTTCCAGACGGTCGAGAATGTCTGCCCATTGGGTGCGCGCCTGCGATAGGGATTGGACGCCGGTAAAGGTGGCAATCACGTAGGCCGCCAATCGATCAGTGCTGTGATCGGAAACAATGTCCCCGTCTGCGACGGCGCGCTCGATCAATGCATTACAGGTTTCAATCCAGTCTTCGTAAGGCCCGCGAGCCGTTTCAACGAACACGTCGGCTGATTCCGTACTCAGCCGAAGTCCGGCCCGAACGAGAGGTGACGTCGTTATCTGAGTTGCGAGCTCCCGCGACAGCATGATCATGGCTGGTAGGCCCCGAATTTTTTCGTCGAGAAGCACTTTCCCGGCATCGAGAAACAGTTGATGCTGACGCTGAATTACTTCGAGCGCAACAGCTTTCTTTGAGTCAAAATGGAAATACAGTGACCCTTGGGTTGTCCCACCTTCACGTAGGATATCCGCCAGGGTCGCCTGAGCATAGGTCTTGCTCGCAAACACGGTTCCTGCCGCCTGGACGATAATTTCCCGTGTCGCGTATGCTCGAGCTTGCTTGGCCATCAATTTCCACTTGTAAGTTGTAAGTTGTAAGTTGTAAGAAATATTACGGGGTTCCCGGTACTTTATTCCGGTCCCATACCAGTGCCGAAACTTTCGCCTCGTGCGGCACAGCCTGCGGCGGCATGGCAACCAAGCTCGACTCGTACCAAGCGGCTCCCGCTGGGGAAATATCTATCGGTATCCCAGGGTTAGTGGCTAGAAGACCCCACAACGATCCAGAATCCACCCAATTGTCTTTGGCAACCATTTCTATCTGCGATTGCGTAACTCCCATCTTCCCCAGCGCCCGCAACGTGTATCCGGTGTCATACGAGACACTTGGCAAGCGTATTGCATGTGGCTGAGTGACGCTCTCTACGAGTTGCGCCACTGTAACGGTCTCCGGGTGCGCTGCATGGAAGACTCGACCTCCGACATTAGGGGACAGGTCGGTGGACACCTCGCTGATCACCCTCGCGAGACTTTCGCTCGAGATGATGGATACCCGCGCTCGACCGCCCTCAATCCATCCGCCTAGTGCACGCATGGCGCGGAGCAGCGGCGGAATGAAGAAACGATCGCCCGGTCCATAAACAAGGTGTGGGCGAAGAACAATTCCGCCAACGTCGATGGTGGCACGCTCGGCGACGAGACGACTGGTGTTCAGCGTTGATCGCGGAGTCAACTTGTCGAGCTGCTCCCGCGCACCGTTTGACACGGCCCCTCCATAAACACTAGTGCTGCTGATGTACACCAGTCGAGATGCGCCAGCTCGTTCCGCTGCGATGGCGAGGTTGGCGCCGCCCACGGCGTTAACTTCGTGTTGTTTACTCGGGTCAAAGCCGACAAAGCTCGCTGCGTTCACGATTGTTTGATGGCCCTGGCAGGCGCTGACCAAAGAGGGAAGGTCAGTCAGGTCTCCCGGGACCGCGTTAGGTCGTCCCTCCAATGCGGATCCTCGTCTTGCAAGGTAGGACGCCTGCACTCCTTGGGAAAGCATCTGCTTCGCTACAGCTGACCCAATGAAGCCGCTTGCACCGACGATAAGCACGCGAAATGTAGGGTGGGCGACGTGCGTCACGAGCATCGCTTCGCATCCGGCCCGGCCCCGGTTTTACTGCCTTGCCGTGGCGCCGTGTAAGCGAGCGATGCAGAGGCGATTATTCCAAATAGGTCCGGACACTCAACCTCCACGCTGTGCAATATGCCTTCGGATCCGCGGTCAAAAGTTCTCGATTTCACAATTCGCAGGACGGAGGACGACACTCCCCCACCATGGGGCGTCCTAATGGCTGAGAATCGTGCGCGGCGCATCCAAAGGTTCGATGCCGTCGACCGGCTCACGTCCGATGCTGCAAAGATAAGCACTTGCGCCATCTGAGACGCGATCACCAGGCAGTCGATAACGGTGACGCCTGGCCAGTATCGGCCTTCTATCCCCGCGCTTTCCGCGCCGCCATATGGGTGAATCACGTGGCGGGACGTAATTGCCTCATGATCACTTGTCGGCTCGAAGTTCAGTGATGACGAGTGGGAAGTATCTTTGTAAAGGTCGGTGAGAGCTCCTGAACCAATCGGCACCGCCACCGGTCCTTCTAGACTCTTCGCTTGCCCAACCCTCGCCGTCGCCGCCAGGTGGCAAATGTTCATTGAGACTGAGACCCCGCCGATGCGTGTCCGGAAAATTGAAGTGATGCCGGCTCCTGACCCTTCTCGGGAAATTCTGAAACAGTGGACCGGGATTGATCCAAGCTCGATGAATGGCGTCGCGCCGGCTCTAATTTCGATGTCAGCAAGCCATGCCGCGGCGAGTTGGACGTCAGATAGCTTTTCAACATTACTCAAGTACGTCTCTGCGAGCCGAACAGCAAGCACCACGGCATCAATGGTGCTCAAATGCGGCACCCGCACGGAGCCGTCCGCATGCGTCGACCAATTACGAGGGTATTGAGCAGTTCCGATCCCAGCCACCGCTAAATGTCCATCCTCGCGGGTTAGGATCTCGAGCTGGGCCAGTTGATGGTCGACTCGGCGGTAGCCGTCTCCGAAGTACCGCCCGCTAGAGGCCCCAAGGTAATCGTCGAACCCGTTCCCTGTCGTCCTGAAGTGATGGGGGTCGGCCGGGAAAAGTCGGGCGGGCGTGTTTCGCGACGCGCGTGTCACGGCTCTCGGCCAATCTGCAAAAGGTCGACCACTTCATCTGGAACCGTGAAGTGCCTAGCCTTGACACCGAGCTTGTACTGGGATCTCAGCAGGGGCAGAACGTCCTCCGGCACCACGCCTTCCGCCTGAAGCGACGCGACAATAAGAGTCACCGGGCGAGCGAACGCAACAAGCATCCGTTCATCGGCTCGACCGTCAATTTCATACACCCGCTCACGGATCACCCGTCCGCCGTTCGTGGCGGCTTCTCGAATGACAGCTGCGTCTACAAGCTCTTCATCATCGAGTCGATCTAACACAGCGAGCAACGTCGACGGCGTCCACGGCGTCCTTAGAGAAGGCTCATCCCTAACCCGTTCGATATCGGCGACCGACGTGGCCCGAACGACCACGTCCAAGACTTCACATCGTTGAAGGAACTCAGCGGGCTTTAGGAAAAAGACACGTTGACTTGTGCGCGCGGCATACTCGGCGACTAGTTCCCGGCGGGGGTCAACCAAGAACCCCTTGTCGCGTTGCCTCCAATCGTCTTTGACGTCGCCGGACACCCCTTCCTCGTTTACAGAGTCGATCGTGTCTACGTGCGCGTGACCTGGCGGCTCATGAGCCAACGCCTTTCGAATGCCTCCATCGGTTGCCGCCGGCCGGCTCGTCTCGTCGCACGCATCGCCGACTTTGCCCTCGAGTAATACTTCCAACCGTTTCAGCACGCTGTCGGTGTCGGTCGGTGTCGCAGTATGAATTCGAGTAGGCGTATCCATCTCCAGCCGCTCCCGGATTTCCGCGAACGCCGCGTCAAACCGAGAGAGCATCGGAACCCTATTGACCGCGTTTAGGGCCAGAGACTTCGACCAACGCATGATTGCATCACGGGTCGATGATTCGCTTTCGCTCAAAGCACCGGGACTGTCTCGAACGTCCGAGCTGGCCTTTCCTGAAACACGGCTGCGATTTCGCCAGAATTCCCGGACCAATTGGTCCGGCACGAATAGACCCGGCCCGACTTTGGCGAAAAATTCGAGACTTCTGTCATCAACCGTTTCGTGGTGATACCGGTAAAGATTACGAGAAACATTCGTGTCCTCTGCAAGGAACCCATATTGCAGTGCCGCCCACGAATCTTTGCCAGTTGGAATTCTGAACGATTCGAGTCCCGTGTGTAGACCGTTCGGAGGCATTGGCGCTCGTTCCTGTCGTGTGCGATTCCCTCGCCGACGCCCCCATTCCAAGGACAGGGTCGTCTAACGATCGCAAGGGCCTTGGATTTAACATACCTATTGAGTTGTTTTTTTTCGATCGGTATTTTTGAAACCGCCGAGTTCTTCACCGCACGGGCCCAAACGACGGGGTGTGCACAGTAGATGTGCCCACAACTGGGGTGGCCATCGACATGGTCGCAAAACTCGAGGCTAGGGACTGCGATTTGAGCGTAAGGTCCTGCGATCGACCACACACGAGGAGAAGCCCGCATTTCGAGACAACGGGGCCCCGGGCTATCTGGCCGTGCAGTCGAAGAGCCCAACCGTCTGGCCCAAACTCCTAGTCCGCGGTGCAGATACGGAGGTCGGATGTTGCCGGAAAGCGAATCAGGTAATTGCGGTCCGCAGCTCCAATAACCCCCCAGTCGTCCTTGGTCAATCTGATTCCATCGGGCGACACCTCGGTGATACGCACGCGCAACCAGGTCCCGCCTGCGAGGAGTAATTCGTAGCGATCCGCGAGGTAGCCGATGCCGAGCTCGTCAAGAGTTTGCTCCGCGGTCAGCCAATCCACTTCTTCGGTCTGCCGACGTCCGAGCAGATCGACCGCTACGAACCCGTCACCCGTTGGAATCATCCAACCGAGACGTTCTTTGTCCCCAGACCGGCGATGCTCAATCCAGCGCTCGTCCAACATGGCCACATTTCTCCTTTCACGGACACACCAACGATCATGACTAGCTGCTAAACCCACGACGATACAAACCTACTGCAATGTTTTGGATCGCGGACAGGCGGTCCAGCGCCGATCCGCTTCCGCAGACCCCTGCCATAAAAAGGCAACCTATTCCGACGTCACGTGGTCTGCGCCTGCATGCTGAATTGAGACAGACCTCAAGAAAATCTGTTTCATGACTAATCGTCGTAAGTTCAGTGCCGAGTTCCCTGCCGAGGCCATCGTGAACCGTCCCGGGTTTCATGCCGCCGTTTTGTTGGCGGCTTCGATATTTGTCGGGCCGTTTGTCCCAGCGTAATAGTTGACCTCATATTCGGCCGGCGGCATGTTTCCCAGGGCGCTGTGTAGACGCCGATTGTTGTACCAGTCGAGCCAGTCGAAGGTGAGTTTCTCGACGTCGGCGAGGGTCTTCAGCGGACCGGTTATGAAGGGTGAGTTCTTCGCGACGGCCTCGTTCTTGTAGAGGCCCATGACGGTCTCGGCGGCCGCATTGTCATACGCGTCACCGACCGTGCCGATCGATGCGACCAATCCCTCGAGCGCTACGGTCTCCGTGAATCGAATGGACGTATATTGCGACCCGGCATCGCTGTTAAGCCGAATTCGGCTTAACAGCGATTATGCCGAGGATGACGTTAAGCCGAGGAACCGTGTTGATGCTGGTTGTTTGCAGGGAACGGCGTTTGTTTTATCGGATTAGCGTCTCCGTCGATCAGCGGAGTGTGTAGAGCATTTGCAGTTTCTCCTCGCTGAGCCAGGTGTTGTCGGCGATGTTGATTTCAGGAGTGGCGGCGTTCATTGCCGCGGTCATCATGTCAAGAGTGGCGAAGGCGTAGAACGCGGAGGTGGTGCTCATGCTTTCGTGGCCGAGGAGTTGCATGATGATCGGCAACGGGATGCCCTGTTTGTGAAGGTCCATCGCTTTCGTTTTGCGCAGCATGTGGCAGTGCAGCCGAATCGGAACCGTCCGACAGTTCTGCCTGGCGAGGTTGCCTGCGGTGGCCAGGATCGCCGAGACACTGTCGACTGACAGCCGAGTTGGCTGCCCAAGGTGGGAGCTGTGGAACAGCGGACGCGTCGCCGGGAGCCGCGCGAGGTTGGGATGGAACTCCGCGAGATAGACCTGCAGATGTTCGACCGTTTTATCGCCCAGTGGGACGATGCGGCTTTTGGCTCTTTTCCCGGTCAAGGTCAGGTGCGCCGGCGTTGCCAGGGCCAGGTCCCCGAGGGTGAGGGCGGTGAGTTCGCTGACGCGGGCGGCGCTGTCATAGAGAAGGATCAACAGCATCCGGTTGCGGCGGGACTTCGCCGTGGAGCCGTCACAGGCAGCGAGAACCGCGGCGGTCTCGTTCGCCTCAAGGTATTCGATCGGTTTGCGTGGTGCCGTCGGTGCTTTCAAGGTCTTCGCGGTGTCGTGGAGGGCGACGAGGGTCAGGTCTTCCTGGGCTGCGAAAGCCAGGAATGCGGTGATCGCAGTCAGCC
Organism: Cryobacterium sp. N21; assembly: GCF_002929575.1. Lineage (NCBI taxonomy): Bacteria > Bacillati > Actinomycetota > Actinomycetes > Micrococcales > Microbacteriaceae > Cryobacterium > Cryobacterium sp. N21. Next base: position 22,049 of record NZ_PJJQ01000026.1, on the reverse strand, counting down.
GTAAGCTGACGGTTTTGGGCTGGTAGTGCTTCGTCTCGCGCATCCAGGTGAGCCACTCTTTCAGCATCGGCCGCTCGAGATGAACGAAGCTGATGTTCTTGCGGTTCAGCTGCTTTTCATCGGTGAGGAAGCTGACGAAGCACTCCAGGGAGATGCGGTAGGCCTCGATGGTTCTCGGCGAGAGGGCGCGGACTCTGGGCATGTAGTCGTGGAGGTAGTTGCGGGCGAAGCCCCAAAAGTTCGGCGTCGAGGTGAGGGGGTCGCGTTTCATCAGAAGCCCACTTCGGGCAGCAGCCGGTCGCTGTCGCGGGTGATGGCGGCGTAACTGTTCATGAAGTCCGGCGAGGTATGGACGTAGTAGTAGGTGCTGTCCAAGGACGCGTGGCCCATGTATCGGGCCAAATAGGGCAGCATCGCGTTGACGTCGGTGCCGTCGGCCATCCACCGCTGAAGGTTCGCGTAGGCGAAGTGGTGCCGGAAATCATAGGGACGTGGCCGCTTCCCCTCCAAAGTTCGCGTCAGTGCAGCCTTGTCCCAGATGCGATTGAAGATTATCCCGACCGCCACCGGGGTCACGGGTTTCCCCGTCGGCATGACGAAGAACGGGGCCCGATCGCCTGCGATAACGCCGCGGGTGCGGGCATCGCAGCCAGCCAGAAGCTCCACGAGTTCACCGGTGAGTGGCAACCGCCGGTCGCGGTGCCCTTTCGATGCGAGTACTTCGATCACACCGTCGTCCAGGTGGACGTCGTGCGGGGTGAGGTGGCGGACTTCTCCGGTGCGCAGCCCGCAGGAGTGCATCAAGGCGAAGAATGCGACGGCCTGCCATGTCCACGGCGACGAACCCTCTATCCGGGCGGCGGCCTGGAAGAACAACCTGATTTCGGTATCCGCCAACAGGTAGGGCTGCGACCGGACAAAACTTGCCTTCCAATGATCCGACAACACATAGGCGTTGTCATCGCCATTGATATGCGCCCACCGGCCGAAATCCCGAATGTAGGACATCCATGATCGGTAAGGTCCCGGCCGGGATGATTGCAGGGCCGTCACCCAGCCCTCGATCGTCGCCCGGTCGAGATTCGCCAGAGAATGGTCGGCGCAGTATCGGTCGAACTGTTTCAGATACCAGATCCGGGACGCGCCGTAACAGCCCATGCTCGACTTGAACGCGAGGTAGCCCTCCAGATCGGCGGCGAACACGCTGGTGAAACCGTGCCCGCTCATCGTGCGGTCCCTGCCGGCAACGGGAGCACGCAGGCGCGCATCTGCTCGGTGTCCTCGCCCAAATACACGTTGGTGGAATCCGGAGACGAGTGGCCCAGAATCGCCGAGATCGTCGGCAGCGGCGTCCCCGCGCGCAGCAGCTTCGTCGCCGCGTGGTGACGCAACTTCCGGGTGCCCACTTTGGTCTGCGTCACACCGGCGGCCCGAAACGTCCGCCGCGTGATCGCATAGATCGACGCATGGTCCGCCAACGCGAGGTGCGGGGCCAACGACCGCAGGAAAACGTTTGGGATGTCGGAATGCGGTCGGTCACCCAACACATACTCGGCCAGCTTGCCGAGGACCACCGCAGGCAGCGGCAACGTCAGCGGGTTGCCCGTTTTCTGCTGCACGATACCGAGCGTGGAGCCGCGCCAATCGATGTCCTTCAGCCGCAACGCAATAAGGTCGCAGGCACGCAAGCCCGTCACCAATGCCAGCAACGTAATTGCCGCATCCCGGGCAGGAACATCCCTGCCGGTGCAGGCCCGAACCACCAGTAGCTCGTCACGTTCGGCAAGTTCGGGAATGAGCTGGTGCCACCGCCGGATCCGCGCCATCGTCAACGCGTCAAGTAAATCCTGCCGACGTGTAAAGGCGAGGAACGGCCGGAAGTTCGTTACTGCGGACCACAGCGCTGATGGCGCCCACCGTTCGAGCAACGAGTCCAGATATCCGAAGATGGTGGTGCCATCCGCTTCTTCCCACGACGTGATCCCGCTTGCTTCCAAAAAGAGCAGGTATTCACGGGCTGCGCGACCGTAGGCGCTTCGAGTAGATATGGCCAGGCCGCGGCGTTCTACCTCGTCCGACCACGCATCTGCCAGGGCGACGAAGGCGGCGCAATGAGGAACCACAATGCCAGCGCCGCGGGTTCCCTTCACCAGGCTCACCAGCCCGGTCGCCACGTACGAATCGAACACGCTCACCAGCCGGCCGTAATCGAAGCGGCGCTGGCCACTGAAGCGGCCCGTTCTCGGACTCGTCGTCATCGAGGCGAACTCCGCCCCCAAAGCCGGCGTGTAGCGGCCGTCGTCCTTCTGCGCCAGCACTGCCAACCATCGAATCGACTTCTGATAGTTGCCAATCGTCGACTCTTTATAGCGGGCCGCTCTCAACACCTCGACAACGACGACACCAATGTCATCAACCATCGTTTCCATAGCATTTTCCCTTCATCGCGCATCCGGACATGATGAAAGTAACGCTGGTTGAGGCATCGCACTAAACCGACAAAACCGCGGCCATCCCCAAAAAACTTCTGGCGTCGGAACGGTTCCTCGGCTTAACGTCATCCTCGGCATAATCGCTGTTAAGCCGAATTCGGCTTAACTCGGACCGTGGCACCCAATATGCCTCGGCCCAGATCACCGCATTCGCGATCAAGAATGGCATCACCCGCTCGATGGGATTGACCGGTATTTGCTGGGACAACGCGATGGCCGAGAGCTTCTTCGCGACGCTGAAAACCGAGTTCTACTACCGACGCGTTTGGCCCACCCGCGACCGCGCTACTCGGGAAGTCGGAGCCTGGATCGAGGACCGATACAACCGTCGGCGCCGGCACTCCTCAATCGGAGATGTCAGTCCCGTCGACTTCGAACTGCAATACTCGTCACAGACCGCGGAAGTTCAACTCGCCGCTTAACCCGTGTCCACTAACCGGGGGCAAGGCCAGAGAGCCCGCTGCCTCACTGGAGGTAGCGGGCTCTTTTGCGCGGGGAGGGCTTCCTCTGGCGCCGATATTCGAGGAAGGCTGCACTCGAGGAAGACATCTAGCCTGTTACGGACTCGCTGTCTTGGCGAGAAAAAAAACTACTTCGCGGGCAGGTGTCTGAGACAGCTTGACGATCCACTTGGGCGTCGCTACGCCGCTACGGCGGTCTGCATTCACTCGAACACGCGCCGCTACGGCCTGGGCTTTCGGGCTAGGTCGGCTGTCGCTCTGACGTTGCTGAATCTCGTTGATCGTCATGGTGTGCCTCCCGTTCCTGTACTAATTATGCGCGTGGGAGCGTTTCTAGAAGCCAATAGAACTCTGTAGTTTCGCGAGAGGAGTACGTGCAATATTGACACATATAGTCCGTAATGGGACTATATGTGTATGCATCTCTCCACGTCTCAGGCCGCGACAGAGCTGGGAGTCACCCCCCGGCAGGTGAGGCGATCTGCTGCCAGCGGACGCGTTGTTGCCACCAAGTACGGCAGTTCACACGCATTCTCTCAGCGACAGATTCAGGCTCTCGAACGCACAGCGCACCGAGGTCGTAACTGGACAGACGCTGTGCAGATGGCTGCTCTTGACCTGCTCGCTACTAAGAAAACCTCTGACCTGACCAACGCAGCGCTGAGCAGCACCGAGCGAAGCCGACTGAAGCAGCGCATCCGAAGCATGGACGTCGGCGCGCTGGCCGGCCAGATCCTACGCGGCCGCGTGTCTCTGCGACGAGCGGCAAGCGACGAGGCCAAGAGTCGTTTCGTAGCCGCGCTGGCCAGTGAGCTTGGCCTCTCCGCTGGTGGCGGACTGGGCATACTGGTCTCACAGGACGCCAGCCGTGCGGCCAGAAGGGCACGTCTGGGCCTCGATGACTCCGGCGACATTGCTGTTGTTGAAGGCGACGAGGTGCACCGCAGGGTCCTGGAGGCCCTAGCTCTGTACACCTACGGCGATGCGCGCGAATGCTCAGCCGCGACCCACTGGATCGCATCTGCGCAGAAACACATATGAGTCCCGGCCCGCTGATCAGCCGTCCGCTGATCAACATTGACGCTCGATCCAGCAAATGGGAAGAACCGCCTTGGCCGTCAGCCTTCGAGCTCGCCCGGCTGCTCCCGCAGAGCTCATGGACACTCGTTGGTGGCCTCATGGTGAAGCTTCATGCTGAGCTGGCTGAGCTGCCAGCCCCGCGCACGACAGTCGATGTCGACTCGGCACTCCACCTCGAAACCAAGGCGATCAGTTTTCTCCAGGCAGCCGCACTCTTGCAGGAAGCTGGCTACGTCCTGGATAGATCGACCAAATACGCGTACCGTTTCGACCGCGGACCCGAGCGGGTGGACCTCATGTGCGCGGATCGACAGTTCATCTTTAGAGGCCCTCGATACGGCGGCCGCCCACTGTTCGGAATCCCTGGCGGTACTCGCGCACTCCAGCAGACCCTCAACATCGATGTTTTGACCGAAGCCGACACCGTGAGGCTCGTCATCCCCAGCGTTCGTGGCGCACTGGTGCTCAAAGGCGCTGCCTATCTGGCGGACTCTCGAGATCGAGGCCGTCACGCTGAAGATGCAGTGGTGCTCCTTGCCTGCATGGACGACGCCAGCGAGGCGCTGCTCGGGCTGAGTCAACAGAGCCGGGGACGGCTCCGCGCTCTTGTCAACGTACTGATCGAGCAGACGGCGCCCTGGGCCAACCATGATGCCGTCGTCCAGTCGCTCGCACGGGAAACGCTCGACGAGCTAGCCGGACTGCTGGGCAAGTAGCCAAGTAGCCGTCGACGCCGGAGCGAGCCGCCGGCCGAGTGATCATCGCGCTGTGCCCAGACAGGCGGCCGGATGGCCCGCCGGGCCGGCCGAGAGTCGGATGTCCGGCCTGGCTCGGCCGAGCGCGACCGGGCAGTGATGCAAGTGGCCGGGCCGGCCAAGCCAGGCCGGACAATCTCTGAGGTCTCCATACCCCTTTTTCTGCGCAGCCTCATCTCACTTCAAGGGTCTGGTTTTTTACCCCCGATAATCGCACTTATCCCTACTATTGGCGGGGTTGTGTCAGTCACATTCGCGCGACCTGGAGCAGGATCTACGGACTCGGAAACCACCAAGCGCACAGAAAACTATCTGCCGGCCGGCGTCCTTCCATCACAGTGGATGGCGACGCGGGACTGTTCAGACCGAAGCCGACAACGGCGTTCAGTGCGAGCGCGGGGAGAGCGCTAGCAAAGTATTTGGGTGAGTTCGCCGCGATGTCACACGTAGCGACCTGGCCGGCGTCGGGAATTGGCGCGAGCCCACTGCATTAGCGGTGGGCCCTCCTTAGTCACGATAACCGACCTCACTAATAACGCCATCCAAAAGCAATTCACACGAGTTCCGAATGGAGACTGAGCCCAGGGTTGACTGGGCCGATTGCGGGCCATCGGCGGGCTCAGTGCGCACAGCCCTGGGTGGCTGGGAGTTTCCGACGAGTTCGGTGATAGTGACGAAAATTCCTCTCTTTTTCCAAACTTAAAGTCATTAACGTCATGATTGGATACGACTCAAACCACTGAAACCCCCATAATTCAACGGCTTCTGGATTTGATCGCTTAACGAAATTTCGGGTGAATTGTTTCTGGCCTAATAGTGACTCATGCCTGAATAACGCGCATGCATACTCGCTTTCACTACCTCGAAGTCTCCAAAGTCATCGGCGCGTCTGCGAAGCATTCCGTCACATAATGCCCGTTATTGCGGTGTTTCTTCTAAAGTCAATCATTTTTGTGGCGAAAGACTAGCGATCCTGAGATTTTTCGCAGATAAATTCATGTGGGCGGTAATTTGCGGAACTGAATAGACACAGTTTCACCGAGCTCCGCCGCGTGCTACGTTCCTGTATTGAACTGATCGCTTCAAAACGCAGGTCAGACTTCACTGCAGGTGGCCATGCCCGCTGAGGGTAGATGGAGGGGAATAAGAAATGAAGCGCACGATATGCGGTTACGGGCGCGGGTATACGCTGTCTGGTCCCGGTGAATCCTATATGGAGAGTGCTGGACGGATCGCTAAGAACGCATTTGCCCGGAACTCGATTTGTTTGCAGGTCGCAGGTCGGAGGATGGTGCAAGCGTGAGCAGCCAGCTACGTGCGATCCGTGGCGGCATCGGTCTCATGAACGACAGTCGCGAAGTGATCAGTCGTGCATCGAAGGAGCTTATTCAGGCAATCGTTGATGAAAACGGCTTGGAGTATGCCGATCTCGAGTGCCTATGGTTTACAGTCACACCGGATTTGAAATCTGACATTCCGCCTCTCGCTCTTCTGGAACAGATGGGCATCAATATCCCGGCTCTTTGCGCCGTCGAAGCTGACTGGGAAGGGCAGCCAGAGAAGACCATCCGAGTGCTCGCATTAGCTCGCTTCGACGGGGAAGCAGCCGTCCAACACGTCTTCCGCGGTGGCGCAGGCCCTGAACGCCCAAATGTCGCTGGTCAGACCCCCAATATTGAACAAAGCCCGTTGGATGAGAGTCTCAATACAGCTTCAATCGGGTATGTTGGCTCGAACTTAAATATCGCAAAGGCGCATCGAAGCACCGCACTGTCACCCAAATTAGAGCAGCAACTCACGCGTATCCTCGGTGAGTCTTCTGAATCTCTCATCTTCCCGGAATTGATCGAGCCGAATGTATCCGGATTTGCGCCGCGGCGCATTCTTGCGATTCTGCGCCCGCACAGCGTAGAACAGGTCGCCGAAATTATCCGTGCCTTTCAGTCAGGCGCTGAGCCACCGCTCTATGCCGTTTCAACCGGTTGCAATTGGGGTCTAGGCTCGCGCGGCGCTGTTGAGGACGACTCTGTGCGCCTCGAACTCGACGGTCTTAACCAGATCCGAGACATTTCCGTTGCCAACGGATGGGCCGTCATCGAACCAGGCGTTACACAACACGATCTGACTACCCGACTCCTAGGAAGTCGCAGGATTCTTAACGTCACCGCCTCGTCGGCACATACGAGTATTTTGGGCAACGCCCTCGATCGCGGTGTGGGCTTACGGAGACAACGCCTGCATGACCTGGTCGGAGTCGAAGTGATAATGCCTGACGGTGAGTTGGTGCGGCTTGGCTGGTGGCCTCACGAAAGTGGGTCTGCACCGAACGCCGCGGGCCTGGGACCATCCTTGCTTTCGCTTTTTAGCCAATCTGATCTGGGTATCGTGACTGCTGGAGTGATCCGGCTCATCGCCCGGCCAGAAGTCCAGCATGTACTTCGGCTATCGTTCGGCGCCGACCGGTTAGTTTTGGTGGTTGACGCTATTCGACGCTGGCAGGCACAAGGACTATTCCAAGGGGTCCTGAAGATCTACGACGCGACGTCCTCGACCTCGTACGGCAGCAAGGATGAGGATGGATACAGGGCTCATCTCAGCGTCGGCGGAACAGCGGCCTCGGTCTCGGCGCTACTCGGAATTCTGACCGACGAAGCCAGCGAAACTGGCCTGTTTTCTTCGATCGACCGTTCCGATCAAAAGCCGCCGACGGAGGATGACACTGTTGCACGGGTTGTCGAAGCTGGCTTCGCTGGTGACACGAGCCTTCATGAGCAAATGCTTCGCGCAGCCACGGGAAGTGAGGCCACTATGGTCGACACTCATGGTGGGGGGTGGATCTTCTTCCTTCCGCTGATCCCGTACACAGGTGCGGATGTTCAGTCAGCGCTCTGCCTGCTCGATGAGGTTCACGAACAAACTGGCGTTCGGGCAGGAGCAACGATTAATGCTCTTGACTCCGATGTCATCGACCTTGTGGTTTCCTTGCGCTTCGACCGGAGTAATGAGGAAGAAGCGGCCAAGGCCCACCGTGCACTTGATCGTCTATACGAGAGTTTTACCGAATCCGGCTATTGGCCGTACCGACTCGATACTGAGCACAGCGCTTGGGCAGATCGGCTCGGCAATCCTGCAGCGCGAGCACTCGGACGTCGTCTCAAGGCGATGCTCGATCCTGACCAAGTCATCGCGCATGGTCGGTACTCCTAAATCGTCGTTGCCTCTAGAAGAAAAGGGACGTTTTCCATGACCACAACCTTTCACACGAAAGATGCCGAGTCCGTCGGCATCCCCTCGAACAGCGAAGAGATACTCGACGCGGCTAGAGCGCTTCAGTCGTGGCTGAGCGAGCAGTCTTTCCGTATTGAGCAAAACAGGAAGTTGCCCAACGATGTGGTGGACCGCCTGCGCGCTGCAGGCATCTTCAGGGCAGCAGCTCCTGCCACATGGGGGGGTCCAGAAATGAACTCGATCGAACAGACCCTCCTCGTAGAAGTCATCGCTGCCGGAGACGTTTCTGCCGCTTGGTGCGCGATGATCGGCATGGACTCGGGCATCTACTCTGGCTTCCTCGATGACGGTGTAGCACGTCAAATTTACGAATCCATTGACTCAGCTCAATCAGGATGGATCTATCCGCATGGAAAAGCGATTCGGGTCGAGGGTGGGTATCGAATTTCCGGACGTTGGCGTTTCGGTTCTGGAATCACCCATGCAAATGTGATTTCTGCGGGTTGTACGGTGTACAACGAAGACGGCACTCCATTCACTGATGAACTCTCAGGGGGACCTGAATGGCGAGTCATGCTCGCCCCAGCGGAGGCCTACGACCTCATTGACACCTGGCACACCACGGGCCTCGCAGGTTCTGGTTCCTTTGACTATTCCGTCGATGAGCTTTTCATTCCCAAGGAGCGTAGCTTTACTTTCAACCGTCCTGTCCGCACCGGGCCGTTGTATGATGCCCCCGACGCGATTCTTCGGAAGATGGCCGGTGTTCCTCTCGGTATGGCAAGGGCTGCGCTTGACCACGTTCGAGGCCTTGCACTCGATCGAGTTGATCGTGAAACCGGTATCGCATGGGCGGAAGATCCGCGCGTGCAGCAGACGATCGCTCAACTGGAGATGGAACTGTCTGCGGCCCGGGCGAGCGTGTACTCGACTCTTGAGCGTCAATGGGCAGCTCTTGAGGTGGACGCCCCACGCGATGCCGATGCTCGCGTCGAAACTGCTCTCGCGCGCTACAACGCATTCCGCACCGCGAGGTCGATTGTGCAGCGTCTTTATGACCTTGTCGGGGGAGCAGCGGTTTACCGCGATCGTTCCCCACTCGATCGCTGGTTGCGCGATGCGAACACAATGTGCCAGCACGCAGTCGCACAAGACTCCATTTTGCGGCTATCCGGCAAGGTCCTGCTCGGTGGCGACTCGGCGTCGCCATTCTTCTAAAACACCAGAAGTTCATCCGCAGCGCCACGAATTAAGAATGGTGCTGCTAAGTAAGAAAGGAGGCACGTCGTGGCTTCGACCGCACGGGTCGTTTTATTTTCTGAAGTTAACTCCAAACTCGGCTCGCCGTTTCTGGACATGCTTCATCATCATCCATTGATTGACCTAGCAGCAGTTGTTACAAGTCCACCAGCGACCCTTTGCGACTATTTCATTGGGGACACGCAAACAGTGGACCTAGAAGATCAGGCAAAGAAATACGGCGTGGAGGTTCTTCGACCTGCCAGCGTGAACGACCCGGAAGCCGTATCGGCAGTCAAGTGGCTGGAACCTGATTACCTGATCGTCGCAAATTTCCAGCAGGTCATCAAAAAAGGCCTAATTGAAGTCCCAAAAGTCACATCGATCAATTTCCATCCGAGCCAACTCCCACTCTATGCAGGTCTTGCACCCTTTTATTGGATGGTACGCAACGGCGAGACTGAAGGGGCGGTCTCCGCAATCGAGTTGGCAGCAGGGCTCGACACCGGCGCGATTATTTCCCAGCACAAGACTCCACTGACCGGTCGAGAGACAGCAATCGAACTGCGCACTCTCCAAGAGCGCGCGAATGTGCTCATGCTTCTCGACTTGATTCCGAACCTAGCGAAGCGTTCTTTGACACGTCGGGAGCAAAACCTCGGCGAGCGCACCTACTTTGGCCGCCCGGGGTCCAAAGAGTACCGGCTCGACTTTGCCTACCCGGCCGAAGTTGTTGCTCGCCACGTGCGAGCAGGTTACCGGCACCCAGGTGCATTTGCAGAGGCTTTGGACGGAAGCCGGATAAAGATCCTGTCGGTCGCCCCGTCAGGAACGAGTAGTCCCCAAAGTGAGCTTGTTCCTGGTCTGATTCGGGGCACAGTGGATGGAGTGTATGTCGGTTGTGCAGATGAATGGCTACGCATCACGACCATAGGCATAGGGGAAGTAGAAGTTCCCGCCCAAAGTGCACGGCTTGTCGACGGGCAGCGCCTTGTCGTCGACGAATCCGTTGCAAGCGGATCGAAGAGTCTGGCATGAGCGTGCCACCGAATCAGCGACCTACTGAAACCAAGCCTGAAGAGTTTTATCTGCCGCGTGGTGAAGGAAGACGCGTCTGGCTCAACGGGGACGTCTATACGTTGAAGGTAGGCGGGGAACAATCGCGGGGAGCACTGACGCTAATTGAAGCATCCGTGCCCCCAGGCGGGGGTCCGCCACCACACACTCATGATGTCGAAGACGAAGCCTTTTATGTCATTGATGGAGTGCTCGAAATTATGGCAGAAGATAATCGCTACGAGGCTGGGCCTGGAGACTTCGTATTCATACCGAGAGGTACGGTACATGCTTTCCGCAACAATGGCGCCCTGCCTGCTAAGCAACTCCTGATCTTCACGCCAGGCTACTACGAGGGATTCTTTTTTGAAGCAGGATCCCCTGTCATCGAAGGTCGTCAGGCGCCACCAAGAGACCCGGCCGATGACGGGCGAATCAACGACGTCGGTGAAAAATACGGCTCGGTGCAGGTGCAATTCCGACCTGAACTGTTTGAAGCGCCGACCACAGAGTGACCTTCAGGATGAATAGGCAACGCGAGAGCGAACCACCAAAGACGACTTTGAAAGAGGTAACGATGAGCAATCACGGCGAACTGAATGGACGAGCTGCGCTAGTAACGGGCGGAGGCCGAGGAATCGGTGCTGCTATCGCCCTCAGACTCGCCGAGGAAGGCGCCGACGTAGCCCTTGGCTACCATTCCAATTCTGTATCGGCCGAGGAAACCGCGCGCAGCATTGGAACGGCGACAGGGCGTCGAGTCGTAGCGATCCAAGGAGACGCGGGTGATCCAGCAGCGGTAGCCGCCGTGGTCGATCGTTCCGCCGAACTTCTGGGACGCCTGGACATCTTGGTCAACAACGCGGGAATTCTTGACCCGGAATTGGCCATGATCGATGAGCTTGATCCGGAACTCGCAAACCGCATCATTGACGTAAATGTGCGTGGTCCCTTGTTTGCTGCAGCAGCTGCCGCACGCCATCTGGGCAGGGGAGGTCGGATCATCAACATTGGCTCCTGCGTCGGCGATCGGGTACCGGGTGCTGGCTATACGATCTATGCGACGTCCAAGGCCGCCATTACCGGAATGACTAAAGCCCTCGCCCGGGACCTCGGGCCACGCGGGATCACTGTAAATGAAGTCGCTCCAGGCGCTACAAACACTTCCATGAATCCTGAGGACGGGCCAAACTCCGCGGAGCAGAAAGCAACGTCGCCATTTGGGCGATTCGCGAGCCCAGAAGAGATCGCCGATGCGGTGTTGTACTTCGCTTCGCCGAGAGCAGCGTTCACGACAGGGGCTCGGCTTGGAGTCGACGGTGGCCGCAACGCATAAAATGCCCATCTACGTTAGGGTTTTGGATAGATTCGTTCAGAATGCTAGTGTGGGCCAATGGGAAGACCGCGTCAGTTCGATGAACGCCAAGCGGTGGCTGATGCATGTCAAGTGTTTTGGGCCAAAGGCTTCGACGGTACTTCCACGGCGGATCTCTGCGAGGCTATGGGGCTAAACAGAAGTAGTCTTTACAATACTTTTCTGTCCAAGGAACAACTTTTCCGGCTGTCATTGGTGCATTACATTGCAGCAACGACAGCTAGGCAAGACAAGTTTCTTGAGGTTCCCGGGAAGAGTGGCCTGGAGCGTCTCCGAATACTCTTGACGGCCATTGCGGAGGATGAAATTGCCAGCCGTGCCTCTGGCAATGGCTTCGGTTGCTTTATTGTCAACACCATCACATCCATTGCTGCTCGCAATGCCGAGATTGCCCACCTCATCGATGCCGACCTGCAGAAGCGCATCGCAGCGTTAAGTGCCGCGGTGCAGATTGGGCAAACCGATGGGTCGATCAACAAAGAGCGGGATCCTCGCGAAACCGCTTGGTATATAACGACTGTCATTTCGGGAATGCGAGTCTCGGCACAATCAGGCGCAAACAAGAGAATTCTGGACGCTCTTGCCGAGATCGCGCTCCACGCTCTCGCCAACTAGTTTGCACTTCACTGCAGCACTTGTTACCTGACGCGGAAGAGTTCATCTCAAGCTTCAATCCCGTCACCTAGCAAGCGGAAGCATTGCGATGCTTGTCAATCACTGCCGACTCGCTCATCGTCATTCTGAACTGAACTATTCAATACCCCAAGTCGCCCTAGGAGGAACAACCAATGCCAAAACCCGTTTACCTTATGTCGCTCGGAATCTTCGTGATGGTTTGCAGCGAGCTGCTTGTCAGCGGACTAATGCCGCAGATGTCGAGGGATCTTGGCGCGAGCATCCCAGAGATCGGCTATCTCGTCACTGCGTTCGCCCTGGCGATGGCACTCGGCGGTCCGCCCCTCACCCTTGCCGTGATGCGTATGAGCACGAAAAGGGCCCTGCTCACGCTATTTATAGTCTTCTTGATTGGAAATGGACTAGCCGCGTTGTCGATGTCTTACGGCACGATTCTGGCCGGTCGCCTCATCACCGGAGCGGCTTCGGGAGCCTTCTTTGGCGTCGCACTGTCCGCCGTCGCCCAGATTACCGCTCCCGAGGTGCGCGGACGTGCAACGAGCCTTGCGCTGCAGGGGCTTATGCTCGGCACCGCACTTGGACTGCCGCTGTCAACGCTTATTGGCGGCCAGTTAGGTTGGCGAGCGGCATTCCTTGCGATCGCCGTCCTGACCGTGATCATCGCTGTCGCGACAATGCTGGCGCTGCCCAATCTGGCGCCAAAGAACGCAGGCGGCCTGCGCGCAGAAATCCAGGTATTCCGCAGTCCTCGTTTGTGGTTCATCATGGCAACGTCGACGCTCATCATTGGGGCAACCTTCGCCGCTTTTTCGTACTTTGCGCCAATTCTTACGGAAGTCACCGGTTTCTCCGAGTCAGTCGTCCCGCTTTTACTGCTTGGATACGGCGCAGCGACCGTGGTCGGCAATATTATAGTTGGTCGACTCGCGCAGTCGCACACGATCACAGTGATAGTCATCGGCCTGCTGCTTAACATCGTGTTCCTGATCGGCTTTGCGCTCTTCGCCCAGGTTCCGCTACCGGCGATTATCGGGATGATTGGTATTGGGCTGGTGGGCATTACCTTGAACCCGGCCATGATCACGCGTGTCCAGCTGGCCGGCAATACGGGTGCCCTCGTCAACACCGCGCATTCTTCGTTCATCACCTTGGGGGTTGTTGTCGGTTCTTGGCTTGGTGGCTTGGGGATCAGTGCTTCTGGGCTCAGGGCCCCGCTCTGGGTTGGCGCTGGCCTCGCGGTTCTTGCAATCATTGCGATGGTCCCGGCAGTCCTAGGCAGATCTCGCAGCTGTCGGGAGACGGCGGCCGAATCCGGAACTCCTGAACTAGCTGCCGCCGAAAACTAGCTAGTCACAATCCGCATTCTCTCTGGGCACGTATCCAGCGTGCCTGACTCCTGTCAGGACAAGGCGCGATCGCTCGGCATGAATTAGGAATTCTCGATCCTTCACCGTTCGGGATTATCAGCCAGCAAACTGCGGCTAGGCACCTGCACCAATGACCTTGAACGTGGGAGAACTACCGTGCAAAACAGTCAGGAAAACCGGGCACACCTAGTTCAGCGCACTAGGCTCGGCCCGACATGCTTTCTTCTGCGCCTCCGCACAACCAGGGGAAATGAAATCCGTGCCGGTGAAACCATGAGAATACGCATGTCCGAGCATGGACACGAGGAGCGCTCCTCCTATTTCACTGTTCTCAGCTCACGTCCTGGCGGTGAAATCAGTATTCTGACACGTGTCAACCGGCGCGGAGGGGTTGCGGATGCTTTGGCTCTTCGATCGGAAGTCGGTGACGCTGCATGGATATCCCAACCATTCCCATCAATTATCGATCGTTTTAGAAACCTGAGTGGTTCGGTTCTCCGTCTCGTTGCTGGTTTAGGAATATCGATGATTGGTGGAGTCGCGGAGCATAGTCTGACGGTCGACGCAGATATTGTTTTCTTCGGAAAGCAGGAGGACTGCGCTGCAATTCCTACGACGGCGATTCACCACGCCTATCAGCGGTCGGCTGCCCGGGGGCCCCGAAGTTTCTATTTATGGAACTCCACGGTGCAGGGGCGCCCGATTCCCGTTGATATCGAACAGATGATCCGTAGACATCGGTATTCAGCGGTGATTGTTTGTGGCCCAGATGGATTCTGCGACTTTATTTGGTCAGCATGCGGTGAGTTGGGAATTAGCCGCCAACACGAAGAACAAAAATGGGGGATTGCGGCGGTTCTTGACGAGAACTTGTTGGAGTAACTAGTAGAGCCGAGTATTCGCTGATACCTATTCGACTCGATTCATTTGGATTCCGCTGCGGAATATGAACCGGGGCCGCTGCCGCGATCCAAGCCTGATTGTCGGCGGCCAGGACAAGCGGGGCGCTTTCCGGCCGATGCTACATGCGGTGGCGACGTCTGAGTTGCCCAGACTGTCCCGGACAGTGTGCCCTCTTCGTCGGGGGTCTACTAAAAAGTGAAGATCAACAGCGCCACCGACTAATGCCTGAATTACGGGACGCCTCACAGACTATACGATTCCTCTAAAAAATTCTCGACAACGAGAAGGTTGAGCTGCTGCGGGCATTTCGGTCGCTCTCGTACCGGGAGCAGGGCGATGTTCTCGGCGCTGATCCCGGCATCGTCGAGGCGGCGGCGGCAGCTCACGCGGATGTGCATCCGGTCCGGCGCCGTGACTGCGCACCCCGTCGCCCGGCAGACAGGCCGGGCGATCAGCCGATGTCCTGCGGGCAGAAACAACACCATCGAGGTGGCATCCCAGCCGATCTCCACAAGAAAGGCCGGATCAATCCCGGCGGCGAGCCTCAGATTGTCTCAATAACTTGACGGGCGCAACCATTGACGTTATCCCGACGCACGACATGAATATCTGCTGAGCCGAGCAGAGCCTACCGACATGTGCTCGGGCAATGTGTGCAGTGTCTCGAGCCGCATGGGGATGTCTCGCAACGTGTGTTTTTACCGTTCGCTCCCATTCTGGTAGGCAAGGACGGTTGCAAGACATCGGGAGGCCTCAATGATGAAGCTGATTGGGTACGCGGGTGTCTCGACCTAGAGTGCCGGCTGGGCGAGGTCGAGCCAAGGGACCCGTCCCACTGAGAAGCTTGACAATAGAATATGACAGGCACGTATCGTTTTCTCCCGAGGACAGTCGGCGGGCCTCTGCATGCCGGCAACGGCCCACCACGGATCACATCGTCGAGGTCGACGAACTCTCCGGAAAGGCACCATGCCCAACTCTAAACAGCCAGCCGCTCCGCGCATCGACGTGGAACGCCACCAGCGGGCACTCCTCGCGGCGGCGGCCGACGTGCTTGCCCGCGACCCCGACTCCTCGATGGCGGATGTCGCGCAGGCCGCGAGCCTAACCCGTGCCACCCTCTACCGCCATTTCAGCAACCGGCCAACCCTGCTCAAGGCCATCCAGGCGGAAGCCCTTACCCGCGCGTCGGAGACCCTCCACGCGTGTCGCCTTGACGATGGGAGCGCCCTGGAAGTACTCCAGCGCGTCATCAGTGCGCTGGGCAAGCACGGGATGCGCTTTCGCATCATCCTAATGAAGGCATCCGACGCCAGTCCGCGATTCCTCACCCAGCGCGACCAGGTTCTCGCCCCCGTGGTTGAAGTGGTCAAGCGGGGTCAGCTCGAAGGTGACATCCGTGCCGACCTGCCACCGGAGTGGATCGTCACGGCCATGGCCTCGCTGCTCATCGCCGCGGTGCGCGCCGCTCCGACCATGAAGCACTCCGACGGCGACGTGTCCGACCTCATCTTCCGTACCCTGGTCGGCGGGATCGCGGCAGAGAACCCGAGCGGCACGAACACTTAGGCACGAAACTAGACAGCATTGTCTCATTTCATATAGTCTCGGTTCGGTAGCCCGAATGGTGCTGCCGACTCGATGAACCGTGATGGGATTCCCGTGCTCTCTGCACTCGCTCGCATCTCAATCCGCTACCGCTGGATAGTGGTCGCACTGTGGCTGGTGCTGCTGGTTGGCGCCCTGTTCGGAAGCCGGGCGATCGGCGGCACCTTCAGCAACGACCTGACTCTCGCCGGCACTGACTCGCAGGCCGCCTATGACACCCTCCGCGAGCAGTTCCCGGAACTGTCCGGTGACGGCATGCAGGCCATCGTGCACAGCACGGATGCCGCCGCGCCCGTCACATCCGAGGCCACCCGCACCGCGGTGGAGGAGGCCGTGGCTGAGCTGGCCGCCCTCGACGGCGTCGCCGCTGTTCGGTCGCCCTACGGGCCGCCCCAGCCAATGGTCTCCGAAGACGGAATGACGGCGATGGTGACCATTCAGTTCACCGAACGGGCCAAGGACATTCCGGTCGAGATCGTGGCCGAAGCGCAGGCCGCTTTTGCCAGCGTGCAGGATGCCGGAGTCCAGGTTGAATTCGGCGGCTCCGCCGCTCAGGCCGAGTCCGGACCGTCGGGAAGCGAGATTTACGGACTGCTCGCCGCCGCCCTGGTGCTGCTCCTCGTGTTCGGCTCCTTGTTTGCCATGCTGGTCACCCTGGTCAGCGCCCTCATGGCCCTCGGCATCGGGATCGCCGCGATCTCCATGATCGCGTTAACGGTGACGATCGGCACGTCCGGTCCGATCGTGGCCGCCATGATCGGCCTCGGCGTCGGCATCGACTACGCCCTCCTGATCGTCACCCGGCACCGCGAGGGGATGTCCCAGGGGTTGGCCCCGAACGCGTCCATCGAAGCGGCCATGACCACTGCGGGCCGTTCCGTTCTGGTGGCCGGCGCCACGGTGATCATCGCCATCCTCAGCCTCTACGCCATCGGCATCCCATTCGTCTCATCCCTCGGGCTCGCCAGCGCCATCGTAGTCAGCGCGACGATGCTCGCCGCAGTGACCTTACTGCCGGCGCTGCTGGCCATCTTCGGCCGGAACCTGGACCGCGTCCGGGTGCGCAAGATCGGCAAGAAGACGGCCCTGACGACGGATGCCGCGAGCACCCCCCACACGCAGCCCGCGTCGGGCTGGCGCGGCTGGGTCGGCGGCATCCAGCGTCGTCGCTGGGTCTCGGCGCTGGCCGCCGTGCTCGTGCTGGCGATTCTGGCTCTGCCGCTGCTGTCGCTGCGCCTCGGTACGGCAGACGGTGGATCCCAAGCCGCCGACACCACCCAGCGCAAGGCCTACGACCTCATCGTCGACGGCTTCGGTGCCGGCTGGGCCGGCCCGCTCTTGGTCACGGTCGACTTCGGCGCCGACTCCACGCCGGCCGAGAACCAGGCCGCGAGCATGGCCGTGCGCACCCAACTGGCGGCAACGGACGGCGTCAGCGCTGTCACACCCCCACGGCTGGCCGAGAATGGGACGACCGTGCTGTACACGGTGATCCCAACCAGCTCGCCGGATGACGCCGCCACCGAAACGCTGGTGCACGACCTGCGCGAGACCGTGCTGCCGGACGCGGTCTCCCACGTAGGCGGGGCAACAGCCACGAGCATAGACCTGGCCGACACGCTTCTGGCCCAGATCGGCTGGTTCGTCCTGATCGTGGTCGTGCTGGCCTTCATCGTTCTTTTGATCGAGTTCCGGGCGCCGTTCATCGCGGCCATGGCTGTCATCATGAACCTGTTCGCTGTCGGCGCCGCCTACGGACCCGTCGTCGCTGTGTTCCAATGGGGGTGGTGGCCCGCCGGCCTGCTCGGGGTGTCCTCCGGCCCAGTGGAATCGTTCGTGCCGGTAATGCTCTTCGCTGTGCTGTTCGGGCTTTCCACCGATTACACCGTGTTCCTACTTAGCCGCGTCAAGGAGGAGCTCGCCCGCACGGGAGATCCCGACCGGGCAGTCCAAAACGGCCTGGCAGCGACGGCCAGGGTCATCCTGGCTGCGGCATCCGTCATGGTCGTCGTCTTCGGGAGCTTCATTCTCAACGACCAGCGCACCGTGACGATGTTCGGCTTCGGCCTGGCGATGTCCGTCGCCGTGTACGCCCTCGTAGTGATGCTGGTGCTCGTGCCCGCGCTGCTCGCAATCGCGGGCCGCGGTGCATGGGGGCGCACCAAACGTCATCTGTCAGCCGAGTCCGAGTCCAGCCCCGATCTCGAACCCCTCCTTGCAACGCTCGGACGGGGTTGAGGAAGCATTGAACTGCCCCTGGAGGACAGCTTCCAGCTTGAGGCGGGGCGAGAGAGAGATTCCGGCGATCCGTATCGGCAAAATATGGGAGATGTGAGACTGCTCATATCCCCAGGGTTATAGGCAGCTTCCCTGCGTCCGTTTGCCGCCCCGCCTTCACCGCGTTATTTCTCGGGAGGTCCTAGGCCGATGTCGGGATAACGGGTCTTACGGGAATACCACCATAGAGAGCTCGCCAAGTCGGTGGCGCCGTTGCTTTGAGTCTTGTCTCTCGCTGATCGTCCGCTCTTTGCACCATCTTGGGCCGGGCTGGTTGGTGGTGACCGGAATCTGATTTGACCGTGTGATACGCGCTGCGCACGAGCGTCACGCTCGTGCGCAGGTGATGCCCACTCAGGGGTGGTCGTCTCCGCGCATCCGCACGGCAACAACGATTCCGGATGCGGCGGCCAGCCAGATGCCAAAACTGTCCCCGGCGGCGACCATTCCCAAGGCGACAGCTTGCACGATCATCCCGCCGACGATGAGCCATTTGCGGCCGATCCGGTCGGAGAGCCCGCCGGTGATCAGCTGGCCCGCTCCCCAAACGGCCGGGTAGACGGCGGCCAGGATACCGATGCGTTCGATGCTGAGTCCGGCGGCGGCGAACAGGATGGGGTTTCTGAGCCCAGTGATCGCAAAGAGCGTGCTTGCACTCGTCCTGATGGTCTTGGCAGTCACCTTGATCCTGTTCGCGCGGAGCATCGATTCAGGTGACACGGCTGTTCTGAAGTGCTCAACGCCGAACGACTCACGAACGTTCACGCCTGTCTGTCCCTGACCCCCAAAGCGACTGTCGTCAATCCCGCAGGTGGAACCCCGTACGGGACGATTGCCTCAAAGAGGATCCGTGAACGGGCGCATTCACGGTTCGACCCAGCGGCGCTCGTTGGTGTCGCCCTAGGCTCAAGGCATGACTTCGGCACTGGACGGGGCCCTCAAATCGGCTCAAGCATTCGTCAGGAAGGTACACCCCGAGGCGGCAGCGTCCGTTTTAGCCGGCAGCATCGCGCTCGGCCGCGGGACCAGAACTTCTGATCTCGACATCGTGGTCTACTACGACGACCGTCCGGCGAGCTTCGCAGAAACGCTCAGACACGACGGCTGGCTGGTCGAATCGTTTGTCTACGGCCCCGAGGGCATCGATGAGTGGTTCGCCTTGGAGGCGAAGCAGCGCCGGCCTGTCGCCTTGGATATGTGGGCTGGCGGCATCCCACTGGTTGACAACGGAGCAACGGCGCTGCTGCAGGCCCGTGCGCAAGGGGTGATGGCCGCAGGCCCGGAGCCGATCGGCGCGACACAGAAAGCCGACCTGCGATACGGGCTCACGGCAGCCATCGATGATCTCCAGGGACGCCCGGATCCCGGAGAGGAGTTCGCCATCATCGCGGACGTCTACACGCGCGCCGGGGAACTGCTGCTCTTCGCCAACCGCAGCTGGCTTGGGAGCGGCAAGTGGCTGGTGCGACGCCTCGGGAATCTCCAAGATCCGACTGCGAAGCGTCTCGTCCAGTGGGCGGAGTCAGTTCCACGAACATCTGAGGAGCTCTGCCGCATCGCACAGGAGGTCCTCGAAAGCGTCGGCGGACCGTTGCAGGAAGGGCATACCCGAGGCTCCCGCGAGGTTGGGTAAGCGATCCTTCACCGGGCATCAAGGATGCCGGATGTTCCGCGTTCTCAGCGATCAAGCACTGAATCCGCGATCTGCTGCGCGGCTTGGTCCGCTGTGATGTGTGTGGTGTCGATGACCTCGGCTTCTTTGTGTAGCCAGGTATGAGCTGCCTCGGCGTATGGCTCCAAGTACTCGAAGCGGAACGTCGAGGGGCCGAGGTCTTTGTCGTTTTGTATGCGGTCGCGGAGCGTTGCCTGGTCGGCGTGGAGGACGAAATGGTGGATCGGTATGCCGTGCTCGGTAAGACCACCGCTGATCTCCCGCCAGTAGCTCTCGACCAAGACAGTCATCGGCATCACAAGTGTGCCTCCGGTGTACTCGAGCACGCGCCGAGCGGTTTCGACAACGAGCGGTCGCGACGGCTCCCAGTGCTGGAAGTTGTCCGTTGCAGGAAGTCCCGGCTTGATGTCTCTGAGCACCTCGCCGACCTTCTCGGCGTCGAGGACGCGCGCGTCGGGCAGTAATTGCTGCACGAACTCGCTCGTCGTCGTCTTTCCCGCCCCATGGGTGCCGTTGAGCCAAACGATTATGAACTGAACTCTAATGCCAAGAAGTATCCTTCATGGCGCGCCCGTAAGAGGAACCCTGAGCGGGACAGCTGCAACGTTCCGGTCGTGGATCCCTTAAAGCGCAGGCCGAGTCGCTGTTTGGGCGTTGGACTAGCGTGGGGTTATGACGCGCGTGTGGCTGACGGAATGGGAATGGGCGTGCTGCGGCGATGCTTTTGCCATCGGCGATGAGGTCGACTTCGGTATCGAGACGCGAACGCCGCATGCTGGTCTCGCTGACATGCTCGGACCGGAACTCATGGCCACGGTGGACGCGATGGAGTCGCACCATGAGGAAGAGTTCACCGATCGTGTGCGCGGCAGGGTCCTTGCAGTGCACGCGGTCACGCAGGACGTCATCGAGCGTCGGTCGCTACGTCGGCCCGGCCACGGCGCGCCGCACGAATCGATCATGCCGGCGGACGGCGACGAGTGGCCGATGGTTGGCCGCGACCTCGGTAATGGTGCGTTCCTGGGGACTTTGCCCTCTCGATACATGATCGAGATCGTGCCAGTTGCGAATACAGCGATGTTGGCCCCGGCTCAGGGCGTTCGGCTGCGCATCGATGAGGACGCCGAACCTGACGACGAAGAGTTTGCTGTCCTACCGCCCGAGCAACACCGACGCTCACTGGAGGGCTGGCTCGTCGACGTCCAGGAGCATCCGTAAGGTGTCCGCTCGCGGAACCCTCAGCGGGATTTGCGTAGCTTGGAGTCCAACTTGCTCATAAGGTGATCGACGCGACTCTTTCCCGTTGGTGCGTTTGGATAACGGCTGAGAACATCAATCAGGCCTGGGGTGGCGTGGTTTTTGGCTCGCGCAACGAAGTTGTCGCCAACCTCGGGATTGTCACCCGCGACCAACTCAGCGATACGCGCCGCACTTGCGGGACCGCGCAGGATGTGACTCACCTGAGTGGCTTTCGCAATTGGGTGCAGGTAGGCGGCGGCTGCGGCGTCGCCCGCGGTGCGAGCGGCAAGCCGTCCTGATTCGGTGGCGGCTTCTCGTGCGGCGCGGTGTGCGTCTGAAGCTGTGACACGCTGCAGGTTGGTCCTTTTTGCGCCGTTGACAAACTCCCACGCAGCGTCGACGGCCGCGCGTGGCCGAGGGTCATCTGGATGGGCGGCCTCAAACACCGGAAGCACTTCCTCTGCTGCCTCCACCACAAAGCGTGCCACGACTCGCAGTTCGTCTATGGTCAACTCGAAATCGCCGGTTCCCACAGTCATTATCCAATTTTCTCATTTCTGCGAAGCCCAGAAAGGGAACCCCCTGCGCGACGGATCCGCGGCCAATCGGGCCGATTGCCGAGCGCCCAGATTCTGGGTCAGTGGGGGGACCGTAGCTGGTC
>NZ_PJJQ01000029.1:0-173462 GCF_002929575.1 Cryobacterium sp. N21 | reverse complement strand
CTGCCTGCCTGCCTGCCTGCCTGCCTGCCGAAAATCAATCATCCGGTTCTATAGCTTTGGGGGCAGGCATCCGTTATGTCAAGGCTCACACATTGACGTGTACCGCCGGGTGGGGGGCGTTTCGGCTGGATTGAAAGGGCATCATGTCCGTCGAGGCTTCCTCAAGAAGGGCATCGGCGACGGCGACCACCTGAAGGTGCTCGGGTACGACGATTCGTTCCACCGGTCCATGTCGTTGTGGGCGAATTTTGCGCTCGGATTCACCTACCTGTCACCGCTCGTGGGTGTCTACTCGCTGTTCGCGCTGGCCATGAGCACGGGTGGCCCGCCTTCGCTGTTCTGGCTCTTCATCGTGGGCACCGGGCAGCTGCTCGTGGCGCTGGTGTTCGGCGAGGTCGTCTCGCAGTATCCGATCGCGGGCGGTATCTACCCCTGGACGCGACGCCTCTGGGGCAAGCGCTACGCCTGGATGGCGGCCTGGGTCTACATCTGGGCGATGCTCGTGACCATCACGGCCGTCGCCGAATTCGGCACCGGGTTTCTGGCCAGCCTGATCAATGCCCCGGCGACCAAGGAAGTCACCCTCGGCCTCTCGATCGCTTTCCTGGTCGTGGCATTCGGCCTGAACTTTTCCGGCACGAAGACACTGGCCCGCGTGGCCCGGATCGGGCTCGCTGCTGAACTCATCGGCGTCGTCGCCGTGGGGCTGTATCTGCTCATCTTTCAGCGCCACCAGGAATTCAGCGTGTTCTTCGACTCCATGGGCGTGCAGGGCAACGGCAGTTACGCCACGGTATTTCTCGGCGCGGCACTGACCGGACTATTCCTCTTCTACGGTTTTGAGGCGTGCGGCGAAATGGCTGGCCAAAGTGTCGCCGCGCACCGCGGTGCCGACCAATGCGTTGATTGTGGCGTGCTCGATTCCGGTGGTGCTGTGCCTGATCATCTACGTTGGCAGCGACCAGGTCCTGACCCAGTTCACCTCGTTCGCCGTCATCGGCATCTACGTGGCATTCCAATCCGTGGTGCTCGCTGCGTTGCGCCAGCGCATCAAGGGCTGGAAGCCGGCCGGTCCGTTCAGCCTGGGCCGGGCCGGTTTCGTGGTCAACGTGCTCGCCCTCGCCTACGGCATCTTTGCCATGGTGCTGCTCGCGGTGCCGGGCGCAAGCGGTGAGTTCTTCAGCGACTACATCGTGCTCATCGGTCTGTTTGTCGTCATGGGGAGCGGCCTCATCTACCTGCTGGTGGCTCGGCCCGACCGCAAATCGCTGGCACCAGAGGGAGACGCCATTGAAGTCGCAACGCTCCTGCGGGCGCACCCCGACCACTAGACCCCGCTCGAGCTGGTGATCACCCAGCGGATGCGTGCGCCCGATGCACCCATCCACAGGGACTCGGCGCAGGCGCGGGCATCCGCTTAATGCAAGCAGGGCCCGTCCGAGGACGGGCCCTGCTTGGTGAAGCTGTTGCTTAGATGCTGTTGACGTCGAGCTGGATGCCAGGACCGAACGTGGTCGAGACGACACCCTTCGTGATGTAGCGGCCCTTGGACGAGCTCGGCTTGAGGCGGTTGATCTCCTCGAGCGCAGCGGAGATGTTCTCGTTCAGCTGATCGGCCGAGAAGGACGCCTTGCCGACGACGAAGTGCACGTTGGAGTGCTTGTCGACGCGGAATTCGATCTTTCCGCCCTTGATGTCGGACACGGCCTTGGCGACGTCGGGCGTCACGGTTCCGGTCTTCGGGTTGGGCATGAGGCCACGCGGGCCGAGCACCTTACCGAGACGGCCGACCTTACCCATGAGCTCGGGGGTCGAGACGGCGGAGTCGAAGGAGGTGTAACCAGCGGCTACCTTCTCGATGAGCTCGTCGCCACCGACCTCGTCGGCGCCGGCTGCGATAGCGGCTTCGGCGGCGGGGCCGGTTGCGAAGACGATGACGCGGGCGGTGCGGCCGGTGCCGTGCGGGAGGATGACGGTTCCACGAACCATCTGGTCGGCCTTGCGGGGGTCGACTCCGAGGCGGAGGGCGACCTCAACCGTAGAGTTGAACTTCGCGGAGCCGGTCTCCTTGGCGAGGGCTACGGCCTCGGCCGGGGTGAAGACGTTGTCTTCGCCGATTTTGGCGGCGGAGGCGCGGTACGCCTTTGACTTGGTTGCCATGTTGAATCTCCTGTATGTGCTTCAGAGTGTGGTGCGAACCTGGCAGGCTCTTCCACTAAATGCTGAGGGTGCTTCCGGCGCCGTGGGGCGCCGATGCGGGGGGGTGCTTAGGCGCTGACCGTGATGCCCATAGAGCGGGCGGTTCCGGCGATGATCTTCGCGGCGGCGTCGATGTCGTTGGCGTTGAGGTCAACCATCTTCGCTTCGGCGATCTCGCGGACCTGGGCCTGGGTGAGGTTGGCGACCTTGACGGTGTGCGGGGTTCCGCTGCCCTTGGCGACGCCGGCGGCCTTCTTGATGAGCTCCGCTGCGGGCGGGGTCTTCAGGATGAACGTGAACGAACGGTCGTCGTAGACGGTGATCTCAACGGGGATGACGTTGCCGCGCTGGGCTTCGGTCGCTGCGTTGTAGGCCTTGCAGAATTCCATGATGTTAACGCCGTGCTGACCCAGTGCCGGCCCGATGGGCGGTGCGGGGTTGGCTGCGCCGGCCTTGATCTGAAGTTTGATCAGACCTGTAACCTTCTTCTTCGGTGCCATTGTGTTGTCCTTCGTATTGATGTGCGAGCAGCCCGGGGGCTGCTCTCCCGGTGGCCCGGATGGGCCCCGGTGGTTTGGGGGAACCAGCGTGGATTGCCTTGGTCGGGCATCCGCTGTGCTGGTTAGAGCTTGGTGACCTGATCGAAGCTGAGCTCAACCGGAGTCTCACGCTCGAAGAGCGAGACGAGCACGATGAGCTTGCCGCTCTCCGGCTTGATCTCGCTGATCGAACCGGGCAGGCCCGCGAACGAGCCTTCCTTGATCGTGATGGTCTCGCCGATCTCGTAGTCGACCTCGGCAGCGATGACGCGCTGCGCCGACTTTCCGGGGGCACCGCCAGCCTTGGTCGGGGCTTCGACGATCTCGACGAGTCCCTTGAGCATGCCGAAGGCTTCTTCGAAACGCAGCGGGGTGGGGTTGTGGGCGTTGCCAACGAAGCCGGTGACGCCCGGGGTGTGGCGAACAACCGACCAGCTGTCCTCGTCGAGGTCCATACGAACGAGCACGTATCCGGGAATGCGCACGCGGGTGACCATCTTGCGCTGGCCGTTTTTGATCTCGACGACATCTTCCATCGGAACTTCGCACTGGTAGATGAAGTCTTCCATCGCCATGGACTGCTTGCGGTTCTCAATGTTCGACTTCACCCGACGCTCGAAACCGGCGTAGGAGTGAATGACGTACCACTTGCCTGGCAGAAAGCGCAGTTCCTTGCGGAACGCCTCGTACGGGTCGACCTCTTCATCGGAAGGCTCGGTCTCGCCTGCAGTTTCGGCGGTGACGACCTCGTCTTCGTCTTCGACGGCTTCGACGGACGCGTCGGCTTCTTGCGCCGAATCGATGTCGAGTGCGTCGTCGACGATGGCGTCGGCTTCGGGATCGGATGACTCGGCGAGGGCGTCGAGTGCAGCGTCGAGGTTGACCTCCACGTCGTCGTTCTCGTCGATGACGTGCAGAGCGACCTGCTCGGCCGCCTCTGCGGAAGTCTCGTCGGCGGCGAGGGTGTTGCCTTCCTGCGCCTCGTCTTCCTCGGAGGACTGCTCGGCGGCAGTGGCCCAGTCGACATCGTCGTGCTTCGTCTCAGTCACTAAATCTCAATCCCTAATTTTTGTACGTGTGCAAGTTGTCTGGGCACGTTGCGTGCCGGTGGTGTGGGCGTTCCGCCGGAGCGGATGCCTTCGCTGCGGATTAGCCCGGCGTGCCGAACACATAGAGAACCGCGAGGCCGAAGACCCAGTCCATGGCCGAGACGATGCCCATCATGATGATCACGAAGACCAGCACGACGCCGGTGTAGCTCAGCAGCTCTTTACGAGTCGGCGTGACGACCTTGCGCAGTTCCGCGAAAACCTGCTTGATGAACAGGGACAACCGAGCGAAAGGACCGCGATTGGACTCGCGGGCAATTCGTGCGTTCGCGACGACTTCCTCACTAGGTTCGTCGACAACTTTTCGGGCCACCTGTTACACCTCTCATGGTCGGCAGACTTCTACCGATGTGCAGGGCGGACAGGACTCGAACCTGCAACCTGCGGTTTTGGAGACCGCTGCTCTACCAATTGAGCCACCACCCTATGGAAGCAAACCCGCCACGCAGAAGCCACTTTCGACCGAGCGTGAACACTCGGAAAAAGGCGCAAAAAAGCATGGCAGAATTCAACTACCTGTACCAGTCTAGATCACGGACCGGCCACTGTAAAGCTGAGACGAGTTCGCGCAGAAGCGCGATCCCTGTTCCAGTGCCAGCTTGCCACACTATCGCGGCGGACGGGATTGCGACCGTCGACTGGTCAGCGACCGTCCAGTCGCCCGATCAGCTTCTGCATCGCGGTCATGGCTCCTCCGAGCACGGCCGGGATCCCGCCGCCGGGGTGTACCGACGCGCCCACCCGCCACAGCCACGGGCGCGCCAGGCTGGTGTAGCCCGGCCGGTGGAACGGGCCGCTCTGCCAGAGTGGGTTGGTCGCGCCGTACAGCGCACCTCCCGCGGAGCCCCAGCCTGCGAAGTAGTGCGGGTCGAGCACGACATGATCGCGGAACAGCTCGGTGATGGGCCGGCTCAATCCCACGGCCGCGCTGACCCGGTCGATCTCGTGGGCGACCCAGGGAGTGTCGAGATCGTAGTGTCGGCCATCGGCAGGCGCCGTGAGGAGAACGGCCACCGTCGCTCGATCGTTGGGATAGATTTCGTGTGGCCGGTAGTAGTTCAGGAATGCCATGGTCTGGTCCGGCGCAACGACCGTGTCCAGACTGCGGTGGAGGGCGGCCGGGTCGTCGGGCAGTATCACCGAGTGTGTAGCCGTTCCACGGGGCAACGGCGTATCCAGGGACGCGTAGATGGCCACTCCGGAGCAGGACAGTGGCCGCTGCCGTGCGCGCGGTGCGCCCAGGAGCTCGTCGAGAACGCCGCTGTCGAGACCGCTCACGATCACATCAGCTTGGTAGGTCGCCGACGTGGTGGTCACACTCCCCTGTTTGACTGATTTGACGGGCTCACCCAGGTGCAGATTCGCGCCGGCGTGCACGGCGAGCCGGTAGAGCGCCATCGGCAACTCGTTCACGCCTCCCTCGGGCACCCAGACGCCGTCCGTGGCCATAATTGCTGGCATGCTCGCATACAGCGCGAGGGTCCGTCGGGGCGAGACACCCGCGTTGAGGGTGTGTATGGCGATGATTTCCCGCAGGCCGTCGGGCATCCAGGTCAAGCCATCGAGAAAGCCCCGTGTGGTCAGCCGTCTGCCGTAGAGACGGAAGACCCGGCGCACGGCCGGCAGCGAAGCGGGGCTGGCTGGGTCGGTTGTGAGCATGCTCGTGACTTCGGGGCCCAGCCCACCGTGTTCACGTTCGAACCGGGTCCAGGCCGCATGCCACGGATGCCCGTGCGGAACCGGCAGGGTGACGCTGTCCCCCGCAAAGAAATACCGACCGACTTCGGGCAGTCTCTTCAGGGTCAGCGCGGCGACCGCCGCAGCCTCGGCGGGAGCGGGCCGGCGGGCGCCGAGGGCGTCGTAACGAGCGAGTAATTCTTCCCAGACCGGCGGGAAAGTGACTAGCGCGGGCCCGGTATCCACCCGCTGCCCGTCGATCTCGAGGCGCCTGCTCTTGCCCCCGATCCAGTCGGATCCCTCCAGCACGGTCACCGCATGCCCGGCGCGGGCCAGCAGCGCGGCGGCGGTCAGCCCGCCGATGCCGGCGCCGAGCACGACGATGCGCAGGGGAGTCGTTGCCGTGCCGGATCGCTTCATGGGTATGTTCCTAACAGAATGGCGGCCACGACCTGGGCGCCGGCGACGGAACCGGCGACGTAAGGGAACACGATCGAGTACCGATAGAGCCGGCGGGCCGTCGCGGGTATCGGGTCGCGCCCCAACGACATCACGAGCCAGCCGGCGATGAGCAGGTTGACCAGCGCTACCGGCCAGCTAATAAGGGCGAAACCTACGGTGGACAGGGCCCACCAGATGGCGCTCCACACCGTTGCGCCGCGCGCGCCGAGATGGACCGCAGTGGTGCGGATACGCGCCGCGCGATCCTCATCGATATCCTGGACCGCGTCATAGGTGTGTTTGGCGACACTCCAGGCCATCAGCCCGATCGCCGCCGACCAGATCGGCCGCTCACCGACCGCAAGCGACACGAACACCAGCGGGAAGGCATAGGCAGCGTTACTGAGCGAATCCACGTACCGCCGGGCCTTGAAGCGCAACGGCGGCGCGGAGTAGAAGACGAAGATGAGGGCATAGGCCGTAATCCAGGCAAGCGCGGCTGGCGGCAGCGTGAGCAGGAAGTAAGCCACGAAGGGCACGTTGGTCAGCAGTACCCCGATAACGATGGGGCGTACTTCGGAGCCAAGGATGCGTGCCCCCTCAAGACCACCCTTTCGGGTGTTCTGGGCATCCGTTGCCTGGTCGAAGATGTCGTTCACACCGTAGATCAGCAGGTTGAAGGGCAGGGTCACCCAGAGGAGTAGAGGAAACACATCCCAGCGCCACAGGTCTCCCATCAGCCACATGGCGATGACGGTGGTGCCGATTGTGTTCACCCAGAGCACCGGACGGGAGATATGAATCAGGCGGGTGAGCATTTTCTCACTCTAGCTAGCCTGGCGAGAGATCTCGCCGCTTGAGATCTCGCGCCGGGCGATCAGCAGCCTGGCTATCTACGCAATTGCGCCCCGAAGACCCTCTAAACCGGCCCGCGCGCCGGCCCGACGAGTGCAGCGCTGGTTCACTCGCGGGTGCACTGGCTAAGCTCAAGCTGTGGCTCATGAACTCAAGCGAATTTCTACTCGGATCGGCTCTATCGCGGAGTCGGCGACCCTCAAGGTCGACGGAAAAGCCAAGGCCCTGCAGGCGGCCGGGCGTCCGGTGATCAGCTTCGCCGCCGGGGAACCCGACTTCCAGACACCAGAACACATCGTGGAAGCGGCCTCGGCCGCCGTGCGCGATCCGAAGAACTACCGCTATACCCCGGCAGCGGGTCTTCCCGAGCTGCGCGATGCGATTGCCGCCAAGACACTGCGCGACAGTGGACTCGTGGTTTCCCCCAGCCAGGTCGTCGTCACGAACGGCGGCAAGCAGGCCGTCTACCAGGCGTTCGCCACCCTGCTCGATCCGGGCGACGAGGTCATCGTGCCGACCCCGTACTGGACCACCTACCCCGAGGCGATCCGGCTGGCCGGTGGCGTGCAGGTCGATGTCTTCGCCGGCAGCGACCAGGGCTACCTCGTGACGGTCGAGCAGCTCGAAGCCGCGCGCACCCCGCGCAGCAAGGTGCTGCTCTTCGTCTCACCCTCGAACCCCACCGGGGCGGTCTACTCGCCTGAGCAGACGCGGGCCATCGGCCAGTGGGCCGAAGACAATGGCCTCTGGGTCATCTCCGACGAGATCTACCAGAACCTCACCTACGACGGCGTGCGAGCAGTCTCCATCGTCGAGGCCGTTCCAGCGCTGGCCGACCGCACGATCCTGGTGAACGGTGTCGCCAAGACCTACGCCATGACCGGCTGGCGCCTCGGCTGGATGGTCGGCCCCGCCGACGCCATCAAGGCGGCGGCGAACCTGCAGTCGCACCTTTCCTCGAACGTGTCAAACATCTCGCAGCGCGCCGGAATCGCCGCGCTCAACGGCCCGCAGGACGCCGCCGAGGCCATGCGGGTGGCCTTCGATCGCCGCCGCAAGCTCATCGTCGCCGAGTTGAACAAGATCCCCGGCGTCGTGACCCCCACCCCGCAGGGAGCCTTCTACGTCTACCCCGATGTGACCGGGCTGCTGGGTCGTTCGTGGGGCGGCGTCACCCCGACGACCTCACTCGAACTGGCCGACCTCATTCTCGACCAGGCCGAGGTGGCCGCCGTTCCCGGCGAGGCCTTTGGTCCTAGCGGATTCCTGCGCCTGTCGTATGCCCTCGGCGACGATTCCCTGCTCGAGGGTGTGCAGCGCCTGCAGCGCCTGTTCGCTTAGCGCCCGCGGCATTCTGGCGCCCGGGCGCTCCCCCGAGGGATCCGTCGACCGGTGGATGCCGGAATAGGTCCACTGGCGGTGGTGCCCGTGGCGCGGGAGTGGGATTCTGGTCACATGACATCCACTCCCCCGGTCGTGCAGGTACGCGACCTGCAGAAATCGTATGGCAGCGTCGAGGCGGTGCGCGGCGTGAGCTTCTCCATTGCCGCCGGTGAGACCTTCGCGCTGCTCGGTCCCAACGGTGCCGGCAAGAGCACGACCATCGAGATTCTCGAGGGGTACCGCGACCGAACCGGCGGTGAGGTGAGCGTGCTCGGCATCGACCCCCGCCGCGGCAGCCTCGACTGGAAGGCTCGCCTCGGCATCGTGCTGCAGACCAGTGCGGAAAGCGGCAATGTCACCGTCACGGAACAGCTTCGCCACTTCGCCGGGCTCTACCCGAATCCCCGCGATGTGGACGAAGTCATCGACGCGACCGGGCTGCGCGAGAAGGCGAAGACGCGCATCGGCAAGCTGTCGGGAGGTCAGCGCCGCCGAGTGGATGTCGCGCTCGGCATCATCGGCCGCCCCGAATTGCTGTTCCTCGACGAACCGACCACCGGCTTCGATCCCGAGGCACGGCACCAGTTCTGGAGCCTCATCCGTGGGCTTAAGGTGGAAGGCACCACCATCCTGCTGACGACGCACTATCTCGAAGAAGCCGCCCAACTCGGCGACCGCGCCGGCATCATTGCCGGCGGTCGACTCATCGATATCGGATCCATCGACGACCTTGGCGGAGCGGATGCCCGCATTCCACTCGTGCGCTGGCGTGACGAAAACGGGCGGGTACTCGAGGAACGCACGAACCGTCCGGCACGGGTCGTGGCCGAGCTCACCGCGCGGTTGAACGGTGCCGAGCCCGACGGCCTCGAGATCATCCGGCCCAGCCTCGAAGACGTCTATCTCGCCCTTGTAAGGGAAGACGAGGCCAAGGCTGCCGGTCGGGCCGCCATCCCTTCCGGCAGCCAACTGATCGACCAGGATGTGCGAGCATGAGCGCCACGATCATCGCTACCCGCCCGCAGACGAAGGCTCCGGGCGTGCTCGCCCTCGGCCTGGCCCGCATCGGCTACGAGACGAGGCTCTACTTTCGCTCCCCCGACACACTGCTCTTCACCTTCTTCTTTCCGTTCATCATGCTCGGCATCTTCACCGCCGCGTTCAGCTCCTCCGGCAACATCGGTACGAACCCGGACGGAACCGGCGGGGTCAGCGTGGGCGCGTATTACCTGCCCGGCATGCTCGCCGCGGGCATGCTGCTCTCCGGCGTGCAGAACCTGGCGGTCGACATTGCCGGTGAGCGAAGCGACGGCACCCTGAAACGGCTCGGCGGCACGCCGCTGTCCCCGTTGAGCTACTTCGTGGGCAAAATCGGGCAGGTCTTCGTGACCGCGATCCTGCAGGCCGCGCTGCTGATGCTGGTAGCGCGGTTCGCCTTCAACATCTCGCTGCCCAGTGAGCCCGAGAAGTGGGGCACGTTCGCCTGGGTATTCCTGTTCGGCGTGATCACGAGCGCCTTCCTCGGCATAGCGCTCTCGGCGCTTCCGCGTTCGGGACGCAGCGCTACTGCTGTGGTGACTCCGGTCGTGCTCGTGCTGCAGTTCATCTCGGGTGTCTACCTGCAGTTCAACGCGCTGCCCGACTGGATGCAGAATCTCGCGAGCATCTTTCCGCTCAAATGGATGGCCCAGGGTATGCGTTCGGTGTTCCTGCCTGACAGCTTCGCGGCCGCCGAGCAGACCGGATCCTGGGACCTGGTCTGGGTCGCAGCCGCCCTCGGGGTCTGGCTCGTGGTGGGGCTCGTGCTCAGCCGGGTGACTTTTCGGTGGATTCGCCGCGACGCGTGAGCGCCCGGCCATGCCGAACGGATGGGATGCTTGAGCCATGACGACTGCGCGCTGGTGGGACGTGGCTTTCGGCGGGGCCCTCGCCGTTATGGCGATTACGGTAACCCTGTATCCCGCCGATGGGAGCCTGGGCGGAGCGTTGGCCACCCTCGCCGCGCTCGGCTTGGCCTATCTGGGGTTCGGGCGGCGCGGCATCCGTCTTGCTGGCACCGGCCGGACGGCGTCCAGTCTGGCCTTTCTGGCGACGGTGGTCCTCGGCTGCGGGGTGGGCGCTGCGTTCACGCCGAACCTCTCAACCTTGCAAGCCATTGGGTTTCCGGTGGTCTGGGTTCTCGCCGGCTCTTACCTTCGTGCGGTCTTGGTGAGCGGCATCCTCGCTGTGTCGGTCGGTCTCGGCCTCACCGTGAGCCTTGGCGGCACCGTGGCAGCCATGGCCGAAGCCGGTGGAATCGAAGCGATCTCATTCATCTTCGCTCTCGCCCTCGGAACCTGGATGACCCGCATCATCTGCGCCAGTGACCGGCATCGCCGTCTGCTCGACGAGCTCACCCGCACGCAGGGCGAGCTCAACGCCCTGCACCGTGCGGCGGGAAGTTCCGCCGAACGGGAACGGCTGGCCCGCGAGATTCACGACACCATCGCCCAGACCCTGACCGGGCTGGTCATGCTCGCCCAACGCACCCGCGGTGAGCTCACAACAACACCGGCCCGGGTGATGGCCGCGCAGACCAGCATCGATCTGATCGAAACCAACGCCCGTGAAGCCCTCACCGAGACTCGCGCCCTGGTCGCCACCCTCTCGCCGGTGCGTGAACCCGGGATGGGTCTGGCCGACACGATTCTGCGGTTGG
Source organism: Cryobacterium sp. N21 (assembly GCF_002929575.1). NCBI lineage: Bacteria > Bacillati > Actinomycetota > Actinomycetes > Micrococcales > Microbacteriaceae > Cryobacterium > Cryobacterium sp. N21. The sequence continues at coordinate 162,561 of NZ_PJJQ01000029.1, read as the reverse complement.
CCGATCGCTTCACCCAGGAAACAGGCATCCAGACGGATGCCACGGTGCAGGTCGGCGACATAGACCGCGAGGTCGAGGTGGTTCTGCTCCGCTGTGTACAGGAGGGGCTCGCAAACGTGCGGCAGCATTCGGGGGCGGAGGCGGCATCCGTTTTCATCGAACGTGTAGGGGCCGCGGTGGTGCTCACGGTCAGCGACGACGGGCGCGGTCTGGGAGTTCCGCGCGTCGATCCCAACACCGGCTTCGGCCTGGCCGGGATGCGCGACCGGGTACTGCTCGTGCACGGTGAATTGGAGCTGGGCACCCGGCCAACCGGCGGAACGCTGCTGCGGGTGACCGTGCCGTTGCCCGCTCCCCTCGCTCTGGCGGCCCCGGCAGCCCCACTCTCCCGCATCAAGGCCGACGCATGATTCGCGTGCTGGTTGCCGATGACCATCCCATCGTGCGCGGCGGTATCGTGAGTCTGCTGGCCCAGGCCGACGATATCTCCGTTGTCGGGGAGGCCGCTGACGGCACCGAGGCGGTGCGACTGGCCTTGGAACTGCGGCCCGATCTGGTGCTCATGGACCTGCGCATGCCCGGTCAGAGCGGCGCGGCGGCGACCGCGCAGATTGTGGCAGCGACTGCGGGTATCCGGGTGCTGATTCTGACGACCTATGAGAGCGACGACCAGATTCTGGGTGCCATCGAAGCCGGCGCGAGCGGCTATTTGCTCAAAGCTGCGCCCCAGGAGGAGATCATCGCCGGTGTGCGGTCGGTCGCAGCCGGCCAGACCGTGCTCGCTCCATCTATTGCGGCGACGCTCGTGCAGCGGGTTCGTGGGCAATCGGCGGCACGACTGTCGCCGCGCGAACTCGACGTGCTGAGGCTCGTCGGTGCGGGCGAGAGCAACCCTGAGATCGCACGATCGTTGTTCATCGGCGAGGCGACCGTTAAAACCCATCTGCTGCACGTTTTTGAGAAACTGGCGGTGAAGGATCGAACCCGCGCGGTGACCCGCGCCATGGAACTCGGCCTGCTGTGAGGACCTGCTGTAACGAGGGCTAGAGCAGCTTGCGCTCGAGCGCCCAGGCGGTCAGCTCGTGCCGACTCGACAGCTGAAGTTTACGCAGCACGGCCGAGACGTGCGTTTCGACGGTCTTGGCCGCGATGAACAGGGTACTGGCGACCTCCTTGTAGCTATAGCCGCGAGCAATGAGGCGCATCACCTCGGTCTCGCGGGCGGAGAGCCGGTCGAGTTCCTCGGTCGTCTCGGCCGTCTCCCCGGCGACGGCGCCGAATGCGTCGAGCACGAATCCGGCCAGGCGGGGCGAGAACACGGCGTCCCCCTCGGAGACCCGACGTGCCGCCTCGGAGACTTCAGCCCCGGAGGCGCTCTTGGTGATGTAGCCGCGGGCGCCGGCCCGAATGACGCTCACGACGTCGTCGGCGGCGTCGGAGACGCTGAGCGCCAGGAACAGTGTGTTCGGTGCGCGCGGCGCCGCCTCCCGAATGACCTCGGCGCCGCCCCCACCGTGACCACCGGGCAGATGCACATCGAGCAGCACGACCCGCGGCTGCAGGTCGATCACCCGCGCGATCGCCTCGTCAACTGTCGCCGCCTCACCCAGCACGGTGATGTCGGCCTCGAGTTCGGCGCGCAGTCCCGACCGAAAAATAGAGTGGTCGTCGACGATGAGAACCCGCAGGCCAGCGGATGCCGCGCTCGGTTCGGTGGCCGCCCGGTCGCTCGGATTCTGGTCGGTCATCGCACGCTCGTTTCGGTGTGGTGTTCATCGGTGACGGGCGCGGTCGCCGCCGGCAGGGTGAGCAGGATCTCGGTGCCGGCGCCGCCGGGCCCTGGCCGCACGGCGGCGGTTCCGCCCGCCCGACGCATGCGCCCGAGAATGGATTCGCGCACGCCGAGGCGGTCTTCGGGGATCTGGTCGAGCCGAAAGCCCGGGCCCCGGTCGGTGACGCTCAGTTCGATGCCGCGAGCCCCCGTCTCGAGGTAGACCGACACCGCGCCGCCGGCATGCCGAGCCGCGTTGAGCATGGCCTCGCGGGCGGCGGCGACGAGTGATTCCGGGGCATCCATGCTGCTGGAATCGGTGCTGGCGGCCGAGCGCACGCCGACACCCGCCCCGACCGTCACCACCTCGAAGTGCACCGCAAAGTCTGCTTCGATCTCCCCGGCGATGCGACGCAGCGCGGCGGCCAGATCGGTCGCCGGTTCGGCGCCCGCGGCGCGACTCCCGGTGAAGAGCCACTCGCGCAGTTCGCGCTCCTGCGCGCGGGCCAGCCGCGCGGCGTCGCTGTGCGGCCCGGCCTTCTGCTGAATGAGGGCGAGGGTCTGCAACACCGAATCATGCAGGTGCGCGGCGATGTCGGCCCGTTCCGCTTCACGGGCGCGCGCGGCACGCTCGTCGGCGAGGTCACTCCACAGGCGCAGCAGCCACGGCGCGGTCACCACCGCAACGCCGAGCAGAACGGATGCCGCCGCCAGAATAACCGTCCACGCGTTCGGGTTCGTGCCGGTCACGAAAAACAACAGAATCCCGACCGCGACCAACACCAGCGCCCCCAGAATGCGCACGAGCAACGCCGAGGATTGCTGTGCCGCACCGCTGCGAATGTCGGCGAACTGGCGCCAGGCGAGCGCGGTTCCGGCGAGTACGACAATGGCGGGCACCACCACGGCGAGCGGAATGTCGGCGCCAAGGCGGCTCGCTACGAGGGCGCTACCGGCAGCCAGCAGGGCCAGGCCGAGCAGAATCTCGGTGACGGGCGCGGCACGGGCGGAGTCGCCATCCGCTCGGGCGAACCCGCTCCGGCCGTTTGTGGCGTCGGAACCCGGTAGTGCCGCAGCGGCCTGAACCGGCTCAGCGGAAGCGGGGGACACGACCGGCGACCGGGCGAGGCTCGACTTGGGTAGCGGGTCGACTGCGGCCGCTCCAGAAGGAACTGTCACCCACAGCCAGGCATAGAGCAAGGCGCCGAAGCCTCCGCAGAAGCTGAGCAGCACCGTGACCAAGCGCACCGTGGAGAGGGGGACCCCGGTGTGCTCGGCGAAACCCGCACACACTCCGCCGACGAGGCGGAGCCGGGGCCGGGTCATCCGTTCGGTTCTCACGTGTTTATCCAAGCACGCCCCACCGACAGGGCGGAACCCGGCAGGAATCAATCAGGGTTCAATCAGGGTCATCCCCCATGGCAGCGGTCTCAGCGCGCTGTCAGACTCGGATCATGACCGACACACCGAGGGCGCAAACACCTCGCCCTGACCAAATCACCCGCTTCTTCGACTGGATTCGCGGCAGCGGACTACACCGTGACGGCGACCGCTGGATCGCCGGAGTCTGCGGCGGCATTGCCGCCCGCACCGGGCTCGACCCCCTGATTGTGCGCGGCATTGCCGTTGTGATCGCCATCCTCGGCGGCCCCGTCGTCTTCGCCTACGCCGTCGGCTGGGCGCTGATGCCCCGCGGCGCCGGCCGCATCTATGCTGAAGACGCCATTCGCGGGCGGTTCCAACCGGCCATGATCGCCATCGGGGCGCTGCTCCTGTTCACCGTCGTGCCCCTGTTCCGCGGTTTCTGGTGGAACGGCCCGGCCGGTTTCTGGGCCCTCCCCGACTGGCTCTCCGGCATCTTCTCGTTCGGGTGGGGGCTGGCCATCACGGCCGGTATCGTCTGGCTGATCGTGTATCTGGTGCGCCGCAGCAAGAGGTCTCCCGATTCGAGGCCCGGTTCCGGGCCGTTCGCTCCCCCGGCCGGCCCCACTGGACCAACGGGCCCGTTCGGTCCGGGCAGCGTCTACGACCCGCGACCGGATTCCGCCCCCGACGCGGTCGTGCACGCCCAAACGGATGCTCCGGCCCCGGCGCCGGATTCCGCCCCGACGAGCATGTCAGTGGCGACCGCCACCGACACAGCCGCCCCGAGCCTGGCTTTCGCGGCCACGAGCACAGCCACGGCCACCCCCTATGCCCCGACCAATCCGTACGCGGCCGATTCGGCCAGGAGCATCCGCTCGGAACAGAATCGAGCGTGGCAGGAACAGAACCGCGCCCGCCAGCAAGCCCACCGCGCCCGGGTGCGCGCCCGCCGTCCCGGTGCCGGCTACAGCGCCATTGTGCTCGGCCTGGCTTTGGCCATCGGCGCCGTGACTGCCTGGGTGAATTCGAGCGGCGTCTGGTCGCAGGACGCAGTGATTCTCGGCCTCGCCTTTGCACTCGGAGTGTTGGCCCTCGGCATCGTGATCGCCGGCATTCGCGGTCGCACCGACGGCGCCATGGGCGGTTTCGCCTTTCTGGCGGCGGCGACCCTAGTCGTGCTCGGCGTATTTCCGCAGGGCACGCAGTTCTCCGCCGTCGGCAACACCGTCTGGGTGCTCAGCGCCAATTCGGCCATGGCGAACCCCGACACGAGCTACGCCATGATCGTGGGGCAGTCCACCCTCGACCTGAGCGATTTCGACAACCCCGGTCTCGACGAGGATGCCGTCATCGACGTCTGGCTGCTCGCCGGCGCCACCGACATTCAACTGCCAGCGGATGCCCCGGTGCGCGTCGAATCGCACGCCCTGGTCGGCGGCGTGGAATATTCCGGCCGCGCTGTGGCCGCTGAAAACGGCGAGCACACGGGCGTGTTCGCCGTCGATGCGCGCACGTTCAATGCGAACAGCCGCAGTGATGGGCCGCTCGTGCGCATCTGGACCCTCGCTGGCGTCGTCACGCTCGATTCCTCCAACAACTAGGACCCCATCATGACTACTCCGCTTTCGCCCACGAGCCCCAACGCTGATCACACCGGGGCCAACACCCCCACCGAAGATTTCTCTGCAACTCCGCTGGTTGGGGGCGAATCCGGCGCCGATTACTCGGCCGAATCCGGTACCGCGACGACCGGCGCGACCCTGTCGGACAACCCGACTATCCCCTACCCGGAATCGAGCCGTGCCCCGCGGGAGAACGACTTCTTCGCCCCAAACACCGACCTGCCGACCGCTGCCACTGCCACACCCCGGCTGCGCCCCCGCTTCGGCACGATTCTCTGGGGCATCCTGCTCCTGGCCTTCGCCACCTACATGGTGGTCTTCACGCTGCTTCCGGCACCGCCGGATCCCACGCTCTGGCTGCTCGGCGGTGTGATCGCGGTCGGGCTCGGCCTGGTCGTGGCCGGCATCGCCGCCGCCGCTCGCCGCGCAGACTGACCAACACGCCTGTCGATTAGAGCGTCAGCCCCACGAGCACCGGCTCGGGCTGCAGGTTCACGCCAAACTCGGCCTGCACCCGGCCGAGCACGTACCGGGCCAGTTCGGCAACTTCCTCGGCGGTGGCCCCGCCGGTGTTCGTCAAGGCGAGGGTGTGCTTGCTCGACACCGCTGCCTTCGATCCCGGCAGACGAAAACCCCGACCGACCCCGGAATGCTCGATCAGCCAGGCCGCACTGAGCTTGACCAGGCGCACGGGTTCCTCGCCGGGAATGGGTCCGACGCCCATATATTCCTCGAGTGGAATAACTCGGTCGGCCGGCTCCGCCTCGAGCTGCCAGCGCGGCGCATCCGTCGGCAGTGAGCGCGCAAAGGTCTCGGTGACGATCGGGTTGGTGAAGAAAGACCCCGCGCTGTAGGTGTCGGGGTCGTCGAGATCGAGCACCATGCCCTTGCCGGCCCGCAGGCCGAGAACGGTGGCGCGCATGATCGACAGCGGCACCCGGTCACCGAGCTGCACGCCGAGCGCTCCGGCGAGTTGGGCATACTTCAGGGGCTGGCCGAGGGTGCTCCCCAAAACGGATGCCTCGGCTGCGGTATCGTGCAGCTCCAGTTCGATTGCGAGCACCACGCCGCGCAGGCCCTGCTTGAGCGCCGAGGTGCGGTAGCCCAGCGCCAGGTCTGCGCGTTCGAGCCGATCGACCTCACCGGTCTCGTAAGAGAGAAAGTCGATCGCGATCAGGCTGTCGGAGAGCTCCTGACCGTAGGCGCCAATGTTCTGCACCGGGGCGGCGCCGCACGATCCGGGAATGCCCGAGAGCGCCTCGATGCCGGCCCAGCCGTGATCGACGGCGTATGCCACGAGGTCGTCCCAGGGTTCGCCGGCCTGTACGCGCAGCCGTACCCGGGCGCCAACGTCGGCGCCGGCGTTAGAGACGGCCGCATCCGCGGCATCCGCTTCGCTGCTCTCAGGTGCAGCGGCGAGTACCTCGATGCCGCGGGTCACCACGCTAATCACGATGCCGTCGAAGCCCTCATCAGCGACGACGGTGTTGGAGCCGCCACCAAGCAGGAGCCAGTTTTCGTCCAGGCCCCAGACCACGAGCGTCTCAGTGATGAGGTCCTGCTCGGTGACCGGCGCCACCAGGGCGGCGGGGGGTCCGCCGACCCGAAAGGTGGTGAGTGTGCTCAGGGCAACGGGTTCGATCATGGTTCAGGCCAGGTTGACGCGTGCCTGCGCCTTGCCGAGAACGGTCGAGCCGTTGAACGTCACGGTCAGGTCGATGCGGGCCACGCCGGCTTCGAGATCGAGCGCGCCGACCTTGGCGACGACGGTGACGGTTGCGCCATCCGTTGCGTCAACGAAGACCGGGCGGGTGAATCGCACCTGGTAATCGATGACCCGGGCGGGGTCGCCGGCCCAGTCGACGACGGGTTGCACGGCCAGGCCCATGGTGAGCATGCCGTGGGCGAGCACGCCGGACAGCCCCACCGACTGCGCGATATCGTCGCGATAGTGAATGGGATTGAAATCACCGGATGCTCCGGCGTAGTGCACGAGGGAATCGCGCGTCAGGGCGAAACTCGCCTCGGCGACGACGTCGCCGACCGTGAGATCGGTCACTGATCTGATAGGTGCGGCGGGGGTCATTCGTCTCCCCTGACGACGAGGGTGGAGACCGCGGTCACGACGTGTGCGCCGCTCGCATCAACGATGGTGGACTCGGCGGTGACCATGGAGTGGCCGCCGAGGCTCTTGATGCTCGTCACCGCGAGGGTCGCCGTGAGTTCGTCACCGGCGACAATCGGGCGGGTATAGCTGAAGCGCTGGTCGCCGTGCACGACGCGGGTGAAGTCGATTCCGCCATCGGGTTCGGCCAGAAGTTGGGCCAGGGTGGCCTCCTGCACGACCACGGCGAACGTGGGCGGAGCGACGACGTCGGTGTGGCCGGCCGCGCGGGCCGCCTCGGGATCGTGGTTGATCGGGCTGGTCGCGAACACGGCGCGGGAAAATTCGCGCACCTTTTCACGGCCGACAAGATACGGTGCGACCGGCGGAAAGACCCGCCCCTGCAACTCTGGGTTCACTGACACCCGTCGAGTCTACTAAGCGCGGTCACGAGCACCCGGCAACAGGGCGCACACTATTAACCGTGAATTGTGTATCCGTGCGCCTCGGTGACCCCGAGGTAGCCCCTCTTCTGCTTGACCTGCACCGCGAATACGAAACGCGCTACGGCGACGGCGATTCCGTGCACGACGTCGACGGGGCCGAGTTCGATCCGCCCAGCGGCGGCTTTCTCGTGCTCGTCGACGGCGACGTGACCGTGGCCGGCGGTGGCCTGCGCCAGTTCAACGACACGACCGCCGAGGTCAAGCGCATGTGGACCAACCCGAACTACCGCCGCCAGGGTCACGCGAAAACGATTCTGCGCGAGCTCGAATCCCTCGCCCGAACCCTCGGCTACGAGCGGATGCGCCTGGAAACCGGCTACGCCCAGCCCGAAGCGCTCGCCCTGTACCGCAGCCTCGGTTTCACCGACATCGGCAACTACGGCATCTACGAGCGCGCCTCCGGCTTCGAACTAGACCTCAGCTGACAGGTGCAGTGGGCGCCCGGCCCGGTCGAGGCGCGGTACCCATTCACCGTAACGGCTCCAGTCTTCTGGCCACCGCGAGCCTCCGCAAATTACGGCCACGTCTATTGCACACTGTTACCCCGTTTCGCGGGTGGGAAAGGGCGCCGGGGAGGTAGCGTTAGAGGGCTATGCAAAACAAATTGACTCCGCACCCCGACCTTCCGATCGACCTTCCGACCGAGGAACGCATCCGCGCCGCCGTCGCGCACTACGGCGAGTCCGTCGTCATCGACAATTCCGTGGCACTGTTGCGCGCCAAGAATGCCGGAAAGGACTTTCTGCTCTACGCCGGCGGGCGCCACGCCCTCGGCATCCTCGAGGGCGCCCCAGCCCTGTACTGGCCCGAGCTGTGGGGCGCTCGCGCGCTGCTGCACGTGTGGGGAGAGTCGGCTGCACCGTACATCGTCGTCGGGCTGAACAACCAGGCTTGGCGGGTGCGCGAAATGTGCGCCAAGGTCGTGCTGCTGCGCGGCCTGCAGGTCGTCCCCAAGCTCGTGCGCCTCACTACCGATGAGCACCCCCGGGTGCGCGCGGCGGCCCTGCACGCCCTCGCCGACCAGGGATCCACCGCCAACATCGCCACGATCGAGGTGCGCCTGCGCGACCCCGACAAGGAGGTGCGCCGAGCCGCCCAGCAAGCGCGCGATGCAATTCGCACCCGGCTCAAGTTCACCGACGCGGTTCCCGAGACCATCGCGTCTGAAACAACAGCGCCCGAAACGAACGCGCGTGCAACGGACGCCGAGGCCTAAGCGAGCCGACCGACCTGCCTACGGCCGCCGGAGCAGCGCTCCCTCGTGCCGACAGGTCGCCGCTGCGGTCAGCATGGCGTCGGCCAGCAGCGACTGCCAGCTGGCGGCATCCTGCGGTACACCGTCGTGAACGATCGTGCAAACGGATGCTGCCAGCGTCGCATCCCCGGCACCCATCGTGTCGATGACCGGGCCATCGAGCATGGCGATGGGCACGCTGATCTGGCCTTTATCGGCGAAGGACACCGAGGCGCCGAGGCGCCCGGCTGTTGCCAGCACCGTGTGTGCGCCGCTCGCAACGAGTCGCAGTCGCAGCTGCTCGAGCGTGCTGTCGTAGAGAAGGTCAGCGTCTTCGTCGCCGACCTTCACGAGCAGGCTGCGCGCGGCGAGTGCCTCGAAGTTGCGCACGAATCGGGGGCCGTCGTGCAGCATGCCGGCCCGCGGATTGGGGTCGATGAAGAGGCGTCGTTCCGGGTCACTCACGCAGGCCGCGAATGCCTCGGTCTGCGCGGTGTCGTCGAACGGAAAGCAGCTCACGACGACCAGCTCGGCGCTCTCGAGGGCCGCGCGCTCCGCCGCACCGAACTCGATGCGGCGTGCCTTCGCTGCCGGGTTGAAGAAATAGCGCGGCTCGCCGTCGGTGCGGTCGGACATGGCCCGCGACGACCCGAGCGGGCCGGTGGTTGCGATCAGCTGCACGCCGTATTTCTCGAGAAATTCGCGAATCACCGCGCCGTCAGCATCGTCGCCGACCATCGCGATCAGGGTCGTCGGCAGGCCGAGCACCGCCAGTCCGACCGCGACGTTGAGGGCGGCTCCGCCGGCGAATTCCCGGCTCGCCTCCGAATCACGCAGCACGTCGATCAGAGCATCGCCGACGACAACGACGCGGGTTGGAGCGTTCTGTTCAGGCATGGGGTCCAATCTCTGCGAAAGGCGCGAACGATGAGCTCGGTCGGTGCACTCTAGGCTAGGCCCAGCTCACGGCACGCGCGGCCCCGACCAAGCGGTGCCCGCACAGCAGGTATGGGCACAGCAACGGCCGCCAGCAGGAGTCCAGTCTCCTGCTGCCGGCCGTCAGCGGTTATGCCGGGTTAGACGCTCTTGCGCCCCGACATCGATCGCATGAGGAACATGATGACGGCAATGACGGCGAGCACAATACCGACCCAGAGTAGAAACTGAAGCGACTCCACCAGGCCGCCAGTAATGAGCAGCACGACCGCAATAATGGCCACAATGATGAGCAGCGGATTCATGGTCCAACCTTTCATTCACGCGCGGGAAAATCCCGAGTGCCCAGATACTACCCCCCTCACGGGGCCGCAAGCAGATCCCGCGGGCGGCATCCGCTTCGTGTCGCGTGGTCCCACCACGACCAAAAGCAGCCACCCGATTACTCTCGTCGTTACCATTGAGCAATCCGCACGCTCGGGGCTGGATGCTTTCGCTCCCGGCTGCCGCCCTGTCTGGAGCCCGATGCGACACTTCACCCTCACCCAGTTGCGGTACTTCGCCGTCGTGGCCGAGCTGCAGAGCATGACCCAGGCCGCCGCCCGATTACTGGTGAGCCAGTCCGCCGTCTCTACGGCGATGGCGCAGCTGGAGCGCACCCTCGGCGCCCAACTGTTCCTGCGCAACCCGTCGATGGGGCTCAGGCTCACCCCGACCGGGCGCAAGTTCGCGCTCGACCTGAAGGGGTTCCTCGACCACGCCGATTCCCTGTTTGAATCGGCCTACGGAACGGCCGAAACGCTCATCGGCGAGCTGACCGTCGGGGTGTTCTCACCGCTGGCTTCGTTTCGGCTGCCGGCCATTCTCAAGGCGTTCGAGGCCACCCATCCCGGCGTCGACGTGACTTTTCTGGAGGCCGACCTCGCCTCGCTGCAGACGGCGCTCCGCGAGGGGCGATGCGACCTCGCATTGATGTACGGGCACGGACTCGGCGCCGGGTTTTCCAGCCAGGTGCTCGAACGTGTTCCTCCGCACGTTATTGTTCCCGCGGGCCACTGGGCCGCGAATATCCCCGGCCAGGAGGTTGCCCTGCGCGACCTTGCCGGAGAGCCGCTCATACTGCTCGACCTGCCGCACAGCCGGGAGTACTACGAGAGTCTGTTCGCCCTGGCCGGGGTGGCACCCAACGTGCGCCACCGGTTCGCCGGCTATGAAACTGTGCGGTCGTTCGTGGCCCAGGGCCACGGCTATGCCCTGCTCAACCAGCGGGTCTACAACGACGTGCCGTATTCTGGCGGTCGGGTCGTCCCCCTGCGCCTGGTTGACGAATTTCCGCCGAGCGAGGTCATGCTCGTGCGGCTGAGCACCGCGCTGCCGACCCGCCGAGCGCTGGCCTTCGAAGATACCTGCCGACGCTTGTATGGGGCGGCGCACCCCTGACCCATCACCAAAATCGATGCGCTCGGCCATGAGAATCAATTGGACACGGGTGTTTCGCAGCGCGCAAGCTTGACCAGAATCGGCCGCGCACTCCCGGCAGCGCTCGTCTTTGACCGGGATCCCGGCTGCAGTGATCAAGGAGGATCAGTGTTCGAGCAGATAATTCACGTGTCGTCCCGGTTACAGACCAACGGATGCGCCGCAATATGACCGACACACGGCTCGCCAAGAGTTCACCGGCCAGAAACGCAGCGGCGAGCGCCGGAATCATCGCGATCGTACGGTGGGTGTCGTGACCACGACCGCAGCCACCGCCCCGATCAGTCCGCCAGCCGAGACCGCTCCCCCGAAGAAGTTGACAGGCCTGCAGAAACGCGTCCTACTCGGCGGCAGCATCGGCCAATTCATCGAGTTCTACGACTTCACCCTGTACGGATTGACGGCCGTGATCTTCTCCCAGCTGTACTTTCCGAGCACGAACCCGATCCTCGCCCTGCTGGCCACCTTCGCCACCTTCGGTGTCGCGTTTGTCGTGCGCCCGCTCGGCGGCTTGTTCTTCGGCTCCCTCGGCGACAAGATCGGGCGGCGCAAGGTGCTCGCCATCACCCTGCTCGCCATCGGCACCGCGACCGCCTGCATGGGGTTGCTCCCCACTTTTCACCAGATCGGCTTCTGGGCCCCCGCGCTTCTGCTGCTCCTGCGCCTCGTGCAGGGTTTCTCGGCCGGCGGCGAATCGGTCGGCGCCCCCTCCTTCGTGTTCGAACACGCCCCGATCGGCCGCCGCGGTCTCTGGCTGAACATCACCATCGCGGCGACCGCGCTGCCGTCGGTGTTCGCCGGCACGATGATCCTCATCCTCAGCCAGAGCATGTCCGACGACTCGTTCACCGCCTGGGGTTGGCGCCTGCCGTTCCTGATCGCCCTGCCCCTGGCCCTGTTCGGCGTCTGGATTCGCAGCAAGACCAGCGAGAGCAAGTCGTTCACCGACGCCCAGGCAACAAAGACCAAGGAGTTCAGCCCGGTCAAGGAGACCTTCCGAGAGAACAAGTTGCGCATGGTGCAGGTCATCTTCGTAATGGGCCTGACCGCGATGGGTTTCTACTTTCTCTCGGCCTACTTCGTGGCATACGTACAGACCACCGGAAACCTCAGCCGCGAACAGTCCCTGCTGGCCAACGCGGCCGCCCTCGCCCTGTACGCCGTGCTGCTGCCAATCGGCGGGCGCATTGGCGACAAGGTCGGGCGTAAGCCGATGCTCATCGCCGGGTCGGCCGCGATCGCGGTGCTGGCCATCCCGAGCTTCATGCTCGTCACGAGCGGCAGCCTGCCGCTCGCTCTGCTCGGCCAGATGCTGTTCGTGATCCCCCTGTGCATCTACGGCGGCGGCTGCTACACCTTCTTCGTCGAGATCTTCACGACCAGAACCCGCTTCACGAGCGCTGCCGTGAGCTACAACCTCGGCTACGCCATCTTCGGCGGCACCGCGCCGCTCGTCGGCACCGCCCTCGTCGCCAGCTCGGGCGTTTCGTTCGCCCCGGGCTTCTACATGGCCGGCGCGGCCGCGATCGTGCTCCTGCTTGTGACCCTCACCAAGGTGCCCGAGACGCGGGGGCGTCTGGGCTGAGCGTTTGCAGCATCCGTTCACGCATTACTCGCCCAATAAAAGGAGTCCATATGTCATCTGCTGACTTTCTCACCGACTTTCACCACGTTGCCACCATCGGGGCCACGCCCCGCAACGGCGTCGACCGTCAGGCGGCCACCGCCGAAGACGCGCAGAGCCGCGCCTGGTTCGCGAATTGGGTGACCGACGCCGGCTACACCCTGCGCGTCGACGGTATCGGCAACATGTTCGGGCTGATCGAGTGGACGCCAGGCGCCCCCTACGTGCTCGTCGGTTCACACCTCGACAGCCAGCCGCTCGGCGGGCGCTTCGATGGCGCTTACGGCGTGCTCGCCGCATTGCACGCGGCCCGCAACGTCGACGAGCTGGTGCAGGCGAGCGGTACCGTGCCGCCGTTCAACCTCGCCGTCGTGAACTGGTTCAACGAAGAGGGCGGCCGTTTCGCTCCGAGCGTCATGGGCAGCAGCGTCTTTGTCGGCCTGTTCGACCAGGAGCAGATGCTGGACGTGACCGACCTGGCCGGCGTGACCGCCCGCGCCGCCCTGGCCGAAATCGGCTATCTCGGCACCGACCCGCGCCCGGTCACGGTGAGCTACGCCGAGATCCACATCGAGCAGGGTCGCATCCTCGAGCGCGAGCAGATCGCGATCGGCGTCGTCGACCGCAGCTGGTACACCCAGAAACTCGACATCGAGGTGCTCGGAGAGCAGTCCCACACCGGGGCGACCGCCATGGCCGACCGGCACGACGCCCTCGTGGCCGCCGCCAAGATCATCCTCTTGGTGCGCGAGGTCACCAGCGACTTCGCCGACGAGGCCATCGTGTCGTCCGTCGGGCAGCTAACCCTCGAACCCAACTCCCCCATCGTGGTCGCCCGCCGGGTACGCCTGGTCGCCGACCTGCGGAGCGGCGACCCACAGATCGTGCAGGCGGCCCGCGCCACCCTGCTCGAGAAGATCGCGGCGCTCGCGATCGAGCACGAGATCAAGATCAACGTGACCGACTTCGATGTTCGTCCGATCAGGTATTTTCCTGAAGGAGGCCTCCAGCTGGCCGAAGCGGCCGCCGCGCGCGCCGGGCTGTCCACCCGCCGAATCCAGACCATGGCCGGCCACGACTCGGTCGCGATGAACACCTTTGTGCCCTCGATCATGCTGTTCATTCCGAGCGTCGACGGTGTCTCGCACTGCGAACGCGAATTCACCACGGATGCCGACATGGTCGCCGGGCTCGCGCTGCTCACCGAGGTGACCACGGCTCTGGTCAGCGGGGCGCTGGTCGACGGGGCTTTGGTCGATCCGGCCGAGGCTCCCGCACTGGCCTCTACGGCCCGGGCGTAGTCGGGCCGGGCGTGATCAGCCGCACCGAACCCGCTCCCACCCAGTCGAGCGCTACCACCACCAGCATGACCGACCTGGCCTATCTGGGCGCAACCGAGGCGCTCGGCCTGTTCCGGTCGCGCGACTTGTCACCGGTGGAGCTGCTCGAGGCCGTGCTGCAGCGTATCGACGCGGTCAACCCGCGCGTCAACGCGCTCACCGAACAGCTGACCGATGAGGCCCGAATCGCGGCCCGCGACGCCGAGCGGCAGTACCGGTCCGGCGGTCAGCTCGCCCCGCTGCTCGGGCTGCCGGTCGCGGCGAAGGAGAAGCATTCCCTCGCCGGGCACGTGCTGAGCAACGGGCTCGTCGCCCAGCGTGACGTGGTTGCGAGCGCGGATCATCCGGTGATCAGCCGCATACGCTCGGCCGGCGGCATCGTGCATGCGCGCACCACGACGCCTGAATTCTGCTGCGCCACGGTGACGCACTCCCCGCTCTGGGGGGTCACGCGCAATCCGTTCAACCACGATCTCTCTCCCGGCGGCTCCTCGGGCGGATCCGGCGTCGCCCTTGCGGCGGGGTTTGCGCCGCTCGCCACCGCCTCGGACATCGCCGGATCGACCCGGCTGCCAGCGGCCTTCACCAGCACCGTCGGGTTCAAAGCACCCTACGGTCGCATTCCGGGCGTCGCGCCGCTGTCGGCCGACCACTATCGCGGCGACGGGCCGATGGCCCGCACGGTAGCGGATGCCGCCCTGCTCGCCAACGTGATGGCCGGCCAGCACCCAGGTGACCATGCCTCGCTCGCCGCCGCTGCGCCGCTGCCGAGGATGTGGCCCGCGGTCGCGGGCCTGCGCATCGCCCTATGCATTCGCCTCGGCGACTACCTGGTCGATCCCGACGTAGAGGCCAACACCCGCGCCGTGGCTGCGGCCTTGCAGAGCGCCGGCGCGATCGTCGACGAGGTCGAACTGCCCTGGACCACGGCCGAAATTCACCGAGTGTCCTTCACCCACTTCGGCCATATTCTGGGCCCAGCGATGGAGGACGAGACCCGTGGCGCCGAGAGAGCCCTCGCCGCCTACACGGTGCAGTTCATGACGGATGCCCGGGCTGCGGCCGCCGATACCCGCTTTCTTGACGGTCTCTCCGCTGAAACCCGCATGCAGGGCGAACTAGCCGCGGCGATGACCGGGTTCGACGCCCTGATCTGCCCGACCTCGGCCGTCGCCGCGCTCACGGCCGAGGGTCATTATCTTGACGGCATCACGGCCGGCGGCGAGCGCCTTGAACACTACTGGCAGGGCCACATGACGGTGCCGTTCAATATCGCGAACCGGTGCCCGGTGCTCGCGGTGCCGAGCGGCCTGGCCGACTGCGGCATCCCCACCGGGGTGCAGATCGTCGGGCATCCGTTTGATGACGGCACGGTCTTTCGCGTCGGCGCCGCCGTCGAACAGGTGCGCCCGTGGGCGCATCGCTACGCACTGATCGGCGGCTGACGCTCGTGGCACGTGTTTGAGAAGACGGCCCCGGTTCAAACCAGTGCCACGTTCTCAAACACGTGCCGCGAGGCCCGGCTCGCTCAGTAGGTCGGCAGCGCGGGCTCGATCTCCCTCACCCAGGCCAGAATGCCACCCTCGACCTGGCGCACATTCTCATAGCCGCGGCGCTGTAGCTCGGCCAGGACAGCAGCAGAACGCGGCCCGGCCTTGCAGTGCAGCACGATGTCGCGGTCGCGGTCGAGAACGGCCTCCTCCGAGAGGATGCCGCCGTGCGGAATCAGCAGCGCCCCCTCGATGTGCACGATGTCGTATTCCGCCGGTTCCCGAACATCGATGAGGTCGAAGTCGAGCTCGCTGCGCGCCCGGGCAGCGAGCAGGGTGGCTAGTTGCTGCACCGAAATCGCATCCGTGGTGGATGTTCCGCAGAACAGGTCATAGTCGATCAGCTCGGTGACCGGTGGCGTGGCCAGGTCGCGTGCGATGCTGATTTCGCGCCAGGTCGCGTCGAGGGCGTTGAAGAGCACGACCCGGCCGAGCAGCGTGCGGCCCACCCCGGTGATCAGTTTCACCGCTTCGGCGACCATCGTGGCGCCGATGATTCCGCACAGCATTCCGAATACGCCGCCCTCGCTGCAGCTCGGCACCGAGCCGGCCGGCGGGGCTTCCGGATACAGGTCGCGGTAGGTCGGGCCGTGCGTGTTCCAGAACACGCTGATCTGCCCGTCGAAGCGCAGAATGGACCCCCAGACACACGGTTTGTCGAGCAGCGCGGCGGCATCACTCACCAGGTAGCGGGTGGCGAAGGTGTCGGCGCCGTCAATGATCAGGTCGTACTGGGCGAACAGGTCGAGGGCGTTCGCCGCCGACAGCCAGACATCGTGTTGGTGCACGGTGACGAGCGGATTCAGCTCGGCGACGGCCGCGGCGGCGGACGCCAGTTTCGAGCGGCCGAGTGCCGAAGTGCCGTGGATGATCTGGCGTTGCAGGTTGCTGAGATCCACCGTGTCGTGGTCGACGATGCCGAGCGTGCCGACCCCGGCGGCCGCGAGGTAGAGCAGCACCGGCGAGCCGAGACCGCCGGCGCCGATCACGAGCACGCGCGCATTCTTCAGCCTGCGTTGGTTGAGCGGGCCAATTTCGGGCAGCAGAATGTGGCGCGAGTACCGCTCGCGCTCGGCCGCCGTGAGGGCCGCGCCGGGTTCGACGAGTGGTGCGAGCATCCGCTTCACAGGTCGGGCCGCCCGGCCATCGGTGACGACGCCAGGGCCAGCTCACGCCGCGGGATGCGGCCGGCCAAGGAGGCACGACGGCCAGCGATCACAGCGTGCCGGAAGGCGTCAGCCATGAGAACTGGGTTCTGCGCGCGCGTCACCGCGGTGGCCAGCAGCACGGCATCGCAGCCCAGCTCCATCGCGAGGGCCGCGTCAGAGGCGGTGCCGATTCCGGCGTCCAGCACCACGGGAACGCCGGCGCGGGCCACGATCAGCTCGATATTGTGCGGGTTGAGAATGCCGAGGCCTGTGCCGATCGGCGCCCCGAGCGGCATCACGGCCGCAGCGCCCAGGTGTTCGAGCCGCAGCGCGAGCACGGGGTCGTCATTCGTGTAGGCGAACACCGTGAAGCCCCGCGCGACGAGCTGTTCGGTGGCCTCGACCAGCTCGACCGCATCGGGCAGCAGGGTCTGCTCGTCGGCGATGACCTCGAGCTTGATCCAGTCGGTCGCAAGCGCCTCCCGCGCCAGCTCGGCGGTGAGCACGGCCTCGCGAGCGGTGAAACAGCCGGCCGTGTTGGGCAGCACGCGGATGGAATTCTCCATCAGCAGCTCGAACAGCGAACCGGTGGCGGCCACACTGTGGCGCCGCATCGCGACGGTGGTCAGTTCGGTTCCGGAGGAACGCAGTGCAGCCCCGAGACCATCGACGCTCGGGGCTCCCCCGGTGCCCATGATCAGGCGTGAGGTCAGCTCAACGCCGTCAATGACGAGGCTGTCCGGGGTCGTCGGCACGGTCATCCTCCCTGCACCGCGGTCACGATTTCGATCTCATCGCCCGCTGTCACCGCGGTCGACCACCAGAGGCTGCGCGAAACGACCGCGGCGTTGCGGGCCACGGCCACCCCGACGCGGCTTCCGTCGACTGCATGGCCGTCGGTCGCGATGGCCCGGCCGGTGATCTCGGCCACGAGGTCGGTCACGGTGCTGCCCGGTTGAACAGATCGTCGCTGGCCGTTCACGGCGATGGTTACGGTCACGAGTGGCCTCCTTTCAGTGAAACGGATGCGGGAGCGCGGCTCGAAAATCGGTCCGGTCGAAAGGCCCGCCACCGATCGTCGGCAATTCCCTCGATGAGCTGGAGACAGCGCTCGGCGGCGACCGGGGTGAGCAGTACGCCGTGGCGGAAGAATCCGGTGGCGACAATGAGGCCGGAAATGTCACCGTCAGCGCCCCCGACGCGACCGAGGAGCGGCGCGTTGTCGGGGGTTCCGGGCCTGGCGCGGGCGGTCGTTTCGATCAGTTCGAGTTCACTGACCGCGGGCAGCAGCACCTGGGCGTCTCGCAGCAGCTGATAGACGCCGCCGGCTGACACCACGCCCGAGCCGTCTTCGCGCTGGGTGGCTCCGATCACGAGCGTTCCGTCGGTGCGCGGAACCAGATACACCGGCACACCGTGCACCAGTCCGCGAACGGTGCAGGTGAGCAGGGGTTGCAGGTGCTCGGGCACCCGCAGCCGAAGGATGTCCCCGTAGACCGGGCGAAGCGGCAGGTTGAGGTGTTCGGGCAGCCCGCCCAGTGCTGCGGCTCCGAGCCCGTTGGCCACGACCACCTCAGTGGCTGTGACCGTTGAGCCGTCGAAAAGGGCGACGCCGGTGACGCGGGAGGAGGCATCCGCTGAATTCTCGTGCAGCAACCCGCTGGCCTGCACGCGTATGACGGCGTCCTGGCCGTGGCGCGCGAGCTCCAACTGGATGCACTCGGTGAGCCGGCGCGGGTCGACCTGATGGTCTTGCTCCACCACAAAGGCGCCAGAAATCTGGGGGCTGAGCAACGGTTCGAGCACCCGCGCTGCGCGAACGGTGATGGCCTCGACGCCCAGTCCGTTGACTACCTGCACGCCGCGCAGGTCGGCGAGCGCCTGCCGGTCGGCCGCGTCTGCGCCCACATTCAGGGTTCTCGTACGCTGGTAACCGGTCAGGTAGCTGTCGGGCGCGAGCGAGTCGATGAAGCCGGGATACAGGTTCGAGGAGGCAAGCATGAGCTCGAGCAACGCCTCCTCCTGGTAGTGCAGTTCGCTGACCGCGGCGAGCATTCCGGCCGCAGCAAAAGTGGCACCACCGGCCGGATCCGGGTCAATGACGGCCACCGTGCGGCCGGACTGCGCTACAGCCCAGGCGATGCCGAGCCCGATCACGCCGCCGCCGATGACGGCTACGTCGACCGTACGCTGTGCGCGCCGCTCACTCATGGTCTGCACCGAGGCCGGGCTGAAGCCCTTTAGGGTTGGTCGCATGGACCCGATCACCGCCCGGCTGTATCTCTGCACCGATGCCCGTACGGAGCGCGGCGATTTCGCCGACTTCGTGACGGCCGCGTTCGCCGGCGGGGTCGACATCATCCAACTGCGGGACAAGACCATCGATGCCGCCGAGGAGCTCGACTATCTTGAGATTCTGCGTTCGGTCGCCGACCGACACGCCCGGCTCTGGGCGGTCAACGACCGCGCGGATATCGCCGTTCTCGCTGGAGCGCCGGTTTTTCATGTCGGCCAGACGGACCTGCCGCTGCCCGCCGCCCGTACGCTGCTCGGCGACGCGGCCCGCATCGGCTTGTCGACCCATACCACCGGACAAGTGGATGCCGCTCTCGTCGCTGACAGTCTGGATTATTTTTGCGTCGGCCCGGTCTGGGCCACGCCCACCAAACCCGGTCGGGCAGCGGTCGGAACCGGTCTGCTGCGCTATGCGGCCGAGCAGAGCGCATCCGCTGGCAGCCTTCGCCCGTGGTTTGCGATCGGCGGGATCGACCTCGGTACCATCGACCAGGTGGTCGAAGCCGGCGCCACCCGGGTGGTCGTGGTGCGCGCGATCACCGCCGCCGATGACCCGACGGATGCCGCCGAGCGGCTTCTCGCCAGCCTCCCGCCGCTCGGCTAGTCGCGCCCACGTCGTCGCCCCGTTCATCTCATGCCCGCAATCAGGGCAGAATTCGCACGGTCGAAAAGTCGATGAAAGTGGTGGATCGGCCCGTTTCCCTGCCCGACCTCGAGCTCGTCGGCGTGGGCCAGGGCGTCGTGGAGCCAGTCTTTCACTTCGGCCAGGGACTTCGCCCAGTTACCGGTTCTGGCCTGCACCGTGGCCATCGCCGAGGAGAGTGAGCATCCGGTGCCGTGGGTGTTTGTGGTGCGGATGCGCGGCAGGGCGACCTCGACCACGCACTGGGCAAGCAGCCCGTGGGTGTTGACTAGGGCATCTGGGCAGCTCGTTTCGTTGAGATGGCCGCCCTTGACCAGTACGGTAGCACCCGTGCTGTCCGACAATCGTTTGCCCTGCGCGAGGGCCTCCGCCCAGTTGGCGGCCGGCGGCTCAGCGAGCAGAACGGCCAGCTCGGGAACGTTGGGCGTGACCAGGTCAACGTGGCAAATCAGGTCGCGCAGCGCCTGCTCGGCTGCCGGGTCGAGCAGGCGGTCGCCGCTCGTTGCCACCATCACCGGGTCGAGTACGACCAGCGGCGGACGGCACCGGAAGAGCCAGTCGCGCACCTCGGTGATCACATCGAGCTGCGCAAGCATGCCGATCTTCACGGCGTCGATGGTTACATCGTCACTCACGGCGTTCAATTGCTCGCGCAGAAAATCGATCGGCGGGATGTGAACCGAACGCACGCCGCGCGTATTCTGCGCCACCAGCGCACTCACCACAGCCATTCCGTAGCCGCCGTTGGCCGCGATGCTCTTGAGGTCGGCCTGGATGCCGGCACCGCCGGTCGGATCGGTACCCGCGATACTGAGGACTCGGGGAATCTGCCGCAGGGCAAGCCGGGTACGATCGATCATCCGTGACATTCCTTCGCTAGTACTAACTAGACAGGTTCAACGGGTATTGATCTCAGCACGCACAGTATGTGCGGCACCCCGTGTCAAGACTCCAGCCTATACGCGCGCCGGCCGTCAGTACACAAGGGGGCGGGCGGCCGCAACCGCCTGCCCTGGTAACACGGATCTAGTGCACCGATTTGCGCTCGTAGAGCGCCCGTGACCAGCCGTAACTGGCGGCCACGATCACGACGCACCACCCGATGGCGAACACGGGGTTCCAGCCGAGTGGGGTGCCGAGCAGCAGCCCGCGAATTGTCTCGATGAACGGAGTGAAGGGCTGGTACTGCGCGAACCACTGCAGCCACACCGGCATCGAGTCGGTCGGCACGAAGCCGCTGCCGAAGAGCGGCAGCACGGTGAGAACGAGGGGCATATTGCTCGCCGTCTCGACGCTCTTCGCCTGGATGCCCATGGCCACGCCCAGCCAGCTGATCGAGTAGGCGACGAGCGCGATCACGCCGGCGACGGCCATCCACTCGAGCGGTGTCGCGGTGGGGCGAAAGCCGATGGCCACGCCGACGACCAGAACGAGGGTGCGGCTTGCGGGCGGCGTCGACGAGGTCGAATTGCTCGAGCAGTTCGGCCACTCGGGTCTTCGACTGCTTCGCTCCGAGGTGGCGAAGGCGCGCCATCAACAAGAGGTTTTCCTCGCCGTTCAGGAGCTTGTCGACCGCCGAAAACTGGCCGGTGCGGCCAATCACGGCGCGCACGCCGTCCTGGTCGCGCACAACGTCGCATCCGTTCACGAACGCCATGCCACCGTCTGGCCGCAGCAGCGTGCTGAGGATGTGCACGGCCGTCGTCTTGCCGGCGCCGTTCGGGCCGAGCAGGGCGGTCACGGTGCCCGCGCTCACTGCGAGGTCGACGTCGTCGAGCTCATTGCGCACGTGACCGTCTTTGGACGACAGTTCGAGCCAGGCCGGCACGCCCGGCTTGACGCCGATGGTGACCTGGCCGAATCCGCTCTCGACCTGCACGGAACCGCGTGAAACCTCGCGGAGCTGGATGCTTCCGTACGCGGTTTTGGCCGAAACGGATGCCTGCGCTCGCGTGATTTCCAGATCGCCGTAGGACAGTTTCGCGTCGAGGTCACCGCCGACCTCGTCGATCTGCACGCTGCCGTGGGACGCCTTGAGTACGGCGTGGCCGGAGACCGTTCCGACCCGGATCTGACCGTGGTCGCTCGCGAAGATCTCGATAGCGCCGACGGGCAGGTTGATGGCCAGGTCGATCGGGGTCGGTGTGTCGTAGGTGGGCATGCTGAAGCTGCCTTTCTGGAGGCGTGTCGGTGTGGCCCTGCGGGTTCGCGGGGCCGGCTGTTGCTGCGGGTGGGCGCCTTAGCGCGCCCAGCTCGCGAAATTGTCGCCGGCGCGCAGCGTGCGCTGCGCGGAGCGGCGTTGCCGGGGTTGCACGGCGGCGGCGACCGCACGCACCAGCCAAGTGTTGACCGACAGTCCGTCGGCGGCGGCCGCGTCGTCCACCCGCGCTTTGAGGGCGTCGGGCAGGCGCAGCGTCGTGCGCGAGGTGCTCGTGTCGTCAAGATCGACGGATGCCGCGGGTCGCTCGTCGCCGTCTACCTCGATACTCGACTGGGTCACCACGAATTCGATCTCGCGCCCGCGCAGCCGCAGGTCGACCGGTCCGGGGGCGAGGTCACGGGTGATCTCGGCGGCCGCCGCCGACAGCACGTCGAGCAGCACGAGCCGCGTTGCCGCATCGAGCCCGGCAGCAAGTCGCTCGGTCGCAGCGCGCGTGTCTGCGCTGCCGTTGTCGGCGGCATCCGCTAGCTGGTGCTGCAGGTCGTTGACGTACTGTCCGAGTTCCATATCACCATGGTGATACCACGGCGGTTAGTCATAATAATGTCATGCTAGTCGGGGCTTCGGCCGACAGCTCGCGGAGCGCCGCCAGATGGCCGTCGATGGCCGCGCTGCCGCGCCGGGTGAGGGCCACGCTGGTGGTGCGGCGGGCATCCGCTCGTGCTGGCGAGGCTTGTTTCACGGTCACTACGTAGTCGAGCTCGATCAGGTTGCGGATGGTCTTCGAGAGCGTCGCCTCGGTCAGTTCCAATGTGGCGGCGATGGTGGTGAATTCCGCGGCGCCGGTCGCCCGAAGAAGCGCGCACAACCGCAGACGGGTTGGCGCGTGGATTGCGTCGTCGAATCGGGGGTCAGCAGCCACGGAGCAGTTCCCGGGCGTTCGCGAGGTCATAGAGTGCTGAGCTGACGAGGGCTACGACGAAGACGACCGCAGTGGTCAGGACAATCCAGGCGCGCTGGTCAGTGACCTCGAACACGATCGAGAGCACGAATGCTCCGAGCATGACGACGCTCAGCACAATGAGAATCATCAGGCTCAGTGGGCCGGCCGGGCCGGGAATCTTCACCAGGCGCATCTGCTTACGCACGAGATGATCAATGCCGAAAAGTGTGAGGCAAGCACCGGCCGACACCATCATCATTCCGAAGGCGACACCCGCAGCCGGCGACGCGATCAGGGCTGCGATGGCAAGGGCCTGCGCCGGAGCGGTCCACCAGGTCTGCGATTTGAGCCATCGTCCGAGCCGCCGCCGGTCCGTCGCGATGCCGGCGAGCGCGGCGCGCGCCGACGCCGCCACCGCCGTGGTTGCACTTTCAGATTCCATGTCGGTAAGTCAATCACTTGCCGTGTCGTTAAGCAAGAATCGGGCTGCGCGCTGTACCGGCCAGGGCTTGAGCGGTCAGGTCAAGGGCGGTCGCGCCGCTGGCGTACGCGCCGCCGCCAGGGTGCGCTCGCGCATCGCGAGGAACAGCGGAAAGGTGAAGGCGAAGGCCGTTAGACCCGAGAGAACGACGTAGAGCCAGCCCCGCTTCATGCCGAGGCGTCGCGCCTCAACGATGATCAGGATGCTGCCAGCCACCGCGGCGATGAGCAGGTCGACCGTGAGTGACGACACCGCCGGCCCACTGTTCACCCAGTCGCCGACGAAGTCGCGCAGCTGAATTATCGCGATCACGTTGTAGCTCCAGGTTCCGGCGAGCCCGGCGAGGCTCAGCGCCAGGTAGACGAAAGCGAGCGGGGTCCAGTGTTTGGTCATGCCGACATTATGCTCGCCGGTCATCGCATATTGTCTCCGACAGCAGCCAGCAGTGTCGCTCTAGAGACTCGCACGCTCGTGTCGATGTACGCGTCCATTAACTCCGGGGGCACGAACAATTCCCGAGCCTGGAGCCGGCGAACCGGCGATTTCGCGCCAGGGGCGCCGCAGCGCCGAGCGCGCGAAGAGTCAGTCCTGTGAGCGGCATCGCTCTTGCGTGCGCTGACAATCATTGCCCGATCGACGAACGATTCACTCGCGCAGAATTCGGTCCGCGAGTTTGTGCAGTCGTCGAGCTTCGATCATCACAGGACCAAACGCCCCGGGGTGCGGCCGTCGAGCCGCCCGCGCAGCTTCCCCAGGAGGACGTTTCGGGACGCCCTGACCGGCAACTTTGCACCGCTGCGGGCGTTCGCGTTTCTCTTCCTGGTGGACATGATGCTGCGGCTATTCGTCAGCGCACGTTACACACCGAGTCTGCTCCTGGGCGGGCTGGTGGTGCGCCGACAGCGCCCGGAATGGGTCGGTGCCGACCAGAAGAAACTCGCCTGGCAGCTCGGGCTAGGCATGGCCTTCACCTCCTGCATGGTGATGGGCTTTTTCGGCGTCAGCGGCACCGTTACGCTCATGCTCTGCGGCATTTGCCTCAGCATCCTATTTCTCGAGACAGCCTTCGGAATCTGTGTCGGCTGCTCCCTCTACCGAATCTTCGCGACGAAGAAGCCAGAACTCTGCCCGGGAGACGCCTGCAACTACGTTCCACCCACGCGGGCGGACAAGCTCCGCCAGGCGCTCACCGCCCAACTCAACCTGCCCGACGACTCAACCCCGCCTGCACAGCCCAGTCGATGATCAGGCGCATACCGTCGCTAAAACTCAACTCATACGGACGGTTGAGAAACGCGTGAAAGGTGCCGGGCAGCACGTTGTAATCCAGCGCCACCCCGGCCGCTGACAGCTCCTGGGCGAACTGATCACCGGAGGAACGCATGGAGTCGCGATCGGCGTCGACCATGAGCGTCGGCGGAAAACCCTGGAGCGGATGGCCGCCGGCAAATGCGTGTGGTTGTGCCAGCGCGGTTCTCGTGCCGGCGTAGTGGAGATTCATCAGGTTCAGCAGCATCGGCGCGTGCCCGAAGCGACGCCGACCGCGGAGGCGGCCGCGCAATTGGCGCGATCTTTTCGGCAGCGCCGCGTGAAAGAAGCCGTACGCGAAGAACGCGCCGACGAGAGCATCAGCACCGCCGTCCGCCAGCCGGAGCACTGCAGCAGCCGACAGACAGGCACCGGCGCTGGCACCGCCCAGAATGACTCCGTTGGGTGAATCGCGCTGCACCTCCCGCACCGCGGCCACGACATCGTCGACCGGCACGGGATAGTGGAGGCCCGGGGCCCACACAAGCCCGCTCGCAGACCGACGCCACGTCGAGATCCTCGCGAGCCGGTAGGCAACGGTGACGACGGTGAATCCCGCTGCGGCCAGTGTTCGCGCAACGTCATCCGACTCCGGCTGGTCGAGGCTGCCCTTGAAAAATCCTCCACCGTGAATCCACACGATCGTTGCAGATTCGACTGATGCAGTGCCGACGGGCGGCGAGTACCAGCGCACCGGTATCGAGCCGTGGGGGCCCTCGATTATTTTGTCCACAGAATCGACAGCCAGGTCGAGTGACGTCACGCTCTCGACGCCCGAACGGATGCCGCACCCAGCGACGACAGACGATTCCCCATTCGTGAACCCTAGCGCGGCCAGCATGCGGCATCCGCTCGAGTGCGTCGCTGGCGGCATCCGCGTGGCCGAATCCAGCGTTCAGGTCATTCCCCCGGGTCGGCGGGGGCAATCGGTGGAAGATAACGAAATTCGCCCCGGACTTCCGCAGAAGTCCGGGGCGAATTTAGTGAATACCGTGTAGCGGGAGCGGGAATTGAACCCGCGACACCACGATTATGAGCCGTGTGCTCTAACCAACTGAGCTACCCCGCCGCGACTTGTCGGCTGTTCGCTTCCAAGCCTGAGCCCCCTGTGGGAATCGGACCCACTACCTCTTCCTTACCAAGGAAGTGCTCTACCAATGAGCTAAGGGGGCAGAGCAACCAAAAGACAGTAGCACTGCCGCGTTTTTGGCAACCTAGAAACTTTATCACCCCGACGGCGAGGTCCAGACCACTTCCACCACGCTACAGGCGTCCAGCAGCGATGCCGTAGCATTTTAGGATGACTGGCACCGAACTGACCCATGGCACCGAATGGTGGCGCACAGCCGTTATCTATCAGATCTACCCGCGATCGTTCGCCGACGCGAACGGTGACGGAATGGGTGACCTCGCCGGCATTAGCGCACGACTGCCGCAACTGAAAGACCTCGGCATCGATGCCATCTGGCTTTCTCCTTTCTATACCTCTCCGCAACGCGACGCCGGCTACGACGTCTCTGACTATTGCGACGTCGACCCTCTGTTCGGCACCCTCGACGACTTCGAGGTACTGCAACGCACCGCGCACGATCTCGGCATCCGCGTCATCGTCGACATCGTGCCCAACCACTCATCCAACGCTCACGGTTGGTTTCAGGCCGCCCTCGCCGCTGGCCCCGGCAGCGACGAACGCGCCCGCTACACCTTCCGCGACGGAAAGGGCGAGAACGGGGAGCTACCCCCGAACAACTGGGAGTCCGTCTTCGGCGGCCTGGCCTGGACCCGAACGACCGATTCAGATGGCACCCCCGGCCAGTGGTACCTGCACTTGTTCGACAGCAGCCAGCCCGACTTCGACTGGGACAGCGAGTGGGTGCGCGAACAGTTCCGCGCCGTGCTGCGCTTCTGGCTCGACCGCGGCGTCGACGGCTTTCGAGTGGATGTTGCGCACGGCATGATCAAGGCTCCCGGCCTCCCCGATTACACGCCTCCCGCCGAGGGCGGCAGCATGGGCGGGGCGCCGGCATCCGCTTTGGAACCCGGCATCACCGCCGAGACGCCGCTGACCGCGCCGTACTGGGCGCAGGATGGCGTGCACGAGATCTATCGTGACTGGCACAAAGTGCTCGCTGCCTACCCGGGCGACCGGGTTCTCGCGGCCGAAGCCTGGGTAGACCCGCTC
The DNA here is from genome assembly GCF_002929575.1 of Cryobacterium sp. N21. Lineage (NCBI taxonomy): Bacteria > Bacillati > Actinomycetota > Actinomycetes > Micrococcales > Microbacteriaceae > Cryobacterium > Cryobacterium sp. N21. Next base: position 135,869 of record NZ_PJJQ01000029.1, on the reverse strand, counting down.
AGCCAGATGGCCAAGTGGGTTCGGCCAGACGAGATGCACCAGGCCTTCAACTTCGCCTATCTTGAAACCCCGTGGAACGCCGCGCAGCTCAAGAGCGTCATCGACGAGTCACTTGAAGCCTTCGGTAACGTGGGAGCTCCGAGCACCTGGGTGCTCTCCAACCACGACGTCGTGCGCCACGCCTCCCGGCTCGCCCTCACCGGCGAGAACCTGCAGGGGCATGGCATCGGCCCGAAAACGGTGGGCCTGCCCGACACGGCGCTGGGGCTTCGACGCGCGCGGGCGGCATCCGCTTTAATGCTGTCGCTGCCGGGCTCGAGCTACCTGTATCAGGGCGAGGAACTCGGCCTGCCCGAGGCCGTCGACCTGCCCGACCACGCCCGCGAAGACCCCACCTGGTTTCGCACCAACGGCGAGCGTTACGGACGAGACGGATGCCGCGTGCCGATTCCGTGGGAAGCCGCCAGCGAATCGTTCGGCTTCAGCACCGGCGCGAAGAGCTGGCTGCCGCAGCCAGCCGAGTGGGCTGGCCTGGCTCGCGACCAGCAAGATGGCGTCGCCGGATCTACACTCGAGCTGTACAAGCACGCGCTGACCCTGCGCCGGGAGCACTCCCTCGCCTCCGGCACCGTGGAGTGGATCGACGGCTTCGGGCCGGAGGTCGCGGCGTACCGCAACGGCGACGTGACGGTCGTAGCCAACACCGGCGCGGCATCCGTTCAGCTTCCCGCCGGTGACGTGCTGCTTTCGAGTGAAGAGCTGGTCGGCCGCACCCTGCCGGGCGATGCGACGGCCTGGTTGCGCTCAGTAGAGGCATGACCGACGCCGTCGACCGTTCGAGCGATGCCGGCAGCAACGCGCTGGCGTCGATCGCGGCCATGCGAGAGCTAAAGCTCGAGCTGACCCGGTTCATGATGTCGTATAAGTTCGCGAGCGACGAGATGCTGACAAAGATCAACATTCTGAAGGAGGAGTTCAGCTCGATCCACGACTACAGTCCGATCGAGCATGTCAGTTCAAGGCTGAAGTCGCCGGAGGGCATTCTCAAGAAGGCGATCCGCAAGGGGTACCCGCTCGAGCTCGACGCTATTCGCGACAACATTCAGGACATCGCGGGCATTCGCATCACCTGCAGCTTCATCTCTGACACCTATCGCATCCGCGACCTTCTGGCCGGGCAGCGGGACGTGACGGTGCTGCTGGAGAAGGACTACATTCAGGAGCCGAAGGCCAACGGCTACCAGAGCCTGCACCTCATCGTGGCGATTCCGGTGTTCATGTCAGATCGCGTGCAGCCGGTCACCGTGGAGATTCAGATTCGCACGATTGCCATGGACTTTTGGGCGAGCCTCGAGCACAAGATCTTCTACAAGTACAACGGTACCGTGCCCGATACCCTCGTCGAAGATCTCCGGCAGGCAGCGGATGCCGCCAATCGCCTCGACGTGAAGATGGAGCTGCTGCACGACCAGGTTGTGGCGCTCGAGTCCGTCGATGCCGGCGACGCAGACCTGTTCAGCTTCGACGGCCTGCCGCCGTTTCCGCTGCCGAAGGGCCTGCTCGATTCATTCATGCGCGGCCGCACGCAGCCCGAATAGTCCCTCTACGCCACGGTTCGGCCGGGTGCGGCCTGCCGTGTCGGCACGACTCCTGCAATTCGCGGGCGAACAGAGAAACTCCCGCGTCTTTTCGGGCCTTCAGCTCTCGGGCACAACAAATTGCAAGAGTTATGCTGGCCCGGCGTTCGGGACCGCGGGGCGGAGCTGCCGCGGTTGGGCTAGTTCGTGTTGGCGTAGAGCCAGGCGAGAGGGTCGACCTTGGTGCCGGTGATTCCGCCCTGGCGAATCTCGAAGTGCAGGTGCGGGCCGGTCGACATGCCGGTGCTGCCGGTCTTGCCGATGACCTGACCGACCTTGACCACATCGCCCTCCTTGAAGAGCATCGAGCCGTGAATCATGTGCGCGTACACGCTCGTCACAAGCTCGCCGTTGATCATGTGGTCGATCATCATGTGCACGCCGAGGCTGGCTTCGCCGTCTTCGGCGTAGCTCACCACACCGTCGGCAATGGTCTGGATCGGGGCGCCGAGACCGGGGTTGAAGTCCTGTCCGCCGTGGTTCACTGAGCAGCCGGCGCAGTTGCGATAGCCGATCTGGTCACCGATGTGCACGCCCACGGCGAAGGGCCACTGGATGGTGCCATTCGGGTTGTTGGTGAAGGTGTCTTCCATGCGGATACCGCTGGCGGCAGCAACTTCGGCGATGGTGCTCGACTCGTAGCCATCGCGCTCGACGGTGACGGTGTCACCACCGGCCATGTCCATGCTCTGCCCCTCATCAGCCGGCAGAACGCGCTGGGCTTCCAAAACGGATGCCTGTACGTCCTGCGACGAGAGCAGTGCCTCAGCCGGAATCGAGGTGGCCACGGCCATCAACGCCACGAAAGACATGGCAAGAATGGATGCGCCCTTGGCCGCACGCTTGCGCATGGTGCTGCCCAGCGGCCGCGCGCGGGGGGTGCGGCGCGGCAGCGCGCCAGCGGGAACGAAGTCGCGCGCGGGAGCAAACGTCTCGCCGGGCTTCTGCTCGATACGCTGGCGGCGGCGCGGCAGGTCGCCGGCGGCGGGAATCACCGTCGGAATCGACTGGGTGACGCCGGGAGCCAGCAGCTTCTCGTAGTCGGTGGGCTCGGCGTCGGCGACCGGCACTGCCGCGACGATCCGGTCCGTTTCGGTCACGACCGCCGGTTCAATGTCGGGTTCACCGAGGTCGGCGGCGACGATCAGGTCGGCGGCGGGGCTGAGACGAACGACGTCTTCGACACCTTCGTCGACCGGTGCAGCAGTCGATTCCGCGACTCGAGAGAAGGCCACTCGCTCGCGCTCACGCAGTTCGCGACGTGTCAGAGCAGCCGGTTCTGCCGGGGGAAAAACGGTGCCGTCACTCTCGCCGGACACGGAGGTGTCCATGGATGGAGTGTGACGTGACAAAGTGCAGCTTTCGGCGTAGCGGACGGGATCTCGTGCTCGTTCTGGATAACGCCACATGACGCCATGCAAATATAACGAATTGATTAAGGGTAACGCGCAACCCTGAGAATACCAGAGGAAAGTGACCAATCACACCCAAACGGGGGTAGGGGGGCGTAATGTCACCGGGCTTTTGCGCCAAACGGGAAGCGTTCGAAGAGTCCGGCGAGCACGGGTTCGAACTGATCGTAGAGGTCAGGGGCGGCTGCGATGAGCAGGTCGTGACCCTCGGCATCCGCTTGCAGAGCGCCAACTTTGGCCCCCGCCTCGCGGGCGATCAGGGCGCCGGCGGCGTGATCCCACGGGTTGAGTCCGCGTTCAAAATAGAGGTCGAGCCGCCCGCAGGCGACGGAACACAGGTCGAGTGCGGCCGAACCAATACGACGGATGTCCCGCACCTGGCCGATCAGACCGCCCACGACCTTCGCCTGCCAGACCCGCCGGCTGGCGTCGTAGCCGAATCCGGTGCCGGCCAGCGCGAGCGACAGTGGTACGTCATGGTTGACGTGCAGGCGCGCATCGCCCAGCCAGGCGCCGGAGCCGGCGGACGCTGTGAACACTTCGCCGAGCGCGGGGTTGACGACCGCGCCGGCGAGGGCGTTCCAGCTGGCCGGGTCGGGCTCGCCCTGCACGACGGCGATGCTGACGGCGTAGAACGGAACAGCGTAAAGGTAGTTGACGGTGCCGTCGATGGGATCGACGACCCAGGTGAGTCCGCTGGTACCGCCGGTCGCGTCGGATTCCTCACCGTAGAACCCGTCGTTTGGGCGGGCGTCGGCGAGTAGGCCTTGAATGAGCAGCTCGACCTCACGGTCGGCCGCGGTGACAATGTCTTCGGGCGACGACTTCGAGGCGGCGATCTCGACGCCCTCGACGCGGCGACGATGGGCCAGCGCGCCGGCGGTGAGAGCGATGGTGCGCGCGAGGTCGAGCAGCTCGGTCGGGGCAGGATGCGTCATGCCCTCACGCTACAGGCCGCGCCTCAACCAAAACAGGCAGACCCGAAGGCCTGCCTGTTTGCAGTGGTGAACTGCTCTGGTGCTGGTGGCGAGTGCGAGGTTCGAACTCACGAAGGCTACGCCGTCTGATTTACAGTCAGATCCCTTTGGCCGCTTGGGTAACTCGCCAGGCGCTCCCGACCAGGTGTAATCACTTGACCGGAGACGCGGGGTTAACACTACAAGACGAAACGCCTCACCGAGAAATCAGCGAGTGCCGACTTCCGCAGTGAGGCGCATCCGCTACCCCGCCGGCGGTCCACCCAGGCCGATCGGCGGGGTGCGCGTCACGGTCGACGTGTCGCCGCCGAGGCCGCTGAGCCCGCTGTCGGTTTGGGTATCGGTGCTGGCAATTGCCGCGTTTAGATCCGCCAGAATCACCTCGTCTCCGGCGTTGACGCCCGACGCGATCTCGGTCAACTCGGAGCCGACGGCACCGACCTTCACCACCGTGCTCGTCGATACGCCGTCCTTCAGCAGGTCGACCGTGTAGGACGAGTCGGCCACGTGCACGGCCGAGGTCGGCACCGCGAGCACCTCGTTGAGGCTCGCCACCTCAACGGTGACTGCGGCCGATGCGCCGTTTAGAAGGTTCGGGTCGGCGCCCTCGAGCGCGATCTGTACCGTGTACGACGGCGTGGATGACGTCGACACGTTGAGAATTCCGAAATCACCTTCCGGCGAGCGGGTCATGGCATAGGCCACGCCGCCGCCCGAGGCGACGAGCAGCGCGGCGACCGTTCCCACGGCCAGCAAGCGTCGGCGCTTTTGCCTGGTCGCCCGCAGGTTCTTGGCCGATGGCCCGGCGGCCGGCGCCAGCACGGCGTCGTCCGGAGCGGATGCGACTTCCTCCCCTCCGGCCTTACTCATTTGCCGCGTCTCCCATGCGGCGACCGGGGCCAGCCATGGCGCTCACGCAGCCTTCATCGCTGGCCACCGAGAGGGCCACAGCGGTGGCAGCGAACGATCCGCTGTCGTCAGCTTCGCCCTGAGCGGTCGCGCAGAGTCCCACCGCGACGGCCGACGAATCAGATGCGGATGTCTTCGTGTAGCTGGTCGCGCTGGCAACCGTCATCGATTCGCTCGTTACGACGCTGTCAGCGTCGGTCGAGTCGACCGTGATCTCGGTCGCCGTGACCGAGCCGTTTGTGCGGGAGCCGAAGCCGCCGCCATCCGCTGGCAGGTCGGTGGGCATATCGGTCAGCATTCCGGTCGAGGCGGTTCCGTCGGCGCCGGCGGGCATGTCGGTCGGCGGTGTGCCGCCGTCCATTCCGCCGCCAGCCGCTCCGCCGCCCATTCCGCCGAACCCCGAGTCGCATGCGCCATCGACGACATCGGTGATGGATACGGTGGTCGCGACGGTTGCGGCATCCGTTCCGTCGGCCGCTGCCGCGCTGGAGACGTTCACGCACTGGCCCACGGTGACGTCGGCCAGGGTCGCGGCGAGCGTCGAGGTAAAGGTCGTGGCCGTCGTGTAGGTCACCGCGGTCTGGGAGTCGGTGTCTTGCAGTTGAAAGCTGAGATCGGTCAGGGCGGCGATCTCACCGGTCACCCCGGGCGCGACCCGTGCTTGCTGGGTGGCCACGGGGGTGGCGGTGGCCACGGGCGTTGCCGTGGTGGTGGCCGCGCAGCCCGAGAGCAGCAGCACGCCGCCGAGAAAGGCGGTGCGGCGATTGAGTCTCAGCATGTCAGTGGTCTCATTTCGGTTCGTAAGTATGGATTTATTCGCCGCGCAGCGCATTAATGGGGGCGAGGCGGGCGGCCCGGGTGGCCGGATACACGCCGAAGCTCACGCCGATCACGATGGCGACACCGATCGACAGCGCGACGGCGGCCGGCGAGACGACGATCGAGCTGCCGATCACCCCCGGCAGGAGAAGTGCTGCGGCGACGCCGAGCACCGCTCCGAGCAGCCCACCACTGAGGCCGAGAATGGCCGCCTCGATCAGAAACTGCTGGCGGATGGCGCCCGGCGGCGCTCCGAGCGCCTTGCGCAGGCCGATCTCGCGGGTGCGCTCCGACACCGACACGAGCATGATGTTCATGACCCCGATGCCGCCGACCAGCAGCGACAGCGCGGCAACTCCGGTGAGCAGAATTGTGAGGGTCTCATAGACGGCCGTGGCGGTGCTGACCAGGGCGTCCTGGCTGCTGATGGTGAAGTCGGCGGCCGTGCTGTCGGTGATCGAGAGCAGGTTGAGCAGCGGCACTCCGCCGTAGATCAGCGGCAATTCCACGTTGCGTCAGGCTGGCAGCGACGACAACAGGTTGAAGCCCTGAAAGACGAAGCCGATCTGGCGGTTGCGAATCTCGGCGAGTTCCACCGCGTCGAGGTCGTTCACGTCGGTGCCGCCGAGGCGGTATTCGCCGCGGCTGAGGGTGTCGAGGCAGCCGAGCACGTTCATGATCGTGGACTCTCCCGACCCCGACGGCCCCATGATGGCGACGTATTCACCCTCGTAGATAGCGAGATCGATGCCCTTGAGCGCTTCGAATTCGATGCTGCCGGAACGGTAGGTCTTGCCGGCGTTACGCAACTCGATCACTGGGGATGCGGCATCCGTTTGTGCGTTATCCATTGTTCGCGCCTCCGGGCATCTGGCCGGCCGGAAAGTCGCCGGTGGGCATCTCTCCGCCTGGAAAACCGCCGGTGCGGTCGGTGCCGGCGTTGCCGCTGCCGGGGGTGAAGGTAGCGACAATGACCTCGTCACCCTCGGCGAGCCCCGCCGTGATCTCGGTGAGGTTGCCGACCGTCGCGCCGACGGTGACCGGAGTGGACACCTCGGTGCCATCGGTGTCTTTCACGGTCACAACGGATGCCCCATCCACGCTGGTCACGGCCGCACTCGCCACGGTGAGCACGTCGGTGCGGCGTTCGTACACGATCGCCGCGGTCACGGCGACACCGTCGAAGAGTCCCTCGGGCGTACCGGTGACGGCGACGACCACCGGGTAGGCGGCAACGCCAGTCGTGCTGGACGGCAGCAGGCCGATCTCGGAGACGGTGCCGAAGAAGGCGGTTCCGTCATCGAGGGAGAGTTCGACCTGGTCGTTCGCCGCGATGAGCGCGACATCCGCTTCGCCCACGGTGAGGTCGACCGTCCAGGCGTCGGTGCCGACGATCGTGAACGCGGTGCTGCTGGCGGTGGTCGTGCTGCCGGCTCCGGCGGCTGCTGTTCCGCCGGCTGCGGCGGCTCCGGTCGAACTGCTGCTGCTGCCCGCAGACACCACATCGCCCACGGCGACGTTCACGACGGTGACGAGCCCGGCGACCTGAGCGGTGAGGGTGACAGCGCTCTGTGCGGCCAGGGCCTCGTCGACTCCGTTCTGCGCGGTCGTGACGTTGGCCACGTTGGCCGCGATCTGGGCCAGGCCGGCCGTCGAACCATCGCTCGAATCCTGGCTGTCCGCCAGTTTAGCCGCGGCGCTCGCGAGGGTGGCGCGCGCCTGGAGCAGGTCGGCGTCGACGGTGAGGGTGTCGACGGCAGCGAGCACGTCACCGGCCGCGACGACCGTGCCGGCGACAACGTTCACTCCGGTGACGTTTCCAGAAGCTGCGAACGACACCTCTTCCTGCACGGTCGGGGTGAGGGTGCCGGTCGCCGAGACGCTCTGTTCCATGGTCTCGAGGCTCGCGGCCACGGTCTGGGTGACCGGGCTCGCCACGGCGCTCGTCGCCTGGGCTGCGATGATCCACCAGGTACCTCCGCCGGCCAGGGTGAGCACGATGACTCCGCTCAGCACCCACCAGCGGGCTCGTATGCGTCGGATTCGGCTGCGCAGTTTCATCGTTCTCCTCATATATGTTCACCGCCGCGGTATCCGTTGCGGCTAAGGCGAACCCAAGGAGCACGCCTATGCCCAAGGCCTCCACTGCCTATCAATCGCCTATGAGCCACGCGAAAGCGCACGCGTTGGCGAGGACGGGTGCCCGTTTGAGCACTCCAATCGGGCACTTTTTGCGCTCTCGCGGGTCGGATACCATGGGGGAATGGCAGATTCAACGTTCGACATCGTCAGCAAGGTCGACCCGATGGAGGTCGACAACGCCCTCAACCAGGCGCATAAGGAAGTCGCGCAGCGCTACGACTTCAAGAACGTGGGGGCCTCAATCGCGATGAGCGGCGAAAAGGTGCTCATGAAGGCGAACACCGAGGAGCGCGTCAAGGCGATCCTCGAGGTGTTCGAGGCCAAGCTGATCAAGCGCGGCATCTCGCTGCGCAGCCTCGATGCCGGCGAGCCGTTCGCCTCCGGCAAGGAGTATCGCATCGAGACGACAATGAAGGCTGGCATCGACCAGGAGAATGCGAAGAAGATCAGCAAGATCATTCGCGATGAGGGGCCCAAGGGCGTCAAGAGCCAGATTCAGGGTGACGAACTGCGCGTCAGCTCCAAGAGCCGCGACGACCTGCAGGCCGTGATGGCCCTGCTCAAGGGCAAGGACCTCGACGTGGCCCTGCAGTTCACGAACTTCCGCTAGCCGGCGCTCCGCGGGCCACCGGGCCCACCTTCGGGAACCGGGACCAAGATAGAACATGGGCCCAGTTTCCGAGCCCGGACCCGGAAAGGTAGACCCGCGGGCCCGGAAGGGTAGACCCGCGGGCCTCCGGGCCCACCTTATGGCCGTGGGCCCAGTTTATAAACTGGGCCCGTGGACGGGGCCTGGGCCCCGTCCGAGGGGGGCGGGCTACTCGGCTCGGGAGACGGCCACCATCTCGTCGCGGTCGACGACCTTGATGCGGATGCGGCCCACGGCCTCACCGAGGGCGAGCTCGTGCTGGTCCAGGTTGTGCCAGCCGTCGAGGCCCGTGTAGCGAACGCCTCGCGCATCGAGCAGCTCAACGATGCTCTCCTCCGACGGCGACTCGGGCCGCCACCAGTTGCCGAGGTCGTTGATCAGGTGCTTGATGGTTTCCATGGCGTCACTCTTGGTGTGGCCGATCAGTCCCACCGGCCCGCGCTTGATCCACCCGGTCGCGTAGACGCCGTACATCTGCTGGTTGAACAATCCGCCGGTGCCGGCTGACGGGTCGCGGCGCAGCACCTGGCCTTCACGGTTGGGAATGACGCCGCGCTTCTTGTCGAACGGCACGTCGGGCAGTTCGGATCCGAAGTAGCCGACCGCCCGGTAGACGGCCTGAACCGGGATCTCTCGAATTTCACCCGTTCCGACGACGCCGCCGGCGGCATCCGTTGTGGTGCGTTCCCACCGAAAAGCCGCGACCCGGCCGGTGCCGTCATCGACGATCTCCACGGGCTTGGCGAAGAAGTGCAGGTGCAGGCGGCGGCTGGCCGTGCCGGACTCGCGGGCCCGCCAGACGTTCAGCGTCTTGTCGATCACGAAGACCTGCTTGTTGCTCGCAACGGCGGCTTTCGCGGCCTCGTCGTAGTCGAAGTCTTCGTCGTAGACGATCATGTCGACGTCCCGAAGCTCGCCGACTTCCCGCAGTTCCAGGGGCGTGAATTTAACGGATGTCGGCCCGCGGCGCCCAAAAATGTGCACGTCGGTCACCGGTGACGCCTTGAGTCCGTCATAGACGTTCGCAGGAATCTCGGTCGGCAACAGGTCGTCGGCGTGCTTGATGAGCATGCGGGACACGTCGAGCGCCACGTTGCCATTGCCGATCACGGCGATTTCGCGCGCCTCGAGCGGCCAGGTACGCGGCACGTCGGGGTGACCGTCGAACCAGCTGACGAAGTCGGCGGCGCCAAAGGAGCCGTCAAGTGCGGCGCCCGGAATGTTCAGGTCGGCGTCTTGTACAGCGCCGGTCGCGAAGATGACCGCGTTGTAGTGCTTCTTGAGGTCGTCGAGGGTCACGTCCACCCCGAACCGCACGTTGCCGAACACTCGAATATCGCCGCTGTCCAGCACCCCGCGCAGCGCGGTGATGATGCCCTTGATGCGCGGGTGGTCGGGACTGACGCCGTAGCGCACGAGCCCGTACGGCGCCGGCAGGTGATCGAACAGGTCGATCGAGACCTCAAAATTGCGTTCGGCCTTGAGCAGAATATCGGCGGCGTAGATGCCCGCCGGTCCTGCGCCGACGATGGCCAGTCTCAATTTGGTCACGGAAGATTCCTTACTGCTCGAGCATTCGGGGCACGCCCCAACACGCTCTAGCTGGAGCGCTCGACGATGGACTCGGCGAATCGGGTGAGTGCTTTCTTGACCGAACCGTTCGGCAACGGCGTCAGGGCGGCTACCGCGTCGCGGGCCCAGCCGTGTGCTTCGGCGAGGGTCTCAGCGGTGACGGCGTGCTCGCGCAGCGCGGTGATGGCCCTATCGGCGGCCTCCGTCTGCGCCGAACCGTCGACCATGACGTCGCGTTCCAGCCGGTGCAGTAGATCAGCGGATGCCCCATCACTCACGGCGCGCTCCCGCAACCGAAGCAGGGGAAGCGTGACGACGCCAGCCCGGAGGTCCGTTCCCGGCACCTTGCCGGTCTCCTGCGGCTGCGGCGACAGGTCGAGCACGTCGTCGATGAGTTGAAAGGCCACGCCGATCTTCTCGCCGAAGTCCACGACCGGCTGCTCGTACTCGGCCGGGGCGTTGGAGAACACCACACCGCCCTGGGCGGCCGCGGCGATGAGCGAACCGGTCTTACCGGCCAGCACCTGAATGTAGTGCTCGACCGGGTCTTCACCCGGGCGCGGACCGACCGTCTCCTGAAACTGGCCGAGCACGAGGCGCTCAAAGGTGGTCGCCTGCAGTTTGATGGCCCGTTCGCCGAGGCGGGCCATCAGCTGGCTGGCGCGGGCGAACAGCAGGTCGCCGGTGAGGATGGCGACGGAATTGCCCCACACGGTTTGGGCGCTCGGCACACCGCGGCGTTTGTCGGCGTCGTCCATCACGTCATCGTGATAGAGCGAGGCGAGGTGGGTCAGTTCGATGGCCGCCGCCGCCGTGATCACATCGGGCACAACGCCATCGCCCAAGTGCGCGGTGAGCAGCGCGAGCATTGGACGCACCCGTTTGCCCCCCGCGTTCAGCAGGTAGCGACTGGTGACGGTGGCAATTTCGTTGGCGTAGACCAGCTCGTCGATGAGCGCGGCTTCGACCTTTTCGATACCGGCATCAATGTTCGCGGCCAGGCCGCGGTCGGCGGGGGAAGAGAAAATGCGATCGCCGAGGCCCGCCTGGCTGGTCACCGACGCGCTGCGTCGAATCACGGGGGCTCTGGATTTCACGTAAGTTAGCCTATCGAGTTGATCCGGGGTCAGGATGCCGCGGGCTTGGTTCCGCGGTGCAGCGCCACGATGCCGAGTGTGAGGTTGCGGTAGGCGACGGCGGAGTATCCGGCCGAGCGCAGCCATCCGCTGAGCACCGGCTGGGTCGGCCAGGCCGCGATCGACTCGCCGAGGTAGTCGTAGGCTTCGGCGTTCGACGAGGCGAGGCGCACCACCCGCGGCATGACGTGATTGAGATACGCGAAGTAGCTCTGGCGCACGAGTGAAAGCGGCGGAGTGGAGAACTCGCAGATGACAACGCGACCGCCGGGCTTGGTCACCCGGTAGAACTCGGCGAGCGCCTTCTTCGGTTCGACCACGTTGCGCAGGCCAAATGAGATGGTGACGGCGTCGAACTCGTTGTCTTTAAAGGGAAGGGCGGTGGCGTCGGCCTGCACGAACTCGATGTTCGGGTTGTGCGCGTGGCGATTCTGGCCGACCTCAATCATGCCGGCCGAGAAATCGGCGGCGACGACGTGGGCTCCGCTGTGGGCGAGGGCCGCGCTGGAGGTTCCGGTGCCGGCGGCGATGTCGAGAATGCGCTCGCCAGCCTGCGGGCTGACCGCCTTGGTCGTCGCGAGGCGCCAGAGCGACGCGTTGCCGACCGACAGCAGCGCGTTCGTGCGGTCATAGTGGGCGGCGACCTCGTCGAACATGGCAGCCACCTGCGCGGGCCGTTTGTTCAGGTCTGCTCTATTCACCCCATCATTCTAGGATGCGAACGACCAGCGAAACTGCATGGTTGCCGGGGCACGGATTCGCATAGCTGCAGTGGCGCGGGCGTAGGCTACAGAAGTGAATGTGCAGGCCTTGACGGTCGAAACCTCCCCGATAGCCGATATCCGCCAACTGATCCTGCTGCTCGATGGCCGCTCGCCCCTGCTCTGGATGCGTCGCAACCAGGGTCTGGCCGGCATCGGCTGCGCACTGAGGCTTGAATTCTCCGGCCCCACCCGCATGACGGATGCCGCCGCCGCCTGGAAACAGGTCGCCCGGTTGGCCACCGTGACCGACCCGCTCGCGCGCACCGGCACCGGGCTGCTCGCGTTCGGCGCTTTCGCGTTCGATGAGTCGTCTGTGCAAACCAGCGTGCTGATCGTGCCCGAGATCATCGTTGGCCGCGAAGATGGCCAGTGCTGGGTGACGCGCATCTGGGCGACCGGGCAGAGCGCACCGGAGAACCCGCTCGCGCTGCATCCGCTCGGCGACGAGTATCGCATCGCCTTGCTGCCCGGAGCGCTGCCCCCCGACGGTTTTCGCGCAGCGGTCAGCTCGGGCATTGAGCACATTCGGGCCCAGCAGGTCAATAAGGTTGTGCTCGCCCGCGACCTGGTCGGGCGGGTACCAGCCGAATCCGACCTGCGCCGCGCCATCACCAAACTCGCCCTCGGGTACCCGGACTGCTGGACCTACGCCGTTGACGGCCTCATCGGGTCGAGCCCGGAGACCCTCATTCGCGCCGACCACGGTTCGGTCAACGCCCGCGTGCTGGCCGGCACGATCTCCCGCGGAGCGGATGCCGAGGACGACCGTGAGGCGGCACTGGCCCTGGCCACCTCCTCGAAAGACGGCGACGAGCACGAGTTCGCCGTGCAGAGCGTGCTCAAGTCGCTGCGCCCGCACACCTCGGTGCTCGCGACGAGCGAGATTCCGTTCACCGTGAAGCTGCCGAACCTGTGGCACCTCGCGACGGATCTCGAGGGCACCCTGAGCGACGGGTCGACGTCGCTCGACCTGATCGCGGCGTTGCACCCGACCGCTGCGGTCGCCGGAACCCCCACCGACCAGGCACTGAATCTCATTCGCGAGCTCGAACCGTTCGACCGCGGCCGCTACGCCGGGCCGGTTGGCTGGGTTGGCGCCGACGGCGACGGCGAGTGGGCGATCGCCCTGCGCTGCGCCCAGGTTGCTCCCGAAGGCGGCATCACCGCCTACGCCGGCTGCGGAATCGTGCTGGACTCCGATCCGGAACGCGAGCTCGCCGAAACGAAGATGAAGTTTCGCCCCATCGTGGAGGCCTTCGGCTGACTCCAGCCCCACCCCCGCCGCGCGAGGGGTCGCGAATCGACCCAAGCGAGCGATTTGCGCCCCCCGCTTTGGCGAACCTAGATGTTCAAGACCAGCGCGGGCGTCTGCGCGCGCGAGACGCAGGGGTACATCACACCGAGGGCGTCCTTCTCGGTGTCGTCGAGTATCGAGTCCAAATGTTCGGGAATTCCCTCGACCACGCGCACCTCACAGGTGCCGCAGATTCCCTTACGGCAGGAGCCCAGGATGGGCACGCCATGGGCTTCGAGCGAGTCGAGCAGGTTCTCCTCGGCGGTCACGGTAAATTCCACGCGGCTCTTGCGGCAGGTGACCTGAATCGGCGTGGCCGGCCGGGCCGCCCGCTCGAGGGGAATAAACCGTTCGAGGTGCATCCGGTCAGCAGACACTCGCGCCGCCACGGCGTCCATGAGCGATTCCGGCCCGCAGCAGTAGACCTGAGCCGCGGCGGTGAGGGCCGGGCCGCCGAGAACAGAGTCGAGGTCGAGTCCGCCCAGATTCTCGTCACTCGCGTGCACGATCACCTGCTCGGGGTGCGATGCTTCGAGTTCGGCCACGAACGCCATGGTCTGCCGGCTGCGCCCGGCATAGATGAGCCGCCAGGCGCGCCCGGCCGGAAGCGACTCGATCATGGCCTTGATCGGCGTGATGCCGATTCCTCCGGCGATGAAGAGGTAGTCAGCGGCCGGTTCCAGCTCGAAGTGATTCATCGGCCCAGAAACCGACAAGCTCATGCCCGGGACGAGATTTTCGTGGATCCACGCGCTGCCGCCCGCTGACCTGCCAGTGCGCAAAACTGCAATGTCGTAGTGGTGGCGATTTGCGGGGTCGCCGCAGAGCGAATACTGATTCTGCAGGCCGTTCGGCAGGTGCAGGGTGACGTGCGATCCCGGCTGCCAGATGGGCAGAACACCCCAGTCCGGCAGTTCCAAGCGGATGCCGACGACACCGTCTGCGACGGCCGTCGCGCTGGCCACGACCATGGTGCGGAGGGTCGATTGCAGCGGGGCCGCGGAGGGGGCGGCATCCGTTCGCCGGGGTGTGCCGCCGCGCTTGCCGGCGACGATGCGCAGGATTACGGCGATCGCAGCGACCGAGATCAGTGCGATCGAGACAATTTTGTACCAGAGCGTGCCGACGTCGGTTCCGGTGAAACCAGCGTGAAAGGAGATGAGCAGCAGGGCTGCATAGCTGGCGTAGTGCAGGCCCTTCCAGAACTTTCGCGGCAGTCGCTTGAGCATGAGGGAGGACCCCTGCACGGCCACGAGCAGGTAGAAGGCGAGGATACCGAGGGCGACCGGCAGTGGTCTGAACGCCGTCGCGAACGGCACGAGCACCTCAGACGGGGTGAACGACAGCCAGGAATCGATCATGAGCGACACCATGTGCAGGCCGACCATGACCAGAGACGAGCCACCCAGATAACCGTGCAGGTCCTGCAGCCAGGCGGGGTTGTCTATTCGCCGCATGACGCGGGTGGACAGCAGGATGCCCCAGAGCACGGAGGCGGTCATGAGTGCCCAGGCGATCATGGCGCTCGCGCGGGAGATATACCACCAGAGGTGTGGATCGTTCATTGGTACCGGTTCCAGTTCTCGGAGGCGGTGGGGGCACCCATGTGATCGACGACAAGGCCGGCCGCGCCGACCGTGGGAAGCCAGGCCAGGTAGTCGGCGGTGGGCCTGAGAAATCCGGGCTTGGTGAGGGTTTCGGCGCGGGCGCCGGTAGCGGCGATCACCGACACTGTTTGAATGTTCGTGGCCGCACTGTCATGGGTGCGCGGGTCGAGGATATGGTGGTGCTCGCCGGCTGTCGTCGTGAAGCGTCGTTTACGCTGGCTCGATGTCGCCAGCGCGCCGGTGCCGAGGCGAATGATGGCACAGTAACCGGCGGGGTCAAAAGGGTCTTCGACTCCGAGCCGCCAGGCCTGGCCGTCTGCACCCTGTCCGGAGACCGCAATATCCCCTCCAATCTCGGCGAGTGCGCCCCAGGCGCCCTCGTTCATCGCCAGCTCGCAGACCAAGTCCGCGGCGAGCCCTTTGCCGATACCGCCGGCATCCAGTGTCGTGCCGCGCGGCATCCGCACTGTCGTTCCATTGATCTGGATACCGGCCAGGTCACCTGGCGAACGGGCCGTCAAAGGCACGTAGGTGACCCTGCTTGGATCAACGGTCGACGCTGAATAGCCGGCCTCAAGCAGGTCGGGCAACAGCGTGGAATCGTAGTCGCCGCCGGTCAGTTCAGCGCCCGATTGCATGGCACGAATGAGACGCACCGTTAGCTGGTCGACCTTGATTTGACGCCCCTCCGACCAATTCAACCGGGTGATATCGCTGTCGGGCACGAATCGACTCCAGAGCTGCTCGACGCAATCGGCGAGCTCGAAGGTCGCATCCAGCAGGGTAGCGGATGCCCCGACCAGCGTGATTCCTGCGCTCCCGCCCATAAGCGGCTGCCGACGTGACAGCGCTCCCGGCCAGGNCGTGATTCCTGCGCTCCCGCCCATAAGCGGCTGCCGACGTGACAGCGCTCCCGGCCAGGTTCCCGTTCCGGTGAAGACGGCGCGAACGGCGTCGCGGGCGATGGAGTCGGGCGCCACGTCAGCCACCTGACCCGCCAGACGAGGCCGCGACGGGGGCCGGAGCTGGGGCCGGGGCCGGTACCGACGCGGGAGGTGCCGACGCGGGAGCCGGCACGACGGGCGCTGCGGCTGCTGGCGCTGCGGCTGCCTGGATCGGTGCTGCCGGAGCCGCCGGGGCTGGCGCCGGAGCCGCCAGCTCGGGTGCCGGCACGGCCGGTGCGGCGGAAGCGGGGTCGATGGGCGCCACCGCCGGCAGGACCGTAGCCACGTCGGTCGGCGAGGTGCCCGCTGTGCTGAGCGTCGCGTCACTGGCTGCCGCGCTGATCTGAAATCCGGCGACCATGCCTACGAGCGCAAGCGCGCTCGCCGCCCCGGTGATGTTTCGAGCGTGACGGGCCGGCCGACGACGCTTAGTCATCGTCATCGCTGCCCCCATCGCTGTCGTCGTCGTACTCCGAGGAGCCGCCGGCGTCGTCCTCGTCGTCGTCGTTGTAGGTCCCGGTGGCACCCGATCCGCCCGACGTCGCGTCGACGGGTGCACTCGGCGCTGGCACTGCCGCCGGTGACGGGGTCGTTGCTTCCCCGGAGGATTCCGCGGCTGGTTCCGCCCCGGCATTCGAGCCGGCCGGTCCCGGCACCTCTGGCGACGGAGTCCCGCTGGGTTCCGCCATCGGACCCGCGGTGGGCGCAGGCAGCGGCGAAGTCGTCGGCGTGGAAACCGGTTTGAGAACGGTGGTCGCCTGGCCGACCAGCCCGACGGGCGCAAGGGTCAGGGTGTCCGAGTTGACGGCCATCGCCGCGCCGGCCGTTCCGAGTACCCCGATGACCGAGAGCACCATGATCATTTTTGATTTCATGGTTTGAGACTACGAAATCGTCGGTAAACGCCGGCCCGGCGAAGATCCAAGGTTTGTCCAAGAAATCCGACCCGGACCGGCCTCGGCGGGCCACGACCTGCGGGGCCGCCAGACTAGGGTAATGCGAGTTCTAGTGATCGAGGATGACGCCGCCGTTGCCGACGGTCTGATCGACGGACTCAACTACGCCAACTTCGAGACCTTGCGCGTCGCTACCGGCGGGGCCGGGCTAGCCGCCCTCGCCACGTTTCGCCCAGACATCGTGTTGCTCGACCTTGGCCTGCCGGATATGGACGGCACCGACGTGTGCCGCGCCATCCGCTCGAAGGAACAGACCCCGATCATCGTCGTGAGCGCCCGCGACGATGAAATGGACCGCGTGATCGCACTCGAAATCGGTGCCGACGACTATGTGGTCAAACCGTTTGGCATGCGCGAGTTGGTCGCTCGTATTCGCGCGGTGTCGAGGCGCACGGCCAGCCCCGAAACGGACGCCCCGCCCGCCACCGAGCGCCGCTTCGGCCCGCTCGTCATCGATACCCGCGCCCAGCGGGTACTCCTCGCCGACGAGCCCGTGCATCTCACGGCGAAGGAATTCGATCTGCTCGTCTACCTGTCCGATGAGCCCGGGGCCGCGCTGCGTCGGGCCGACATCCTGCATGACGTCTGGGACACCAACTGGTACGGAACGACCAAAACGCTCGACGCCCACATTGCAGCCATTCGTAAAAAACTGGGCGATCCCCGGTGGATCCAGTCCGTGCGCGGTGTCGGATTTCGTTTTGAGCAGCCGACCCTCGCCGAGCCGAACCGATGAAGTGGCGGCTCATGGCGGCCTTCATTTCCGTCACGCTCCTCATGCTGCTCGTGCAGGACGTACCGCTGAGCAACTACCTGCGCAGCGTTGAACGTGACCGCATCATCACCTCGCTCGAGCGCGACGCGTTTGTGCTCGCCGGGCGCAGCGAAGAGGCCCTGGAATCGGCAGTGACCGCCGACGACGCCGCACTGGCGACCCTTGCCCGAACCTATCGCGGAGCCGGCGGCGCCCGAGTAGTCATCGTGAACCCGGCCGGAACGGCAATCGCCACGAGCGACGATGACCAGTCCAGCATCGGCAACGACTACGCCTCACGGCCAGAAATCATGGGTGCCCTCGGCGGGCAAATCATGTCGGGCAGCCGATACTCCGACACGCTTGAACTCCAGCTGCTCTACGTCACCGTGCCCGTATTCAGCGGTGACCGGGTCTTCGGCGCGGTGCGGTTGACCTACCCGGAGCAGGTGATCAACGATGCCGTCAACGATCAGCTGCGGCTGCTCGGCATCGTTGCCCTGACGACGGTGCTCCTCGCCGGCATTGTCGGCTACATCTTCTCCAGCTCAGTCACTCGCCGGCTCAAGCTCCTGAAAGACGCTACTGGGCGGCTCTCGAACGGCGACCTCAGCGCCCGCGCCGACGAGACCAGCGGCGCCCCGGAGGTTCGGTCGCTCTCACGCTCCTTCAACGAGATGGCCGAACGGCTCGACACGCTGCTGCAGGAACAACGACGGTTCGCGGCGGATGCCTCGCACCAGCTGCGCACGCCGCTCACCGCCCTGCGCCTCAAGTTGGAACGAGCCGGCAGTCTGATGGCTACCGACCCGGCGGGGGCATCTGATCGTCTGGCCGCCGCCGAAGCAGAAGCCGACCGGCTCGGCACCATCGTCGAAGGCTTGTTGCTGCTCAGCCGTACGGAGGGTCAACCGACGACACTCGTGGCCGTCGACCTCGCGGAGATTGCTCGTGAACGGGTCGAGCAATGGCATCCGCTCGCCCAGGAATCCGGGGTCACAATTCGCTTCGACGGCCCGGCCACTGCGCTCGTGTCGGCGGTGGCCACCGCCGCGGAACAGATTCTCGACAACTACCTCGACAACGCCCTCTCGGTCAGCCCCGGCAACAGTGTGATCGTCGTCCGCGTCACTGAGAACAAGTCCGCTGCGCGGCCGGACCGCGCCGGTCGTTCGCACGCGGCGCCCCTGACGGAAACGGTGCAGCTCGAGGTGCTCGATGAGGGTCCCGGCCTGAGCATCGAGGAGTGCTCGCGCGCGTTCGACCGGTTCTGGCGGGCCCGCTCCGACAGCACCGGCAGCGGACTCGGCCTTGCCATCGTTGCGCAGCTGGCCAAAGCGAGCCATGCCACCGCAACGTTGACGCCGCGCGGTTCGGGCGGACTCACCGCCTCCGCCACCTTCATGGCCGCCCGGCCGGCGCCTGAAAGCGGGTGAACGGTTGCCTCGGAGTTCCTGAAGCAGCAGCCCACCCGCTCTCGCGGCTACTTCCAGCGCCAGGAATCGATGGCGGCGGCGATGATCTCCTCCCCGTTGTCTTCGGGAATGACGAAGGAGATCAGGAAGAACTTCACCGGCTCCCCGGCTGACTGGTATATGTCCGGGGCGAAGACGGTGAGGAACGCCTTGGTGCGGGTGTTCTCAGCGGTGCTGATCATGCGGGTGAGGTTGGCGTCGACGCCGTCGAGGGTGACGGCTTCTTTCAGGCTCGTTACCTCGCCGGCTTGGGGAAAGTAGCTCTGATTCAGAAACTCGACCATGTCGTCGAGGCTGCCGCCGGGCACCCAGTCGTCGGTGCTGGCCACCGCCACCGGCTCCACCAGTACGCTCCCGAGGATGCTGCCCACGCCGGTCTTGTGGATGACGCCGTCGGCATCGCGTTCACCCCAGAGTTCCAGGGTGGTGATACAGGCATCCGTCTTCTCAGCGGATTGGTTGCTGAGAAAGTCGCCCGGCCCGTTGAAGGAATAGCAGGGCGTGATGACGGGCTGGGCATCGGTGAGCACAGCCGTGCCGATACCCGAATTCACCAGCGCGACCACGACCACAATGGTCACGAGCACGTTGGCCAGCACGGCCAGGGAAGATCCGATCAGGCCCGCGAGCCCGAACGATCTGCCGCCCGGCCTGCGCATTGCCAGGATTCCGAGGATGATGCCAGCGACACCCAGCAACAGTCCTAGAATCGGAATCCAGCCGATGACGAAGGCGCTGATGCCCACGATGAGCGCCGCCAGAGCGAGGCCGCCACGACGTGTCGGTGGGTGTGGTGTTTGTCCGGGTGTCTGCCCGGGCGCGTACTCAGGGAGGCCGCCGGTCTGCGGAGGCCCCTGGGGCGAATCGGTCATCTGGTCCTCCCGGCATCCGTGTGTCTTCAACGGTACCAAGCGGCCGCCTGAGCATCCGCTCGCCACAAATCTGTGGATAACTCGCCCCAACCTCGCGAGAGTGGAGATAGCGGCGCCGCTAGCGAAGGAGAGGCACCTCGAGGATCGTGGGACGGGTGGGGGCACCGGTGAGGGCGCGCTCCAGGTCGGCTCTAGTCGCGGCGAACTCGTAGTCCCAGCCGTAGGCAGCGGCGAGCGACTTCAGGTCCACCTTCCGCGGGGTATACAAGACCCGCTCCATCGCCTCAGCGGGAGCCGTCGCGGCTACCTCGAGGCCGTCGAAGATGCTGCCGCCACCATCGACGCCGACGATGACCTGCAGCCGGGGCTCGGCTTCGCCCGGGGCCAGCAGCAGCGATCCGACGTCGTGCAGAAAAGTGAGGTCGCCCAGCAGAGCCCGGGTCACGCCCGCCGAGCGCGGTTCCGGTTCGGCCTGGCTGGCCAGCGCCACACCGAGCGCGGTGGCAATGGTGCCATCGATGCCAGCCAGACCCCGGTTGGCGCGCACGGTGATCTTCTTGCCTGGCACGCGCTTGTCGGCCTCGCGAATAAGCCGGGACGCTCCGAGCACGAGCCGGTCATGCGGCCAGGATGCCCGCCACACCGCGTCGACGAGCAGCGCCCGGGTGAGCGGCGCATGCAAGACGGCCAGTTCGGCACGGGTGATGCCGCGCTTGTCGATCGGCACCCGGCCTTCGCCAGCCGCCGCCTCGGCGAGGGCACGGCTGGTCCTGACCCACCGGCCGAGCCATTCGCGGCCGGCCGGTGTGCGTGCGACCGCAGTGCAGGCGGCATCCGCTCCGACCGAGCGGGTGAAGGCGCGTGCAGCGTGGCCCGGGTTGTACCATTCGAGGCCGGTCGGGGCGACGACGATGGTCTCGACGCCGTCGCGCATGATCAGGGCCGGAATCTCCCGGCTGAGGGTAGGGTGCCCGAAGACGATCACCCGTTCCACCTCGCCGCCGAGGTCGACAGCGGCGAGCAGCTCGCGGTAGTGCACGATCAGGTTCGGCCCGAATCGGGCGCCGCTCGAGACTTCGGCCAGCAGCGGCCAGCCGCCGGCGTGCGCCAGCTCTTCGGCCGCGGGCCCGGCGCCGTCGCCGGCCACGACCACGGTGCGCGGCCCCGGAGCGAGCAGCATGGCCGGCCCGTCGGGCAGCGCGTCCGGCCCGGCGGCAGGCTCAGCCGCGGCCCCAGCGGGAATCATCGGCAGTCCGACCGGCACCGCAGCCGACAGCGGCTCGCGAAAGGCCAGGTTGAGCTGGGCGGGGCCGGGAGCTGCGTTGACAACGCCGGTGGCAGCATCCATCGCCTGCCGGGCGAGCGCCACGGCGATGGTGGCCTCATCGGGTTCGCCGACCGGTGCCGGAACGTCGAGGCACAGCCGGGTGGCAACCCCGAACAGGCCAGCCTGCACGGTGGTCTGGTTTGAGCGGATGCCGCGCAGCTCGGCCGGGCGGTCGGCCGTCAGCAGAATCATCGGCACTCCGGCATGGTGGGCTTCGAGCACGGCCGGGTGCAGGTTCGCGACGGCGGTTCCCGAGGTCACCACGACGAGGGCGGGCAGACCGGTCTCGAGGGCGAGGCCGACGCTCAAAAATCCGGCGCTGCGTTCGTCGGTGCGCACGTGCAAGCGGATGCTCCCGGCCCGTTCCAGCTCAGCCGCGGCCAGGGCGAGCGCCTGCGAGCGAGCGCCGGGGCACAGCACGAGGTCACGCACGCCGAGCCGAACGAATTCGTTCAGGAGGGCGACGCTGAAATCGGTCGCCGGGCTACGGGGGTTGCGGGTGGACCGCTCAGGCATCCCGACGGCCAGGCTGTTCGCCCTCGCCCGGTTCGTTCTTCTTCTTCGTCGGGTCAACGCCGGCCGTACCAGCGGTGCCACCCTTGCCCGGCGTCGGGTCGTTCTTGTCGAGGTCCGCGAGGTCCTGCTCCATGCGACGGATGCGCTCTTGCTGGTCTTTTTCGTTGAACGGACGGTTCTCGCCGCTGTCCGTCTTCACGCTGCCGCCGTTGTTAAGACCACGCAGGAACTCTAAATCGTCATCCGGGGCAACGGAACGAAAGGACCGCGTGGTCGGGGTGGCGCGGCCGTGGCCGACGAGCAGCCAGAGCAGCGGGCCAATCAGCGGCACCAGCACGATGACGAAAATCCAGACCCAGCGCGGCAAGCCGCGAATGCGCTTGCGGTCGAACACAGCACACTCCACGAGGGTGTAGACGGTGAGGATGACCAGGGCTAGTCCTAGTCCGATCAAGAGCTTGGGCATAACTAGATTGTAAGCCGTTTGACCGTGAGAGACATGTGCGCCCACTCAGCCGCGGCATTCTAAGCTAGATCCATGAAATCCGTGGCCCCCTGGCTGTACTACTCCGTGTTGCGCGTCTTAATGTTTGCCGTTCCACTGGCGATTCTGCTGTCTCTGGGATTCTGGCCCTGGGCATCCGCTGTAATCGCCGCCTTGATCGGGCTGTGCCTGTCGTACCTGTTGCTCGGCAAATCGCGTGAGAGCGTTGCGCGCGACCTCTACAAAGCGCGGCACCCCGACAAGGAGCCGGTGAACCCGGATTCCGAGATCGAGGACTCGGCGTTGAACGCCGCTGAGCAGCAGTCCAACCCCGTGCAGGCCAACTCAGAACGCGAAAGCAAGTCCCAGTAGCAGCCCGTAGGCCAGCGCCGCGAGGCTCGTCAGTTTGAGGGCGAGGATGAGTTCCTTTGCCGACGTCGCGGTGATGGTGATGAGGCAGGCGGGCAGGGCCAGCAGCAGAACGAAGAACGTGAAGATTCCGAGCGGGTAGACCAGGCTGAACAGTCCGGAGATCACGAACGGCAGCAGCAGGAAGACGCAGAACACGACCCGGGAGGCCCTACTGCCGATGCGCACGGCAAGGGTGCGCTTGCCGGCGGCCTTGTCGGGCACGATGTCGCGCAGGTTGTTGACCATGAGCACGGCGCAGGCGATCAGCCCGATGGCGACGCCGCCGAGCACGCTCTCGGTGGTGAAGTCGCCGACCTGCACGTAGGTCGTGCCAGCGGTGGCGACGAGGCCGAAGAAGACGAACACGAATAGTTCGCCGAGGCCGAGATAGCCGTACGGCTTCTTGCCGCCGGTATAGAACCAGGCGGCGGCGAGGGCGACGACTCCCACCAGCAGCAGCCACCAGTACTGGGTCAGAATGACGAGCGTCAGGCCGGCCACGGCCGCGAGGCCGAAGCAGACCAGCGCGACGCGCAGCACGGTGCGCGGGTTGGCGACACCGCCGCCGGTGAGCCGGGATGGCCCCACGCGAAAGGCGTCGGTGCCGCGAATACCGTCGGAGTAGTCGTTGGCGTAGTTGACGCCGATCTGCAGCAGCAGGGCCACGGCGAGCGCGAGGAGCGCACGCACCGGGTGATAGACACCAGGGCCACTCGCGACGATGGCGGCGCCGGTGCCCAGCAAAACAGGAGCGATGGCGAGCGGCAGGGTGCGCAGGCGGGCACCGGAGATCCAGTCAGAGGCCGTCGCCGGCTTCACCTTCGCCGGCCCCTTGCGGGGCGGTCCGTTCTTATACGCCGGGTGGCCCGATTTGCCGCTGCCCGCGGCCTTACCGGTCTTTGGAGCGCGAAGATCAGCGCCAGCCAGTGTCGCCTGGGGGTTCAATCGTTGTTGTTTGGGCCTGACCGGCCGAGCTCCTTGTGCCACGCCCCCATGCTACTGGCCACTCACGTGCAAAGCGGGCAGCTGCGCGGTCAGCGCTCTGCGGTCGGGCTTGCCCGAGGTCAGCATCGGAATTTCCGCCACCCGCACGATGCGCGCTGGCCTGGCCGCGCGCCCCAGCGCCGCCACAACGGATGCCGCCACCCCGGCATCATCCGCAGCCTCCCCGGCCACCACCACGACCGGCACCTGGCCCCACTTCTCGTGGTCAACACCGATCGCAACGGCCTGTTCGAAACCCGGGCATGAGCGCACGACGCGTTCGACGGCATCCAGGGACACCTTTTCCCCGCCGGAAATGATCACATTGTCGGCCCGACCGAGCACCGTGACGCGTCCGTCGACGATTTCGCCGAGATCGCCGGTGCGATACCAGCGCACGCCGTGCTCCAGCTGAAACCGGTCAGTGGTGCGCGGGTCATCATCGAGGTACCCCTCGGCGAGCACCGAACCGGACAGTTCAAGCTGCCCGTCCACGACCCGCACGAGGGTGTCGCCAATCGGCACACCGTTGTAGATGCAGCCTCCAGCGGTCTCTGATGAACCGTAGGTGCGCACGACCCGCACGTCTTGCTCGGCCGCCCGGGCGATCAGATCGGGTCGAATCGCCTGCCCGCCGACCAGAATCGCGGTGAAGCGACGCAGCACGGCCAACAGGGCCGGGTCATCCGCTGCGTCGAGCAGGCGCGCCAGCTGCACCGGAACCAGCGCAGTGTAGCGCAGCGGCTCGGTCATGGTCTCGGCCAGCCGCCGAAATTGCTGCGGATCGAAGTGACCAGGCGGCAACACGACGGGGCTGGTTTCGGATGCAATTGAGCGCACGAGCACCTGTACCCCGGCGATGTAGTGCGCGGGTAGGGCGAGCAGCCACTGGCCGGCTCCGCCAAGGGCAACGGCCGAGGCAGCGGCGCCGGCGAGCAAGGCGTTGGTGGCGAGCATGACGCGTTTGGGTGCCCCGGTCGATCCCGAGGTCTCGATGACTACGGCGACTCGCTTCGGCACGTCGCTGAGAGTGACCGCGGCACTGCCCACCGGCACCGGCAGCACAGCCGGCCCGCTGCCGGCGAGCGCAGCTCGCAACACGGTCAGAAAGTCGAGCGGATGCTCCGGCGCCAGCGCCCGCAGCGCCCTCACGAGTGCGCTGTCACGGCCCGGAAGCCCGCTGAGAAGGGTTCGGACACCTGTTCGCTCATGGTGTCAGCCTACGCGGCGAGGCTGCCGACATCTCAAATTTTGCAACTCGTAAGATTAGGGGTTGAGAAGACGAAAAAACCTCAGGTACTGTGGACCAAACAAGAAGTCAACCCCTTGTCATCCACCCCGTTCGGGGGTGTACTAATGACTTGGAAAGTACGGGGAGGTCGCCATGAAAAGCACGAACGGCAGCACGAGCAAATGTGGGGGCACAGAGCCATGACAAACACCGTTCAGGAATCACGCACCACGACCGCCACGCCTCGTCGCACCGTCTCCCCGGGTAATTACAACGCCGCCTCAACGGATGCCTTCGGCGATTACCTGCGGCGCATAGGCAAGGGGAGCCTGCTCAACGCCGAGCAGGAAGTCGATCTGGCTCGCCGCATCGAGGTCGGGCTGTTCGCCGAGGCTCGGCTGCTGCAGGGTGTCGGTACGCGCGATTCGGCCGACGAGCGCGAACTCGCCTGGCTCGTGCATGACGGGCGCCGTGCCAAGAATCAGTTCATCGAGGCCAACCTGCGTTTGGTCGTGAGCATTGCCAAGCACTACTCCGGTCGCGGTGTGCCCATCATGGACCTCGTGCAGGACGGCAATATGGGGCTCGTTCGCGCCGTCGAAAAGTACGATTTCATGACCGGCTACAAGTTCTCTACCTACGCCACCTGGTGGATCCGCCAAGCCATTCACCGGGGCATGGCCGACAAGTCGCGCATGATCCGCATCCCGGTGCACACCGCCGAGAAACTCAACAAGATCAAGCGCATCCGGCGCGACCTGACCAGCGTGCTCGACCGCGACCCCACAGCACGCGAAATCGGCGAGGCCGCCCAGCTTCCCGTGCGCGACGTGCTTCGACTGCTGCAATATGACAACGAACCGATCTCCCTGCACACCCCCGTCGGCGATGGCGCCGGGGACATGGCCGAGCTCATCATTGACGATGACCTCCCCCAGCCCGACGAACACGCCACTCTGACCCTGCGGGCGGCAGACATCCGCTATTTTCTCGACACGCTGCCGCCGCGGGAGCGTTCCATTCTGAGGGCCCGGTTCGGCCTCGACGGCAACGAGCCGCGCACCCTCGACCAGATCGCCCATATCGAGGGAGTAACTCGGGAGCGGGTGCGGCAAATTGAGAAGCGCGCCCTGGCCCTGTTGCATGTACCGCGGCTGGAGCACTACCTGAGGGACTAAGGCGCCGACCGCACCGATTGCACGCGAGCAGGAGCGAGACATGGGAAAGCTGACCTACGACTCCACCCTCACCGCGGACTTCGACGATCGGGTACTGGCGCATATTCAGGTTGTCATCGGCGCAAAGCTGCGCCGTGGGGAATCGTTCTACTTCAGTTGGCGCGACGACCCGCAGGCTGGCGACGGCCGCAGCACGATCTGGCTGCACCCCGGCATCCCCATCGCCTACAAATACTTCGGCAGTCGCTCACCCACCCTGAACCGCGACTGGATCGAAGTACTCATGGCCACGGCCAATTCTTCCGCCGGATTGCAGATCGTTCCGGAACCCCGCTCTGGAGGCGCACAAACGTCGGCTGCACAATCGAGTTCAGTGAAGGACGAACCATGAACCGCATCGACATTGTCTATGGCGGCAAACCGTATTCGATCGGCGGCCGTTCCATTGAAGCAGTCCAGGTGGAGATCGACGGCGCCCTGGGCGCCGGGCTCCCGTACTGGTTGCGCGTGAACAGCGGTGAAGGCCGGTTCGAAGACGCCTATTTGCTTATCGCGCCCGGCATCGCCGTGGCGATGGTCAACGTCAAGCCGAACGGTGTCGATCACGATCACGACGGTGATGAGCTGTACGAACAGGATTAGCGCCCCGCTCTGGCCGTCTATCCAGCCGGAGGCTGACACACTGGAACCATGATGACCTTACTGGATGCCACGGTCCCCCCCCTGGAAGAGCTTCTCGGTTCCGCACACGTCGTCTCACTGAAACTGTTCGACCGGTTTCGCGGGTTGGACAGCCGGGAAGCACTGCTGTTAGAAGGCCCGGAAGGCTGGACCGAGTTCTCGCCATTCGTCGAGTATGACGATGCCGAGGCCGCCAACTGGTTGCGGGCCGCGATCGACTTCGGCTGGCAGGGCACTCCCCACGCGCTGCGCACGAGCATTCCGGTCAACGCCACCGTGCCCGCCGTTCCGGCCGAGAAGGTGGCCGAGGTACTCGCCCGTTTTCCCGGCTGCCGCACCGCGAAGGTCAAAGTCGCCAGCCCCGATCAGACCCTCGCGGACGACGTCGCCCGGGTAGCCGAGGTGCGCCGCGTGCTCGGCCCTGAGGGGCGCATCCGCATCGATGCGAACGGGCTGTGGAACGTCGACGAAGCCGAACACGCCATTCATGCGCTGAGCGCTTTCGACCTCGAGTACGTCGAGCAGCCCTGCATGACCGTGCCGGAGCTCGCCGATATCCGTCACCGCACGACCTATCTGAGCGTGCCGATCGCCGCCGACGAGAGCGTGCGCAAGAGCGGCGACCCGCTTGCCGTAGCCAGGGCCGGCGCCGCCGACATTCTGGTGATCAAGGCGCAGCCGCTCGGCGGCATCCGTGCAGCGCTGTCCATCATCGGCCAGACCGGACTGCCGGTCGTCGTCTCCAGCGCCCTCGACACGTCGATCGGACTGTCGATGGGCGCGCACCTGGCAGCATCCGTTCCGGGGCTTTACTTCGACTGCGGTCTCGGCACGGCGTCGTTGCTGGCCGAAGACGTTACGACCGAGCCGCTGCTGCCGGTCAATGGCGCCGTCCCGGTGCGCCGGGTCGTGCCTGATGCCGCGCTGCTGGCGCAGCACGCGGCCAGCCCCGAGCGCCGCGACTGGTGGCTAGCGCGCTTAGCGCGCACCCACGCGTTGATCGCCGCCGAGTAGCCCGGGATTCTTCCTGCGAAAGCGGAAAAACGTTGCTTCAGACCGACCGAAGCAACGTTTTTCCGCTTTCGCGTCGTTAACGGCTACAGGCCCGAATAGGCGTGCAGGCCCTTGAAGAACACGTTGACGATGCCGAAGTTGAACATGACGGCGGAGAAACCGATGATCGCCAGCCAGGCTGAGCGTGATCCGCGCCAGCCGCGGGTCGCGCGGGCGTGAATATAGCCGGCGTAGATGACCCAGATAATGAACGTCCACACCTCTTTGGTGTCCCAGCCCCAGTACCGACCCCAGGCCTTCTCGGCCCAGATCGAGCCGGCCATGAGGGTGAAGGTCCACAGGATGAAGCCGATGATGTTGATGCGGTAGGCCAGGTTCTCCAACGTTGCCGACGACGGCAGCGTGGCCAGAAAACGAAGGCGCAGAGCGGATGCGATCGGCCCGCGAGGCGCGGCCGCCCCCTCCAGTACGTGGTTCTCCCGCCGGGACTGCAACAGTTGCACGGCCGACAGGGCGAAGCCCAAGGCGAACATTCCGGTGCCGAGTGACGCCACGAAGACGTGGATCACGAGCCACGCTGACTGCAGAGCCGGCGGCAGCGGAGCGACCTCCACGTAGAACTGCAGGGCAGCGATGCCGAGCAGTACGAGCACGAGCCCGGTAACGAAGGTTCCGAGAAAACGCAGGTCGGAACGGACCAGCACGATCAGGAACACCGTCATGATGAGCAGGGTTCCGGTCATGGCGAACTCGTACATGTTCGCCCACGGCACCCGGTCAGCGGCGAAGCCTCGCATGATGGTGGCCGCGAGGTGCAACGCCCAAGCCAGCACGGTCAGGGCGACGCCCACGCGAAGGCTCGACGACCGGCCGTATGGCAGCGCGGCGTCATTGTCCATGCGGGCGCTGATCCGGCTCAGTACGGGCCGCTTCAGCGCCGGTCGCTCGAGGGTTCGGGTGCTGCCGACGGAGGCGGCGGAACCCGCTGATGAGGCGGCATCCGCTTCGATCGAATCGGCCTCTTCGATCGCACCGACGGCACTGGACCGGCGGGCCAGGTCGATCGCGAAGGCGATGAAGGCGAGGGCGTAGACGGCCATCGCCGAATACAGCGCGTAGAGCGAGTACGAATTGAGCAGTGCGGAGTCAGTCAGATTCACGATGTAAGCCTAAGTCGATTCGGGGGTGGTGGCGACGGTTTGGTGGGAGTTGAGCAGTTTCAGGTGCCGGTCGGCTACGGCCGTGACGGCGGCCTCGAGGGCCGGGTCGTCGCCGCGGGCGAGGCCGGCGTACTCGAGCTGCACGGTGCCGTCGGCGCGGGTCGTTGCCTTCACCCAGACTCGGCGGCGCGGCACGAGCAACCCGGTGAACAGGCCGAACAATACGAGCGTGGAGAAGGAGATGAGCCAGATCTGCGTCGGGTCGTAGTGGATATCGAAGCTGGCAAAGCGCGAAACCGACTTGGTGAAGTCACCGGCGGCCGACGCGGCCGGGTCATTGTCGACGAAGCTGACCGTGCCGAGGCCGTTCGGCAACTCGGCTGAGGCGCCCGGCTTGAGTTCGATCGATTCAACTCCGGTTTTGCCGCCGGTTTGCTGGGTCAGAGTGTCGGTGACGAGCGAATAGACGGATGTCGGCACACCGGCATCGAGACCGAGGTCGCCGGTGTACACGTTGAGGGTCAGCAGCGGATATTCGAGATCGGGGTAGCTGGAGAAGTTCGCTCCCGACGCCGCTTTGTCCTGGGTGGGATAGAAGAAGCCAATCATGCCGAGCTGTTCGGCCAGGCCGTCGGGAACCTTCACGATGCCCAGCGAGGTGAGGTTGGCGTCCTGCGGCAGGAACGGCACCGAATCGGAAAACACGACGGTGCCGTCGGGGGCCGTGACCTGAATGGTCGGTGCGTACCCGTTGCCGAGCAGGTAAATACTGGTGCCGTTGGTGCGCAGCGGTCCGTTGACCTTGACGACGCCGGGCTCTGGAGCCTCGCCCTTGGGGGTGACAGTGACGTCGGCGGTGAAGTCGATCGGCTGCCCGTAGGCCTGCAGGTTCTGCTGTTCGTAGGAGACCGAGAAGTCGTCGAGGCTCAGCGTGTACGGGTCGAGGGTGGTGTCATCGAAGAAGCGCCCAGGGTTGAAGGAGTCGTAGGCGAGCAGGGTGTTCACGAAGGTCTGGCCTTCAACCAGCACGCGCTGGCCGGCGAAGCCGTAGCCGCCACCGAAGCCGACGGTCACCAGAATGCCCACGAGCGCCGCGTGAAAAACGAGGTTGCCGGTTTCCCGTAGGTACCCACGCTCGGCCGAAACGGATGATTCGGTGTCGGAATCGAAGCGGGCGACGCGGTAGCCGCTGGATTTCAGGACCGTGCGGGCGTGGGTGATGGCGGTGGCGGCATCCGCTTGCGCCGGCGCGTCTCGTTCGGTGAAACCCGATAGTCGGGAGAGCCGGGCCGGCGTGGTCGGCGGCTTGGCGCGCAGGGCCTGAAAGTGGTGCTTGGTGCGCGGAATGACGCAGCCGATGAGCGAGATGAACAGCAGCAGGTAGATCGCCGAGAACCAGGCCGACGTGTAGACGTCGAAGGCCTGCAGCTTGTCAAGGTTCGGCGCGAGGTCGGGGTTGTCGGCGAAGTACTGGGTGACGCCGTTCGGGTCGGAGCTACGCTGCGGCACGAGCGACCCTGGAATGGCCGCGATGGCGAGCATCAGCAGCAGGAACAGCGCGGTGCGCATGCTCGTGAGCTGACGCCAGAACCAGCGCAACCAGCCGGTCAGGCCGAGTTTGGGCTGCACGACGCCGGGCCCCTGTGTCTGCGGGCGGGAATCGTAGTGGTCAGATGGCCGGGACAAAGTTGCCAATCACCCCTTGCAAATCGAGGAGCCAGGTGTTCCAGATGCCGCTCACCATGAGTACTCCGATGACGACGAGCAGAATCCCGCCGAACAGGTTGATGGCACGAATATGCCGTTTCAGGAATGCGACCGATCCGGTGGCCCAGTTGAGTCCGAGAGCGATCAATAGGAACGGAATTCCGAGGCCGAGAGAATAGAACAGCGCGAGCAGGCCGCCCTGCCAGGGCGATCCGGTGCCGAGGCTGAGCGAGTTGATGGCGGTGAGGGTGGGGCCGGTGCACGGCGTCCAGCCGACCGCGAAGACCGCGCCGAGCACCGGCGCTCCGGCCAGGCCCATCTTCGGGCGCCAGTTGGTCTTGATGGTGCGTTGCATGGCACCGAACTGCCCGACGAAGACCAGACCGAGCAAAATGACCACGACACCGGCAATGCGGGTGATCAGGTCGCGATAGGAGTTGAGCCAGAACCCGGCGGCACCGAACACGACTCCGGTGAGCACGAACACCACGGTGAAGCCGAGCACGAACAGGCCCACGCCGGCGAGCAGCCGGGTGCGGCCGCGCCGGTCACGCTTGGACGCGCCGGTACGTCCATCGGTGAAACCACCGATATAGGCGAGGTACCCGGGTACGAGCGGCAGAATGCACGGCGAGGCGAAGGACACCAGCCCGGCAAGCAGTGCGATGGGAATGGCGAAGAGCAGCTGACCGCTGAAGACGATCTCTCCGAAGGGATTGTTCACTCGGTCGTGCCAGTCTCCGCGATCGTGTCCCGAATCAGGGTTTCCAGAATGGACGGCGAGGTGACCTGGCCGAGAATGCGCGCAGCGACCCGGCCTTCGGCATCGAGCACGAGGGTGGTGGGTACCGCGTTGGGCGGGATACTGCCGCTGAAGGCGAGCTGCATGGCTCCGGTATCGACGTCGAGCACCGAGGGGTAGGTCACGCTGTAGGTGTCGTTGAAGGCGATGGCGTTCGGCGCCTGGTCGCGCACGTTGACGCCGAGAAAGCTTGCCCCGTCGTTTTCGAACTGGGCGTTCAGGCTTTGCAGGTCGGATGCCTCGGCGCGGCACGGCGCGCAGCTCGCGTACCAAAAGTTGACGACGAGAACTTCGCCGAGCTTGTCAGCACTCGTCACGGTCTCGCCGGTCTCGGTCACGCCGGAGAAGTTGATAGCGTCACCGCGATCGGCGAGGGCGATCTCGGTGACGCTGCCGTCGCCGGCGATGAAGCCCTTGCTCGAGCCCTCCCGGTACTGGTCGGCGAGCGGGTCAGAAGAGCAGCCGGCGAGGAGCAACGCGGCGGCCGCGAGTGCGATCAGTGGAAGGCTGCGGCGGTTCATACGGCACCCACATCGTTGCTCGGGTCGAGAAGGGCCAGTGCCGGGCTGGCGTAGGCGGTTTCGGCGAAGTGATCGCCGTGCCAGGAGAGGGTGGTGATGCTCGACAGGTCGCAGCGGCGTTGACGCGGGTCATGGGCGAGCCGCTCATGGGCGAGGGAGCGGTGCACCATCCAGATCGGCAGCTGGTGGCTGACCAGCACGACGTCGCCCTCGTCGACCGAGTTCCAGGCCTCGTCGATCGCCGCAAGCATCCGCTCGGAGACGGCGCGGAACGGTTCGCCCCAGCTCGGCTTCAGGGGGTTGATCAGGGCCGGCCAGTTGCGCGGGTCGCGGAGCGCGCCGCCCTGGCCGCGCATCCGCTTGCCTTCAAAGACGTTGGTCGGTTCAATGATGCGTTCGTCGGTGTCGATCGACAGCGAAAAAGCTGTCGCGACCGGGGCGGCCGATTCCTGCGCGCGCTGCAGCGGCGAGGCGATGACGCGCACGACCGCGCGGCCGCGTTCGACCAGTTCGTCGGCGGCGGTGGCCGCCATGAGCACGCCCAGCTCGGAGAGCCGGTAGTTCGGCAGCCGTCCGTAGAGCACGCGTTCGGGGTTATAAACCTCACCGTGACGCACGAGATGCACTTGACTGGCTACCACCCGACTAGTCTACGGAGGGACCAGCCTTGAAACCGCCGTGAGAGCGCTCAGGCGTCAAGAATGCTGATGCTCCGAGCGAGGTCATCCACGATCGGCAGCAACTCGGTCATCAGCGCAATGTTGAAATTGGCGGCGATCACCACCACGTCCAGGTCGTCACCCTTCCACGCATACTGCGCAATCGCGGCAATGTCATGATCGGGCTCCCCCACGTCGGCGTAGCGGATGGTGCGCACCCCGTCACCGAGCAGCTCCGACGAAAACGTGGTCGCCGTGACGGGGCTCGTCGTGGCGGGGTCGTGCACCGCCGCGAGGTCGTCGAGGGTCAGCTCGGCTGAGCTGGCGGGGTACAGCACGCTCACAAAGAAGACGTACTCCGCCGGGTTCGCCAGGTAGACAAAGCGCGACTCGGTTTCTGGGCAATCGTTCGCAATCGAGTGCAAGGATTCGTCGATCCAGCGCGCGGTGGCCGCATCGAGGGTGTGGGCATCCGTCAACAGTCCCGTGATTGTGCCGGCCCAGTCGTCGAGGTGCGCGAATTGGTTCCAGGGCCATTCCTCGGGAACGTAGAGCCAGAGGTCACGATCAAAGTCGACCCGAATGGTTGCTGTCATGCCCAAACCACCGATTCCATCATGACGTCGAAGAGCTCGGTGAGCGCTTCGACTATTGGTTCGAACTCCGCGATCGGCGCTCCGGAGACCGTGAGCGCTGACACCAGGAAGCTCCCCGGTGCGCCGGGGACCGGCCAGCTGTAGTGCACCGTACGCACGGCGGCCACTGTGAGGCGACCGTTTCCGTCCGGCGCACGCGGCAGATCAACAATTTCTCGCACGCAGCGCCCGGCCCTGGTGCGGGCGACCGTCGCGTTCGGTCCACTGGGCTGCATTCGTTCCGCCAAAAGGGCGACGGCAGTGTCTGACGGAGCGTCGGTGCGCACCTCGCTCATCACGATTCCTGCTGAAACTGGAACCAGCCACGGCATCGCCAGTGGAAACACGAGGTCAAGCCCACCGGCTCGGCGCGCTTCTGCCGCGATGGTGCGCAGGCCGGCCCCGAGTCGTTTCTTCTGCGGGCCGTACGTGTCAGTGGGCAGGCCGGCAAATTGTCGGTCGACCAGATTCGTAATGGCAGCATCCGCCGAGTCGCCTACCGGAATCAGAACCCAGCCCGGGGGAAGTACGAGTCGGTAGGCGCATCGAACACGCGGCGCCGATATTGCAGCTGGCTGCGGCGAAACGGATTCAGGCATCCGCCGACGCTGGCTTCCCTGCGCGGCGAGTGCGCACCGATGGGCCGTCACGCCAGGCCAGCGGAACGAGATGCACCCAGCCCAGGATGTCGCGTACGACGAAGAGCAGCCACGCCACGAGGTAGACAAACAACGCCAGCGTGCCTTCGTTATGGATGCCGGGAGCGCCGAAATAGGCGGTGCCCAACGGAATGGAGAACAGGAAGGCCACGAAGGCAAACCAGGCGAACGTGGCGCGCCCCGGTTTGGGAAACCGTCGCAGTGGCAGCGGGATGGTCCAAATAGAGAGGAACAGCATTCCGGCTGCCGGGATGAACAGCGTCCACGATTGGGGGTTGAACGCCGGATACTCGGCGCTCCAGCCGAAGAACCCGCCCTGTTCCTCGGTCGGCGTCAAGCCGGTCAGGAGCCCGAGCACCGCGATGACGAGCGCTGGCCCCATACAGACAATGACGAAAAACACCAGGGACCCGAAGAACACGCGGTCCGAGACACGGAGTGCCCGCTTCTGCCAACCCGGCTTCACCATGACGATCCCACTCTCCATGTTGCCTGGTCGTTGACCTGCTTGTACCAATCGTCGAGGGAGGCACCCGCGTTGAGGACGTTATCAATGGCGTCGGGCATAACGGGGTTGAGTACCTGCGCCGGGAGTCCGAGCTGATCGAGGGCCAAATTCGCCCCCTTGAGCAGGGAGGGGATGGCCAATTCCACGCGCTGAAACCCGATATTGACCTTGCCGAGACCAACGAGCAGATCATCGCCCGGGCCACCGGCACCAGCTCGGGCATTGTTCAATACCCGCGATGCCTTGGCGTTGGCTACTCCCTTGGTCGAAAATACTTCTCGATACCAGACCACCTTGTTCGCGGTACCGACCTTGCTCGGGAGCACCCCATTGAAGCTCGCGGTGACAGACCGCAGGGGGTTCTTGCTGGTCCCCAAACCGGTGAGATGGGCCACTCGCGTGGACTTCAAGGCGGCCATCGTTCCCTTGAGTGCAACGCCGGCGATGGCAGCGACACCCAGGCTCGCGAACGTGAGCGCGTCCAGGCCGAACTCGATCCAGGAGATTTGTCCGGTGCTGGCGAGCACGAGGCTCAGCAGGGCCGTTGCGCCGGCGATGGCCAGGGCAAACGGGATTAATAGCGGAAAGAACAGGCTGAGAATAGCCAGCCCGGCGGCGAGGTAACCCAGAATATTCTTGATGCTCGTCAGGACGGCAGCGTTTTCCGCGACCCACCCGCTGAAATTATCCCAGAGGGAGTCATTGAGGCCATCCTGATCGATAGCGGTAGCGATTCGCTCCGCAGCGACGGCCGCGGCAGTATCGCGCAGTGCAACCGCATCGTGATAGTTCTGCAGGGTGGCTGCGAGTTGAACGGTCAGATCGTCAACGACCGACTCGTGAGCGAGTGCGAGTCGCTGGGCATCGATCTGGTCTGCCGGGTCGGTTGCTTCGCTCGCCGCGTCGGAATAGTGGTCGGCCCAGGACTGAGCGGTCGCGGCTTCGCCCGCCGCGTAATCACGCGCATCGATCGCCTGCCGCGCCATTGTCTGGGCCGTTTCCAGGGAATCGGCGTAGGCGGAGAGAGACGAGCCCGCCGTTTCATAGCGGCCGTGCAGCTTTTCCAGCCGGCCGGCGACGTCGCCGGACAGCTCCACGAGTGCCGATACGGCCTCGCTCCGGCCCAGGTCATCAGAGGCAATGAGCCGGCGCAGTTCGGCGGCCGATTCGCGCACGGCATCCGCTGTCAGTGTGTACCTGGTCGCCGCTGAGCGCACGCTGGTCGGGTCGCCCGGGAGCGGATCGTAACCGCTCACGACGGAGGAGTTTCAGTCAACGCTCGAGCGAGTTCGGAATCCACCGATTCGAAGCCGTCCGCGATGGATTGCCCCATCGTATGCATCTGCGTGAGCTGCTCGGTCAGTTCGTTGCGACGGTCATCCCACTTCGAAGAGAAATCGTCGATCACGCTCGCCAAATGAGCATGGCCGACCATGGCGCCCAACTCCGCGCTGACTGCGCTGGCATCGCTGAGGCCGCGACGAACGGCGTCGAAATTCTCGGCGAGGCCGCGAACGGCCCCGGTATCGACCTCAAGTTTGCTCTGCGTCATGAACCGTCCCTCCCGAACCACACTCTACCGGGCGCTCCTCGGCGGGTCTCCGCGAGCGGCTCCGGCTAAGCTCGAACAGTGACTTCGCGCGTATTAATCAAGAACCTGTCCGCTCTCGACGACGGCCCCGTATCGGTGTCCGGCTGGGTCGATACCGTTCGAGACCAGAAAAAGGTGCAATTCGTCGTCCTCCGCGACGAATCCGGCGCCGTGCAGCTGGTCAATCCCCGTACAACGGATGCCGATGGCGTCGTCGTTGCCGACGAGCCGGCTACCAGCATCTCAGGGTTAGCCCAGGGCACCTTCGTCACGGTCACCGGGACGCTCAAGCACGACGAGCGGGTGAAGCTCGGCGGCATCGAGATCAAGTTGGCCACCCTCACCGTGGTGTCCGCCGCCATTCCCGAGACGCCGATCGCGGCCGACTCGAGCCTCGACAAGCGCATGGACTGGCGCTTCCTCGACCTGCGCAACCCGAAGCAGAACCTCATCTTCCGCATCCAGACCACGTTCGAGCACGCGCTGCGCACCTACTGGATCGAGCACGACTTCATCGAACTGCACACCCCCAAGCTCATGGCGAGTGCGAGCGAGTCCCGCGCCGAGCTGTTCGAGGTCGGCTACTTCGACACCAAGGCGTATCTGGCGCAGAGCCCACAGTTCTTCAAGCAGATGGCCCAGTCGGCCGGCTTCGGCAAGATCTTCGAGGTTGGCCCGGCGTTCCGCGCTGACCCCTCGTTCACCAGCCGCCACGCCACCGAGTTCACCAGCGTTGACTCGGAGATCAGCTGGATCGACAGCCACGACGACGTCATGCAACTGCACGAAGACCTCATGGTCGCCGGGTTCACCGCTGTCAAGGCCAAGCACGGCGACGAGGTGCTCGCCCTGTTCGACGTCGAGGTGACCGTTCCGAGCACCCCGTTCCCGCGCATCCCGCTGGCCGAGGCCAAGGAGATTGTGAAGAGCCGCGGCTACGAGGTTCCCCGCGACGACGACGACATGGACCCGGAGGGCGAGCGCCAGATCGCCGCCTACGTGGCTGAGAAGTATGGGCACGAGTTCGTCTTCCTCACCGACTACGCCTCGAGCATCCGTCCGTTCTATCACATGCGTCACGACGGAGACGCGTCGATCACCAAGAGCTACGACCTCATCTTCAACGGCACCGAGATCTCCACCGGCGCCCAGCGCGAGCACCGCATCGAGGTGCTCGAAGCGCAGGCGATCGAGAAGGGCCTCGACCCGAAGGAGATCGAGGGCTACCTCGACTTCTTCCGCTACGGCGTGCCGTCGCACGGCGGTTTCGGCATGGGCCTGGCCCGCGTGCTGATGCTCATGCTGCACCAGGCGAGCATTCGCGAAGTCACCTACCTGTTCCGCGGCCCGACCCGCCTCGAGCCGTAGTAACCCCGCCGGGCCGGTACGTAATGCCGGTAAAATTTGCGACACGCCGGTCCGAGCATCTGGCGTGTCGCAAATTTACCGGCCTAGCCTACGCCAGCGGATTCCCCCGCCCCGTCACAGAGATCGGCGCCGGCTAGACCTCGAGGTCCACGGCCAGGCGATCAGCCACGACGGTGCGAATGAACGCGCCGACCTTCTTGTGCTCCGGGTGCTTCTGGTAGCGGTCGAGGGCCTCGAGGTCGTCGAAGTCGGCGATAAGCGCGACGTCCCAGTTTTCGTTACCGGCAACATCCGGCCCAACCGTCAACGCCCGAATCTCGGGAACGATACCCACCAGCGCCTCCAGGCCGGCCACAATGCCTGCGGCATCATCGGCCTTCTTGCGGGGCGTGAGTGCGGTGAGCTTCCAGCAGACGATGTGGCGAATGGTCATGAGACCTCCAGTAGGGCGGTACGCAGGCGCACGGGATCGATACGCCAGTAGTTGTGCACTTTGCCGTTGATGAGGAGCACCGGGATGTCCTCGAGGTACAGCTCGTGCAGTTCGGCGTCATCGAGAATGGAACGTTCCTCGAACGTGATAGTGGGCGCGCCAGGGTCGCCAGCGAGCTTGGCGACGACACTGCCGACCAGGTCGCGTGCGTCGTCGCAGAGGTGACAACCGGGCTTGCCGATCAGGGTCAGGTGTGCGGTGGCCATTGTTCCAGCCTAGGGTGACTTGCACCTCGAGACGACGGGCACGGTGGCGCATCGACCAAGGAACGGTCGGGGACAGCAAAAAGCGCCAGTCCCGAGGGGCTAGCGCTTTGCTCGATGAGCAGTTAAAAAACTACGAAGTCGATCTACTTTTTATTACGACGCTGGTGGCGAGTCTTGCGAAGCAGCTTGCGGTGCTTCTTCTTCGCCATACGCTTGCGTCGCTTCTTAATTACAGAACCCACACGGACCTCACAAGTATTGGTTTAGTCGCGGGGCCCGCGACTGACACGAAAACACCATTCTACCGGACAAAACCCGCTCCAACTACTCAGGGGGCGGATCGGGCCTGATCTAGCCGTTTCTGCGCCACTTCTTCGCGGTGGCATCTTTGACGACGTGTGACATTTGCGAAGCGTCAGCGAAGGCCTTGCCGATCGCCGAAGCGAACGCACGCTGCTCTTCTTTCAGGCCAGCGTCGGCCTCGAGATCGGCGTTCTTGACGGCCTGGTCGAAGTCGACGCTGAGGAACGGAATCAGCCAGTCCTCGATCTCTTCGAGCGGTGAATACTCCAACCGGTAGAACCGGTGCTGCCCGTCTTCACGCACGGTGACCAGGCCTGCTTCGCGCAATACCTTGAGGTGTTTGGAGACGGTCGGCTGGCTCAGGCCGAGGTGCCCGACGATGTCGGACACGCTCAGCTCGCCGCGAACATCCCCGGAGGGACCGCGAATTTCGCCCGTGGGAACAGCGCGCTCCAAGAGGATGCGCAGGATGTCCCGCCTTGCCGAATCCGCCACCACGGTAAAGATGTCTGCCATAACTTCAGGGTAGTCATTACTGCTGGGTAATCACCACCGCTGCGTAGTACCATTTCAAACTGGCAATAGTCGCAGGTCAATCGGGGGTTCCAGGTGTTGTCTCGAACCGGAACTGAACCATTTTTTCCGCGCCCACTCTCCATTTTGGTGCGCCTCCGCGATGGCGTGGATGCGCTCGCCCACAAGTCGCCATCGCGCTTCGCCATTCTGGTGTTCACCGCGCTCATCCTGGTGTTCACGGTGTTGTTCTCGCTGCCGATCGCCTCGGCCGATCGCACGATCACGCCCCTGCACGACGCCCTGTTCACTGCGGTCTCTGTCATCTGCGTCACCGGCCTCACCACGGTCGACATGGCAACGCACTGGTCAGCGTTCGGCAACATTCTCGTGTTCGTCGGCGTCAACATCGGCGGCATCGGCGTTCTGACGCTCGCGTCCCTGATGGGACTGGTCATCTCGCGGCGGCTCGGATTGCGCGCCAAGCTAATGGCGGCCAGCGACTCCAACCCCTCCCGCATCCATGCCGGCCCGGTCAACGAGGGCCAGACCGTTCGGCTCGGCGAGGTCGGCAGCCTGCTGTTGACCGTCGCGATCAGCGCACTCGTCATCGAGGTCGGCGTTGCAGCGCTGCTCTTTCCCCGCATGCTGCTTGATGGCGTCGCGATCGGCGAAGCTCTGTGGCACAGCTTCTATTACGCCGCGATGGCGTTCACCAACACCGGGTTCAACCCGAACTCCGGTGGACTCGACCAGTTCGCCGGCGACTACTGGTTTCTCGGCGCGCTCATGATCGGTGTGTTCCTCGGCAGCCTCGGGTTTCCGGTGATCTACGCCTTTGCGCGCGGCTGGCGCAGGCCGCGCCGCTGGTCGGTGCACGTCAAGCTCACCCTGGTCACGACGATCGCCCTGATGATCCTCGGCATGATCTTCTACATCATTCTCGAGTTCGACAATCCGAAGACCTTCGGGTCGCTGAATGCCGGCGACACCATCTTTCAATCGTTGTTCATGTCGGTGATGACGCGCTCGGGCGGTTTCGCAACCATCGACATCAGCGACCTGCACGGGTCGAGCCTGCTGCTCAGCGACATGCTCATGTTCATCGGTGGCGGGTCGGCGTCGACCGCTGGCGGTATCAAGGTGACGACCCTGGCCATCCTCTTTCTCGCCGCCTTTGCCGAAGCACGCGGCAAGCAGGAGATGGAAGCGTTTGGCAAGCGCATTCCGAGCGACATTTTGCGCCTCTCGGTCAGCGTCGTGCTGTGGGGCGCGACCACCGTCGCCGTCGCCAGCATCCTGATTCTGCACATCTCGAAGCAACCCTTCGACATCGTGCTGTTCGACGTGATCAGCGCCTTCGCGACCTGCGGACTGTCCACCGGACTTACAGCGGACCTGCCGCCTGAGGGCGTCTACGTCATGGCGGCGACGATGTTCATGGGCCGGGTTGGTACAGTGACTCTCGCGGCAGCACTGGCCGCAAGCCACAGCAGGCAACTGTTCAAACGCCCGGAAGAGAGACCCATCGTTGGTTGATCGCATCAAACACGACGCCCCCGTGCTCATCATCGGGCTCGGACGGTTCGGCGCAGCCACGGCCGGCCAGCTCGACCGACTGGGCCGCGAAGTACTCGTCGTCGACACGAGCGAGGCGCTCGTATCCAAGTGGTCGGAGCGCGTCACTCATGCCGTTCAAGCGGATGGCCGTTCTCTCGAGGCCCTGCAACAAATCGGCGCGCAGGACTTCTCGATCGCGGTCTGCGCC
Source organism: Cryobacterium sp. N21 (assembly GCF_002929575.1). Classification (NCBI taxonomy): domain Bacteria; kingdom Bacillati; phylum Actinomycetota; class Actinomycetes; order Micrococcales; family Microbacteriaceae; genus Cryobacterium; species Cryobacterium sp. N21. The sequence continues at coordinate 95,231 of NZ_PJJQ01000029.1, read as the reverse complement.
GTCGGCTCATCGGTGGAAGCCAGCGTGCTCATCGTGGCCAACCTGGTGGACCTTAAGATCCAGCAGATCTGGGCCAAGGCCATCTCCAAGTCGCACGGCAAGATTCTTGAACGCATCGGCGCCAACCACGTCATCTACCCCGAGGCCGAGGCCGGCGAACGGGTCGCCCACCTGGTGTCGGGTCGCATGCTCGACTTCATCGAGTTCGACGACGATTTCGCCCTGGTGAAGATGTACCCGCCGAAGCCGATCCGCGGCCTCAACCTCATTGATTCCGGGGTGCGCCGCAAGTACAACGTGACCGTCGTCGGCGTCAAGAGCCCCGGAAAACCGTTTACCTACGCGACAGCGGAGACCGTCGTCTCCAACCACGACCTCATCATCGTGTCCGGGGCCGAGGCCGATATCGAGCGGTTCGCCGCGCTCGGTTCCTAGCTCTCCCCCTATTTGGGGGAGACGACCGGCTAGTCTCCTATTTACGGACATTTCTCGCAGCAGCTCACCCGAGGTTGCGCGCTGACGACGTGTGCGCGAACGGAAAGGCTCACCCATGTCACCCGACGTGCCCGCTCTTGCCAACACCCCGGCCGATATTGTCGCCGCAGTTCAGACCGACACGACGGGCGAGGTGACCATCGATGGTTCCCGCCGCCGCGTCACCGGCACCGATGAAGCCGGAGTTCGCGAGGAGATCATCGGCCTCGTGGTCGAGACTGCCCGGAGCCGCGGAAAGTCGGTTCTGCTGCAGGTCAGTGACGAGCAGGGAGACTGGCCGCTGACCGTGCATCCCAACGGGAGAGTCGAATCCGCCGGACCGGTCGTCGTGGTCGGCCGCCCGAAGCCGGCGAAAACTGCGCCCCTGCCCGTTGTGAGCGACATCGAGAAACCGACGCCGTTTGCCACGCTGCTGCAGCCGCCCGTCGCAGCGCCGGCGAGCGCCCTATTCGAGTCGCTGTTGGCGCCCCCAGCGGATGCCACGCCCCCATCACCCGCAGCGTCACCCGTTGCGCCCAACCTGGCCGACTTTCTCAGCTCCCGGCCACCGGCACCAGCCGAACCGGCCGAGCACGGCTGGCAGGGCGCCGTGCGCCGCCTCAGCGGCGGCCTGGTCTCACCCACGCCGAGTTCCACCGAGCGCAGGCAGCGCACCGCCATCGCGGCCGTGCAGCGCAGCCTGAACGGCCCGCGCACCATCGTGGTGCTCAACCCCAAAGGCGGAGCGCACAAGACCACGGCGACGCTTCTCATTGCGGCCACCTTCGGCATCTACCGTGGCGGCTACACGCTCGCCTGGGACAACAACGAAACCATGGGCACGCTCGGCGTTCGCGCCCAAGCGGCCAGACACACCAATACCGCCGTCGACCTGCTGCGCGACCTCGACCGGTTTGGCGATGCCCGTTCCCGGGTGGGCGACCTCGACAACTATGTGCGCTCGCAGGGCGACGCACAGTTCGACGCGCTCGCCTCCGACCTCGACCCGGCGGGTGCAGCGAGCATCGACGACGACGCTTTTCGCAAACTGCACACGACGCTGAGCCGTTTCTACCGGGTTCTCGTCATCGACACCGGCAACAACATGCGAGCCAGCAACTGGGAGGCGGCGGTCGATACCGCCGACCAGCTGGTGATCGTGTCGACCATTCGGGAGGACACCGGTTACGGTGCGGCGTCACTGATCGACGGCCTGCGACAGAAGGGCCACGCGGACAAGGTTGCCCAGGCGGTCACCGTGCTCGCCTCGCCGTCGAAAACCGCTGACGAGCAACTGTCGAAGCGTCTGCACGACCACTTTCGCCAACTCACCCGCACGGTCGTCGACGTGCCCTACGACGCCTCACTGGTCGGTGGCGGCCCGCTCAACATTGACGCCCTGGCACCGCACACCCGTGCAGCGTGGCTGCAAGCGACGGCGGCCATCGCGGAAGGGCTGTAAGGCGCGCAGGGCTGTAATGCGCGCACGGCTCTAGCGGGAGGCCTACGAGGCGGCGAGTTCCTTCGCACGGGCGAGTGCGGCATCCGTTGCGGCGTCGAAGAGCTCCTTTAGGCCGCCCTTTTCGAGTTCCCAGACGGCACGCTCGGTGGTGCCGGCCGGGCTGGTCACCTGGCGGCGCAGCTCGCTCGGCGACTTGTCGGAGACGGCGAGCAGCGCGCTCGCGCCGAGGAAGGTGCCGTTGACCATGACGGCGGCCTCTTCGGGGGTGAAGCCCTTGCTAATAGCCGTTTCGGTGAGCTGCTCGATCAGGTAGAACACGTAGGCCGGGCCGGAACCGGAGATGGTGCTGAGGGCGTCGAGCTTGCTCTCGGGCACGACCAGCACGTCGCCGACCGTGGCGAACAGTGCGCGGGTGAGCTCCAAGTCGGCGTCGCTCGATCGGGTGCCTGCGCTGATGCCGGTGACGGCCATGCCGACCACTGCCGGGGTGTTCGGCATGGTGCGGATGACGTGCACGGTTTCGGGCAGGAGCGATTCAAAGGTGTCGATGGTCACGCCGGCCGCGACACTCAGAATGAGCGTGCCGGGTGCAAGGGAACTGCCGATTTCGGCCAGCAGATCGGCGACCATGTAAGGCTTGACGGCGATGATGACGATCTGAGCGCCATCGATGGCCTTGAGGTTCGCATCCTTGTCGACCTCGGTCGCGTACGCGGTGACCCCCTCGGTGTCGGTCAGCTCAGCGGCCTTCACCGCGGTGCGGTTGGTGACCCGGATGCCGCCCGTGACGGTCACACCGGGCTTCAGCAGGCCGGCCAGAATGGCGCGGGCCATGGAACCGGCGCCGAGGAAGGCGATCGTGGGCAGAGTCACGTTCTGGGAAGAAGTCATCCGACCAGTCTACTTTTTTGCGCCCCCGGGACGCCCAAAACGGCCAGCCCGGGCGCAGCCTTCGACCGCAGACGCGCGGTTCTAAGATGTTTTCATGAGCGCATCCGGCGGAAACAAAGCAATCGTGGCAGCATTCGCGGCAAATCTGGGCATCGCAGTGACCAAGTTCGTGGCCTGGGGCTTCTCCGGATCGTCGTCGATGCTCGCCGAGGGGGTGCACTCGGTAGCGGATGCCGGGAACCAGCTGCTCCTGTTGCTCGGCGGTCGCAAGGCGAAGAAGCGGGCCGACCTGGAGCATCCGTTTGGCTATGGCCGGGAACGCTACGTCTACGCTTTCGTGGTGTCGATCATTCTATTCTCGATCGGCGGGGTCTTCTCGCTCTATGAGGGTTTCGACAAGCTGCAGCATCCGCATCCGCTCGAAAATGCCTGGCTGCCGATTCTGGTACTCGCCATCGCAATGGTGCTCGAAGGATTTTCGCTGCGCACCGCGATTCGGGAGTCGAATCACACCCGCGGCACACAGTCCTGGGTGCAGTTCATTCGGCACGCCAAGGCGCCAGAGCTGCCCGTGGTGCTGCTCGAAGATGTCGCGGCTCTCACCGGCCTCGCCTTCGCCTTTGTGGGGGTCGGCCTGACCATCCTCACCGATGAACCGCTCTGGGACGCCGTGGGAACTCTCTTGATTGGCGCACTGCTCGTTCTGGTCGCGATCATTCTCGGGATTGAGACCAAGAGTTTGCTCGTGGGCGAGGGCGCCAGCAAGAAGGACTTCGACGCCATAGAAGCGGCCATTCTGAACGGTCCGGAGACCAAGCGCATCATCCATTTGAAGACGCTCTACCTCGGCCCGGACGAGATTCTGGTCGGCGCCAAGCTGGCCTTCGACGGCGAGCACCGGTTCGCCGACGTCGCAACCGACATCAATGCCGTTGAAACCCGAATACGCGCGGCGGTGCCGCTGGCCCGCACGATCTATCTCGAACCCGACATCTTCTTCGACCCGAACCTGGCCAATCCGCCCACCGACACCTTTGTGATCAAGGGCCTGGAGTAGGCCTCAGCGCGCGGCCCGACGGGCCGGGTTCTCGAAAAACTCGCGCAGAACTTCGCCACACTCGGCGTCATTGACGCCGGCGAACACCTCAACCCGATGGTTGAGCCGGCGGTCGCGCAGCACGTCGTAGACCGATCCGGCCGCGCCCGCCTTCGCGTCCCAGGCGCCGAACACGACCGTGGGCACCCGGGCGGCGAGGATCGCGCCCGCGCACATCACGCAGGGCTCGAGGGTGACGATCAGAGTGGCGCCGGTCAGGTGCCAGTCACCGGTGTGCGCGGCGGCCTGCCGGATAGCGACGACCTCGGCGTGCAGGGTCGGGTCCTGGTGCAGTTCCCGCTCGTTGCGGCCGCGCCCGATTACCACGCCCGCAGCATCGATGACGACGGCTCCCACCGGTACGTCGTCGGAGGAGAGCGCCGCGCGCGCCTCGCTGAGGGCGAGCAGCATCCACTCTTCGTGTTGATCTTGTGCACGCATGTGTCACCTTAAGCCGGGGGATTGCCTCTAGTAGAATTGAGCCTATGCGAGTCCATGTTGCCGACCACCCGCTCATCACGCACAAGCTCACCGTGCTTCGCGATAAGAACACGCCGTCACCGCTGTTCAGATCGCTCGTCGAGGAGCTCATGACGCTGCTCGCCTACGAGGGCACCCGTGGCGTGCGGGTGGAGGCCGTCACCGTGCAGACCCCCGTGTCTGCCGCCCAAGGCGTGCGCATCAGCGACCCGAAACCGCTCGTCGTGCCGATTCTGCGCGCCGGCCTCGGCATGCTCGAGGGCATGGTCAAGTTGCTGCCGACCGCCGAGGTTGGCTTTCTGGGCATGGCGCGCAACGAAGAGACTCTGCAGCCGACGACCTACGCCGAGCGCCTGCCCGACGATCTCTCGGATCGGCAGTGTTTCGTTCTCGACCCGATGCTCGCCACCGGCGGTTCGCTCATTGCCGCCATCAACTTTCTATTCGACCGCGGCGCGGTCGACGTGACGGCCATCTGCATCCTGGCCGCGCCGGAAGGGCTCGCCGCCGTGGAGAAAGCCCTGGCCGGCCGCGAAGTGACGATTGTGCTCGGTGCCGTGGACGAGAAGCTCGACGAGCAGGGGTATATCGTGCCCGGCCTCGGCGATGCCGGCGACCGGTTGTACGGCCTGGTCTGACGCCCCGGCCTTCCTCCTGATCGACGAGACCCGGCCGGCGCGCGCAGGTTCTGCGACCGGCAACACGCCAGACCCGGTTCACATCAATAATCTTTGATTGAGTAGATCCTGAGCATGGAATATTTCACAAAGTCGTGATTGTGCACGGATTCGCCTAAATGGGCGGTGCCCCGCGAACGTGGTGCGCGTCATGCGGCGACTTACCGCGACGCCAAATTGACACACGGCGTCACATTCCGCTTTACTCGCAGTTATGACAACCAGCGCACGCCCCCTGACCTCCCTCGAGGCCCCCGGGACTGCCGCCATGATGATGGCCGGCACCCCCGCCATCCGCTGTTGCCGAATGTGCCGCTAACCGAGACTTCCCCCTAGGCGTCCTGTTCCTGACTGATTTCATTCGTCAGACCGACGCCCCGAGCGCTTGTTTGAAGCACTCGCCCTCCGGCCCCACGGGCCATCCGGAGCCACCACGAAGCAGCGCTTTCGCGCATCCGTCGAGCTCCCTTCGATCGAACAGTCAAGGACCCCTCATGTCTCTCGCACAAATCCACGCCACTCGCCCCGCCCACTTCAACCGCCCCGAGCTGACCCTGGCTCCGCCGGTTGCCGCACCGCGCATTCGCGCCGTACCGACCGGCACCGAGGCTCGCGGCTTCGTGCTCTACGTCGGCATCGACGAGGCCAAGGCGGCCGCAGCCGGCACGAGCCTGAACCGTATCGTTGAGGCGCTCAAGGCCCTGGCCGCCGGCATCGCTCCCTCCGCCGAAACCTATGCCGCCGTCGCACTGGCACCGGAGGGTGCTGGCGGACGCGACGTGGACGTCGTGCGTCTCGCGTTGCAGGACCCGTCCGCACTTGCTGCGCACCGCGCAGAGCCCGAAGAGCTCGACCGCGCTCGCAGCGGTGTAGTCGTCGACATCTCCCGCAAGCGCGTCATCCTCGACAACGAGACGGCCGCGCTGACCTACAAGGAGTTCGAACTGCTGCAGTACCTCGTACTGCGCGAGGGCCGCACCATCGACCGGGCCGAGATCATCTCCGCGCTCTGGAACTCCGCCGATGAAGAAGACACCCCGAACGAGCGCACCATCGACGTGCACGTTCGTCGCCTGCGCTCCAAGCTCGGGCGCTACGAAGACATCGTGCGCACCGTGCGCGGCGTCGGCTATCGCTTCGACCGCCACGCGGACGTCGCCATCCGCCAGTCGACCACGCCGAGCCCCGACCTGTTCTAATCGATCACGCGGGTTTGCGGCGTCGGCTATCGCTTCGACCGCCACGCGGACGTCGCCATCCGCCAGTCGACCACGCCGAGCCCCGACCTGTTCTAAGCCGGTCTGGCGGGCATCGCGTGATGCCGCGTTAACGGACTGAGGGTCAGTCGCAGAGGCTACGACTGACCCTCTTCCCTTGCACCAAGAGTGTCCTGCAATCACATTTCACGTCTTCCGCCACAGCAAACGGTTGACGCACCTAAAACATATAACGAATAGGTAACGGGCGCCACCTTTCGTCAACAAAATCACCTGCGAGTTTCATGCCAAGAACCTGACTGTTGTCCGGCCTGGCAGATGCTGGCCCACGGCCCGCACGGTGCCCGCGCCCCGCTCGAGTCTCTATTCTTGGAGAACGACGTGGTAAACGAGGCAAGGAGGCGCAGGTGGTGGATCGAACGATTGCGGTGGGCGCGTGGGAGTCCCTGTTTCGGGCCCAGGTCGCCATCATGCGCAGTCTGGCGTCGAATTTTCCCTCCAAGGAAATCTCCCTCAATGAGTACGACGTGATGTTCAACTTGTCTCGGCAGCCGGACCGGCGCATCCGCTTGCGTGATCTGAACCAGCACGTGCTGCTGACGCAGCCGAGCGTGAGCCGGCTCGTGGACCGCCTCGTCTCGCGCGGCTATGTGCACAAGCACACCGACCCGACCGACGGGCGCGGCGCCATCATCGAGCTGACCGATGCCGGCCTCGCGCTGTTTCGGCGGGTCGCCGTTGATCACATGAGGTCGATTGCCGAGCGGATCGGAGAGACGCTCAGTGAAACCGAGCTGGAGCAGCTGACCGTGCTGTGCGACAAGCTGCGCATCGATTGTCCCAGCGACGACGGGGCGGGCCAGGGCTAGGCGAAAGGTGGGGCGATGGAACGAGGGCCCTACCCCTCGTCCCACCGAGGCAGTCCCTCGCAGGAATGCCTTCCTCACCGGGCGCCCGAACATTGCCCGGTGAGAAACTCAGGCGCAAGCACGTATCGGATCTTTGAAAGATAAAACGAATACAGACTCGTTGAGTTTTGCTCACGTCTGCCGATCGTATCCCAGCTTGGGGGTGGAAAGCCTAATCTTGCGCAACCACACAGCATCCCGTCTACTCTGACACTATGACTTCTCTCGCCGGCTCATCCATTCTCGTCATCGGTGCCACCGGCGGTTTGGGCCGTGAGATCGCGCGACTCCTGAGCGCGGATGGCGCCCTGCTCACCCTGCACGGTCGCCATCCGGAACGCATCAGCGAGACCGGAATCGCCGGAGCCCCCATCACCGGCGACCTGCGGGATCCGGGCACGGCCGCCCAGCTCGTGGCCGCGGCCCTGGCCGCTCATGGCCGCCTCGACGGAATCGTGAACGCCGCCGGACTCGTCGCCTTCGGACCGATGGCTGAGGTCTCGGACGAAACGATCGATGCTCTTCTGGCGGTCAACGCGACGGCACCCATGCGCCTGCTTCGGGCCGCCTATCCCGCCCTGGTCGAATCCTCCGGCGCGCATCGCGATCCGTTCTTCCTCACTCTCAGCGGCGTGGTGAGCGAGAGTCCGACTGCGAACATGGCGGCGTACTCGGCGTCGAAGGCCGCCCTCGCGGCATTCGGCAAGGCGGCGGGCCGGGAATTGCGGCGGGACGGCATCCGCTTTCTCGATGCCCGACCCGGGCATACCGAAACCGGACTGGCGACCCGGCCGATCCAGGGGTCAGCGCCACGGCTGCCCACGGGATACAGCCCAGCGAATGTCGCCCGTCGCTTGGTCGACGCGATCATCGCCGGCGAGCGCGACCTGCCGAGTACCGCTTTCGCCGGGTAGGCCTACCAGCGGGTGCGCGCACGCTCCTGGGCGACAACCGCGTCGCGGTCCGCGAGCCGCCTCAGACCGGCTAGTGGCTGAGCCATGCGGTGATTACCCCGGATGCGCGGTTCCACGCGATCGAGGAACGCCCAGTAGCCAGCCGTGAATGGGCAGGCCTGTGGCCCCAGCCTGATTTTCGGATTGAACCGACAGCTGCCGCAGAAATCCGTCATCTTCGCAATGTAGGCGCCACCCGAGGCGTAAGGCTTCGTGGCGACTATTCCGCCGTCCGCGTGCTGGGACATACCCACAACGTTTGCCGGCATAACCCACGGCGTTCCGTCGACGAAAGCATTGATAAACCAATCCGACAGCGCCGACGGCTCATATCCCCTCTGAAGCGACCAGTTGCCGAGAATCATCAGACGTTGAATATGATGCGCCCACCCGGTGCGGGACACTTCATCGAGCACGTGACTCAAACACCGCGCTTCGACGGCAGCACCATCCAACTGCAGGAACGCTGGCGGCAGGGGCTCGTGGGCGGCGAGGAAGTTGCTCCGGGCAACGTAGTTCTCACCGAGGTGCCAGTACAGGTGCCAGACCCAATCCCGCCAGCCCATGATCTGGCGCACCACCGCCTCAACGCTCGCCAGCGGCACGCCACCGGCACCGTAGGCAGCGACGACAGCGTCGATGACCTCCTGCGGGTGCAGGAGGCCCAGGTTGAGTGGCACGCTCAGCCGCGAGTGTGCCATCGTACTGTCTCCGGTCAGCGACGCGTCCTCAAAGGGCCCAAAGTCTGACAAACGGGTGTCAATGAAATCATCGAGCGCCGCGAGCGCTTCCGCGCGGGTCGCCGCGAAACGACGCGGACCATCCGCTCCGATCAGGTGCACTCGGCCGTCCCTGACGAGCTCGTCGAGGTCGCGACGAACGTCGTCGTCGATGTCATCCTCCACCGGAGCCCACGGGTCGGGCAGGCCGAGACCGACCGCATTTCGCGGGGGCGCCTGTCGATTGTCGTGATCGAAGTTGAAGCGGCCGCCCTCCGGCTCCGGTCCCCGCATTAGGACGCCCGTTTTCGCTCGCACGTGTCGGTAGAACTGCTCCATCACGAGTCGGGATGCCGGTCGTCCGTCAGCCCAGCGAGCAAAGTCCTGCTCGCTCGTCACAAACCCCCTGCTGGGCAAAACGGATGCCCCCAATTCGGCGACCAGGGCGCGCGCACCCCACGACGTGGGGTTGATCACCTCCAGTTCGCGACCGGCGAGAACGTCCCGATAGTGCTCTGCCCGCAGGAACTCGACGCGATCGCCCAACTCGCGGGCTCGGTGGCGAAGCGCACTCAAGATGAGGTGCGCCTTGGCCCGGTGATACGTGCGACGCTCGAGAACGGCAGACGCCTCAACCAGCACAATCGGCCCGCCGTCGTCGTAGTGCGGGCCGAGTTGGTCAGCGAACAGGAAGCGGGGAAGGGACACGAGACCGATTCTACGTAGGTTGCGTCGGCCTGGCCGGATTCTCACAAAAAAGCCCCGCTCGACGTAACGTCAAACGGGGCTGAATCTGTGCGCCCGAAGGGATTCGAACCCCCAACCTTCTGATCTAGGGTCGTGGTTTTTTCCACTATTGAATACCGATCAGCAGCGTTCAGGTTTAGCGGTTTGATCAGGCTTTTGTGGACTCCCGTTGCCAATTGCGGCACTGCTGCCGCGACGGCGACATCGCCAGCCGCCGTCACGCTTACGGTAGCAAATACGGGATTCGAGCAGTGCGCCCGCCAACATCGGGATTCCAAGACCCATGGTCTCTTCCATGTAAATACGGATATTGCCTTCCGTATTTTTATGAAAAAGGCAATGATGGTGCGACGAAGAACGTGGAGATAGTCTGGCGCACGTTGGCCGACGCCGCGCTGGACGATCAACGAGACTGGGCCAGCATCGGCGCTCTCGCCGACGCGGCTGCCGTAGCGCCGTCCACCACTCATCAGGCGCTGGGCCGACTTCTCGACATCGGAGCTGTTCGCGCCAATTCGCGTCGCGGATACACCGTCGTCTCCCCGGGAAAGCTTCTCGAAGCCTTCGCCGCCCATCGCAGCCTGCGAGCCGACACGATGGTGTCGACAACCCTGCCCGCTACCCAAGAATTTTTGGACGATGTGACGGTCGACTACGCACTGAGCGGCAGCAGAGCTGCTGTGCACTACCTCGGTGGCCGCAACACCGTCGCCGATCTCGGCCGACGGATCGTCTACACCACCCAAGCACTTGCGCAGCCTGACTTTCCTGTGGGCGATGAGGTCATCATCCTCTCCGAAGATCCGGTCGCGGCACGCACCTGGCGCTCCGGATACGCCAGCCTCGCGCAAACCTACGCCGACCTGTGGGCGAGACCGGGATGGCAGGCGGCCGAGTTCACCCGTGCGCTGAAAGCAAAACTATTCGCCGACGCCGATTGGGAGCAACGCACCAGTGCCTAACCTCTACGAAGACGAGCACGGAGTCATCCGCGCACTCGTCGACCGGCTGGGTCACGACCTCGAGCCATCCATCCTCATCGGCGGGTGGGCAACGTTCGTTCGAGTCGGAGGCGAAATCAGTCTCGACATCGACCTCATCACCTCCCAGGATGGGACCCCGAGCTGGTGGTCCGACCTCGAGAAGGTCGTTCAGCCCAGCGCAGAAGCTGACGCACCTCGCCGCGTAAGACGCGGCTATCAAGAACCACAAGGGCGGCGCCTATCTGCGCACCGAAGGGCTGTCTACCTCGCAGATCACGGAGTGGCGCAAGCTGCGTGACGCCGGTGCTCTTGCGGGGAAGAAACCCGGTGAGAAGATTGGCCGGTTAACGCCGGAGCAGGCGGAAATCGTCCGGCTGCGCCGCCAGCTGAGCAAGACCGAGCAGCGTCTGGAAATGACGGGGGTGGCGTTGGAGATCATGTCAAAAATGCACGAGCTACTCGAAAGTCTTTCGAAGAGCTCGCGGGACGAAACACCGTGCGCGTTGCCGTACTGACCGCCTACCGCGAACTGGCCAGCCGAGGAACCTCCACTCGCGTCGCGGCCGACCTGGTCGGGATGCCCCGAGCGACCGCCACCAGGACCTCGCCGCTACCCGCGGCGCCAATCGCGAAATCATGACGCAAATCAACACCAGCAGAGGCCAAACCTGACCACACCAAGCCCACGTGCGCAACATCAGTCGCGCACGTGACGACCACATATTTGTCCTCCGATCTGGGAAAAAAGTGACCGCGAGGTCTCTCGAAACCCCGCAACCCCCAGAGAACCGCCGCCATTCCGGGATCGGCCTGAATACGCCCGCCGACGTGCACTACGGCCTCGCCGAGGCGAAGGCCGTCGAACGTGCAGCGACCCTGGACGCGGCCAGGGCACGCTTCCCCGAGCGATTCAGCACCAGCCAAGCACCAAAGATTCTGACCATTCCCGCGACGGCATGGATCAACAAACCCGCCGACAAACCCGCCGAGAACGACGGGCTCGAACTAGCCGCCTAAACTCCCACTGGCCTCATGCACCTTGATAAATTCCGCTGCGCCCGAAAAACTTCCGCAACCACAGAGCGTCGAGTGCGCGATGGCGTTAACGGGAGAGACCGGCCAGCCCCGAGGGGGGTCGACCGGTCTCTTCGTAACTAACGGGTGCTACTTGGTGAGCTGAGACAGCTCGGGGTTCTCCGCGTACGCCTCGACAGCGTTAGCCGCGGTAACGATGACTGGCGTGAGCAGGTCAGCGGGGACGATCTTGTTGCCATTGTCATAAGACTTGGTGTCGTTGACGGTGGGCTTGTCGCCAGACTGCAAAGCGGATGCCATGGCGATGGCTTCCTTGACCAGCGCGCGGGTGTCCTTGTAGATGGTCGAGTACTGTACGCCGGACATGATCAGCGGGATCGAGGCGGCCTCGGAGTCCTGACCAGTCACGACGGGGAGCTCAGCCTGGCCGGCATCCTGCACCGAGGTGATGATGGCGCGGGCGAGGGTGTCGTTCGGCGAGAGGACGCCGTCGACGGACTCGGTCTGGTACGTGCCCTGCATGAGGGTGTCCATGCGACGCTGGGCATTCTCCGGCTTCCAACCGTCGGTTGCCGTCTGGCCAATGTCAGTCTGGCCGGAGACGATCTTCAGGGTTCCGTCGTCGATCTTCGGCTGGAGTACGTCCATGGCGCCGTTGAAGAAGACCGCGGAGTTCGAATCGTCGGCGGAACCTGAGAAGAGCTCCACGTTGTAGCTGGTCTTGTCCGGGAACTTGGCGGCCATGCCGTCGAGGAGAGCCTGTCCCTGGAGCTGCCCAACCTTGAAGTTGTCAAACGCGACGTAGTAGTCAACGTCGTCGGTGTTCAGGATGAGGCGGTCGTACGCGATAACGGTCACGCCCGCGGCCTTGGCGTCAGCCACCTGGGTGCTGAGCTGCGCGCCGTCCTTGGCGCCGATAATGATGACCTTGGCGCCGTTGGTAACCATGGTGGAGATCTGCTGCTGCTGGTCGGCGACCGCGTTGCTGGCACCGGCGTACTGCACGTCGCCCTTGAAGCCAGCGTCGGCTAGTCCCTTTTCGAAGAGGCTGCCGGCGAGGACCCAGTTCTCACTGGTCTTGTCGGGAAGTGCGACGCCGATGAGGGAGTCGGCGCTGAAGCCACTGGCAGGCGCGTCGGTTCCTGCCGCGCTGCCGCGTCCGGTGTCGGAGGAGCAGCCGGTGAGGCCGAGTGCTGCAACTGCCATGACGGCGGTCGCAGCAAGAAGGATCTTCTTCATGAGGTTGTCTTTCTTTCTGTGTGTGGTGGTGAAGGGTGGAAGTCTGAATCAGTGGGTGAGAATTATTTCTTGAGGTCGGCCGGCACCGCGGTGTCCGGCGTTCCGCCGCCCGGCGTGACCTGCGCTGAGGTGGAGTTGTCGGTTAGCCCTTGGCCGCTCTTGTTGCGCGTCATCAGCCCGATGATCGACGGACGTCCCTGTGACTTGTTGTAGACGTCGACGCCGACGGCGATCAGGAGTACGAGGCCCTTGATGATCTGCACGAGGTCGGACTGGATGCCTTTGAGCGCCAGCCCGTTCGACAGCACGGCCATCACGAGTCCACCGATGATGGAGCCGGCGACGGTTCCGATACCGCCGGAGACCGCCGCGCCGCCAATGAACACCGCGGCGATCGCGTCGAGCTCCCAACCGGTTCCGTCGAACGGTCCGGAGGCCTGCGAGCGAGCGACGAAGATCATGCCGGCCAGCGAGGCCAGTACCGACATGTTCATCATCACGAAGAAGTTGACGCGCTTCGAATTGACGCCCGACAGCTCAGCCGCGTGCTTGTTGCCGCCGACCGCGTAGATGTGGCGTCCGATGGTCGTACGGTTCGTGAGGAACGAGTACGCCACGACCAGCACGGCGAGGATGATGCCGGAAACCGGGAAGCTCGTGCCAACGCGGCCGGTGGCGAACAGGTAGGCGGCCACCAGGACGACGCCGCCGAGGATGAGGACGCGGAGCACGCTGAGCCAGACGGGATCGGATTTCGCGCCCATCACATTGCGGGTGCGGCGGCCACGCACCTCGAGGCCGATGAGGATCAACACGACGAGAATGCCGAGGAGCATCGTGGCATTGTTGACGCCGAAATTCGGCCCGAACTCGGGGAGGTAGCCCTTGCCAATGCCCTGGAAGCCCGTGCCGACGGGCACAGTGGCCGAGTCGCCGATGAACTGGTTGCCACCGCGCCAGATGAGCATGCCGGCCAGTGTCACGATGAACGCCGGGACCCCGATATAGGCGACCCAGAATCCCTGCCAGGCACCGATCAGCGCACCGACAACGATGCCGAGGATAATCCCGGCCCACCACGGGAAGTTCCAGTCCTGCATGGCGAGGGCAACGATGATGCCGGTAAAAGCCGCGACCGAGCCGACCGAGAGGTCGATGTGGCCGGCGATGATCACCATCACCATGCCAATCGCCAAGATCAGGATGTAGGAGTACTGCTGCACGATGTTGATGATGTTGCCGGGCTGCAGCGTCTTACCCCCCGTCCAAATCTGGAAGATGATGATGATGACGACGAGGGCACCGAGGATGCCGAACTGCTTGAGGGAACCACCGCCGCCGAACAGTTTCTTCAGGTCACGGATGTTGGATCGGCCGCTTTTCTCAGTATCGGATGCGCTCATTACGCGACTACTTTCTGTGAGTCCGAGGTCATGCTGCGCATGAGGGTTTCGGGATCGGCCTGGGCGACCGGGAGTTCGTTGGTGATTTTTCCTTCAAAGATCGTGTAAATGCGGTCGGAGACGCCGAGGAGTTCGGGCAGCTCAGACGAGATCATGATGATGCCAGTGCCCCGCGCCGCGAGGTCGCGGATGATCTGGTAGATCTCGGCCTTGGCCCCCACGTCGATGCCGCGGGTCGGCTCGTCGAGGATCAGCAGGTCTGGATCGGTGAACATCCACTTCGCCAGCACGACCTTCTGCTGGTTTCCGCCGGACAGCTTGGTGACACCCTCCTCGACTGTGGGGGTTTTGATGCGCAGGCTCTTGCGATACTCCTCAGAGACCCGCGTCTCCTGCAACTCGTTCACCACGATGCCGCGGGAGATTTTGCCGAGCTTGGCCGACACAATGGAGCGCTTGATGGTGTCGAGCAGGTTGAGGCCGAGCGACTTGCGGTCTTCGCTCACGTAGGCAATGCCGTGGCCGATCGCCTCGGAGACGGTGCGCAACTTGATCTCCTCACCGTCCTTAAAGACCTGGCCGGAGAGGAACTTGCCGTAGGAGCGGCCGAACAAGCTCATCGCGAGCTCGGTGCGGCCGGCACCCATCAGCCCGGCGAACCCGACGACCTCGCCGCGGCGCACGGTGAAGCTCGAATTCTTCACGACGAGACGCTCGGTGGTGAGCGGATGCTGCACCGTCCAGTTGCGCACCTCGAAGAAGACCTGACCGATTTTGGCGGAGTGCTCGGGAAAACGATTCCCGAGCGTACGCCCGACCATGCCCCGGATGATGCGATCTTCGTCGACGCCGTCGGCCTTCACGTCGAGGGTCTCGATCGACTTACCGTCGCGGATGATCGTGATCTGGTCGGCGATCTGCTCGATCTCGTTCAGCTTGTGGGAGATCATGATCGACGAAATGCCCTTACCCTTAAGACCGAGGATCAGGTCGAGCAGGTGCTGCGAGTCGTTTTCGTTGAGCGCGGCGGTGGGCTCGTCGAGGATGAGTAACTTCACGTTCTTGTTGAGAGCCTTGGCGATCTCGACGAGCTGCTGCTTGCCGACGCCGATGTTCTTGACCTGGGTGTCTGGGTCGTCATCGAGTCCGACACGGGCGAGCAGTTCGACCGAACGGCGCTGGGCCTCAACCCAGTTGATGATGCCGCCTCGGCCGGGCTCGTTGCCAAGGAAGATGTTCTCTGTGATCGAGAGCTCAGGGATGAGCGCAAGTTCTTGGTGGATAATGACGATGCCGGCGGCCTCGCTCTGCTTGATGTCGCGGAAGCGCACGACCGAGCCCTCGTAGACGATCTCGCCGTCGTAGGTTCCGAAGGGGTACACGCCGGAGAGCACCTTCATCAGCGTGGACTTGCCCGCACCGTTCTCGCCGCAGATCGCGTGGATCTCTTGGGCTCTGACGGTGAGAGACACCTTGTCGAGGGCCTTCACGCCCGGGAACTCCTTGGTGATGGACTGCATCTCCAGGATGGTGGGGTGACTGTTGTGAGACGTCTCCACGTCTGACCTCCTCGTCTGGCAGGACCACGATATTGTGGCCCCATTTTAGAATCTAAACCCCACGCCCGTTGTCGTCAACTTGTGAACACAAAAACATGGCAACGATCAGCTTAGGGTGGGGTGAATCCCCGAGTGTTGCAGCACGAGCGCCGCGCCGCCGAGTGCCTCGGCTCGCTCGCCCAGCGACGACATCACCAATTCCGTGGTCTCCACGATCATCGGCACGGCGTAGCGCTGGAGTCCGCGGCGGATCGGACTCAGCAGCATCTCCCCCAGATCGGCCAGCGGACCGCCGACAATGATGGTGTGCGGGTTGACGAGGTTGGCTATCGCAGCGATCGACCGGCCGACGGCGAAGCCGGCGTCGTCGACCACGCGGATGGCGCGTTCGTCGCCCGCGAGCACGAGGCGCACGATGTCGCGCGTGCGCACCGGCCGATCGAGGGCACGCGAGAGCATGTCAATCATGATGGCCGTCGAGGCCACCGTCTCAAGGCATCCGCGGTTGCCACAGCGGCACAGGAGTCCGTGCTCATGGATGGGAGTGTGGCCGATTTCACCGGTCAGACCGATGTGTCCAAGGAACGGTCTTCCGTTGAAGATGAGGCCAGCGCCGATGCCGGTGCCCACCTTAATGAAGACGACGGTGGGCGTGCCGGCGTGCGGACCCCAGGTGGACTCGGCTAGGGCGCCGAGGTTGGCGTCGTTCTCGAGGTACACCGGCAGCTCGAAGCTCTCCTCCACCATTCTGACCGTGACGCCGACCCACTCGGGCAGGATGGCACCTTTGACGACGGTGCCCGTGCGGCTATCGATGGGCCCGGGCACGCCGACGCCCACGCCGAGCACGGCCGAGCGTTGCACGCCAGCTTGCAGGAGCGTGGAGGTGAGCAGGTTGGCTGCGATGTCGAGCGCCTCGGCCGCCGTGTAGCCGAGCGGGATCTCGACGTCCTTCTCGCCGATCACCCGGTAATCGACCGTGGCCACGATGATACGCACGTGGCGGCGCCCGAAATCAATTCCGACCGAGACCGCGCCGTCGGTCGACTTCAGGCTGACCAGCTGGGCACGCCTGCCGGAGCTCGTCGTGGGCGACGTCGAGACCAGTCCGCGCTCGACGAGCACTTTGACGATGTTCGAGACCGTGGCGTTAGAGAGCCCCGTATTGCGGGCGATATCGGCCTGCGTCGTGGGTCCGGAGGAGACCAAGTTGGATAGGATTCGCTGTTGGTTCGACAGTCGTAGGGCGCTCTGCGACCCTGGGTTCCTTGTTGGTCGAACCGGCATGTATCCAAGAGTGCCGCATTTTGACGATGTCGTCAATAAATGAACGCACATGTGGCCTTGTCATCGACAATGACATGACCACGTTGCAGAGGAGTACCTGTTTCGTGAGATTTTGAACGTTCTTCGCTGAGCTCCCGTCAGCGAAGGAACCCGCCGGTTTGAGGAAGTTTCGCTCTACCCTTGACGGGGTACTATTCCAACCCTCGTTGCAAGGCGTGTAAACGAAAAAACCCCGCCTTACAGGCCTAAGGCCTGATGAGACGGGGGCTACCTGTGCGCCCGAAGGGATTCGAACCCCCAACCTTCTGATCCGTAGTCAGATGCTCTATCCGTTGAGCTACGAGCGCATGCCAATCTCGCGAACTGTAACGCCCGGAGACAACTTGAAAACTATACCAGCTATCGAGGACTTCCCGTTCCATCCGGGTGGGCAGCAGGGTGCCGGCGCCGATCTTTTAGCGCCATTGGGCTGTCGATGTTCAAGAGATTTCTGGGAATGACTCAGATTCGATGGCGCTTTTCGGGGAAAGTGTTCACCTGAGGCCAAATCGATACCCACAAAGGGGGGGCGTAACCGACCTGGTCGCGCCGACCACGACCGGCTCAAACAGCACGCTCGGCGGCACACAGATTCTCGCGAATCTGGCCGCGCCGGTCACGGTGCAGGGCAACGCGATCAGCGTGGGGGGCGGTTCCAAGTCCGAGGGGGCAACGAACGCTTCATCGACCCCGGGCGGGGCTACCGCCTCCGTCGCTTCGACCACCACGGGAACCGACAGCTTTCTCGGTGGCACTCAGGTCGTGCCGCTCACGCTCCTCGGCACCGATTCATCCGCACGAGGCACGGGTAATTCTTCTCTCGCCGCGCTGCGACTGACGCCGCTGTTCGGGTCAACGCTGGCCGGTTCCACCCTGGCGAGCACGGGAACAACGCCACTGCCATTCCTCGCGCTGGGCCTCCTTTTCGCCCTGGCCGAACTTGGCCTGGCCGGTCGTGGCCTGATTGCACGCGGCCTGATTGCGCGTGGAGGTGGCACCGCCTAGCCAGCAGCATCCGCTCATGGCCGCCGGACGCTTCGACCACCAGGTAGAATCGCCCGGTTGTGGCGCGCCCGCGACGCCAAAATCAACCCCTGTCATCCTTTCGAGTCGAGTGATTTAATAACCGGGTGAACAAGACGAGCCCCGCCGAACGAGAATCCTTTGACTACTCCGGCCTGCGAGCAGTCTTCATCAACTGCACCCTCAAGCGCAGCCCGGAGGTCAGCAACACCCAGGGCATTGTCGACCTCAGCGCGCGCATCATGCGGGAGCAGGGCGTGCAGGTCTACCTGATTCGCGCCATCGACCACGACATTGCCACCGGCGTCTACCCCGACATGACCGACCACGGCTGGCAAACGGATGCCTGGCCGTCGCTGTTCACGACGGTGCAGGCTGCCGACATCCTCGTTCTGGCCGGGCCAATCTGGCTCGGCGACAACGGCTCGGTGACCAAACGCATCGTGGAACGGCTCTACGCCCACTCGGGCGAGTTCAATGACAAGGGCCAGTACATCTTCTATGGCAAGGTCGGCGGCGCCATCATCACCGGCAATGAAGACGGCGTGAAACACTGCTCGTCGAACCTGCTGTACAGTCTGCAACACATTGGCTACTCGATTCCTCCCGCCGCCGACAGCGGCTGGATCGGCGAAATAGGCCCAGGCCCGAGCTATCTCGACGAGGGCTCCGGCGGCCCGCAGAACGACTTCACCAACCGCAACACCACCTTCATGAGCTGGAACCTCATGCACCTCGCCTCAATCTTGAAGAAGAACGGCGGCATCCCGGCTTTCGGCAACCTGCGCCAGGACTGGGACCGCGGCGAACGCTTCGGGTTTGAGCCGAACCCGGAATATAGGTAAGAGTCAGCAGCAAAATTCAACAGATCGGGGAACCCAGTGGCACTCCAAACACTTTCGACAGAGTCTTCCCTGGTTCCACCTGTACCCGCGCCGAGCGCGCTCGACGTGCGCGTCACCGGCGGCATGGTGCGCGGCATCCGTGAAGGTGCTGTTCTGGCGTGGCGCGGCATTCCCTATGCCGCTCCGCCGGTCGGTGATCGACGCTTTCGCGCTCCGCAGCCCGTCATCGCGTGGCCGGGAGTGCGGGACGCCTCCCGCTACGGCGACGTCGCCCCGCAGCCGTAACGCGGCCAGTTCAAGGGAACCAGCCCACGCGTGCGCTCCAGCGAGGACTACCTGACGGTGAACGTGCTCTCCCCCGCTGTTCCCCGGCGCAAGCGGCTGTCGATTTCCGTCATGGTGTTCGTGCACGGCGGCGGCTACAACACCGGTTCTGCCCAGGATTTTCCTGGCCAGGGCGAGGGCTTCGTGAGCAGTGGCCGCGTCGTCTACGTGAGTTTGATTTACCGACTCGGCGCCCTAAGATACCTCGACTTCAGCCGGTATTCCACGCCGGACCGCCCGATTGAGAACAATCTGGGGTTGCGCGATCAGGTGGCCGCCCTCGAGTGGGTGCGAGCGAACATCCGCTCATTTGGCGGCACCTTCCTGCCGGAGCATCCGTTCGACGCTTTTCGCGACGGCCGCGCCCACCGGGTACCGCTGATCATCGGCACGAATGATCGCGAGGGTGCGTTTTTTCGCGGCCGGGCCAACGTGCTCCCCCGCTCGCCGTGGCGTATCCAGGCCCTGTTCAACCACGCCCCCGAAGATAGCCACGACGAGATGCGGGCCGCCTATCCTGGCCTGCCGATCAGCCGCGCCGCCGCCGATTTCGGGGGTGACTATGCCTTCTGGTATCCGAGCATCGTCGTCGCCGGGTTGCACTCTCGGTTCGCCCCCGTGCATTTCTACCGCTTCGACATCGCTCCGCGGCTCATGCACCTGCTCGGGCTCGGGCTCGGGCTCGATGCCACGCACGGCATTGAAATGTATGCCCTGTTCGACCAGGTCGACTCCCCGTTCGCCCGCACGATGACGGCGCTGGGTGGCCGGGAACCGTTCAGTCGAGCCGGCGCCGGCACTGGCTGCACTTCGCCTGCACCGGCATCGTCGAGAGCAACTCGCCGCGGTATACCGAATCAGATCGCCTGACCCTGATCATCGACGTCGTCGACCGGGTCGAAGCCGACCCCCGCAGCGAGCGCCGGCGCGTCTGACAACGGTTTCTGCCGAACCTGTAGCACCTAGCATGGGGTCATGGCCATCACCCGCTCCCGCCGTGCTGCGGGACGCGGGAGCTACCTCGCGATTGCCGCTTTTGCCGTCGTCTATCTGGTCGGCGCCGTGTATTGGCCCCGGCCGCTCTGGGTGGCCGGGGCGTACCTGGTCACCAGCATGATTTGTTTTGCCGTCTACGCGATCGACAAGCGTCGCGCGCGGTTCGGCGGGTGGCGGGTGTCGGAACGCACCCTGCTGTTCTGGGGTTTCATCGGCGGTTGGCCCGGCGCCATCGTGGCGCAGCAGGTACTGCGCCACAAAACCCAGAAGAAGAGCTTTCGCGAGGCGTTTTGGGTCACGGTCTTCTTCAACGTCGTGCTCTTCGTCGTCGTCAGTACGCCCACGTTCGACCGGCTGGTCGCCCAGGCGATCAACTAGTATTCGTTGAACTCCGGGCTGGTCGCCGCGTCGTGTTTGGCCCTCAGAATGGCGAGGTTGATCAGCACGAACGCTTCCAGGCGTTCGCCGCGATGTTCGGCATAGTCGGGCTCGCGCTGATCGACGGCCAGCTCGATGAGCTTCGACGAGACCGCCGAGCTGACCTCTTCGCTTGCTGACCGCTGCGCACTCGACACGATGCGGGCCACCTGGTCGTTGTCATCGGCAACAGCGTCGAGGGCGAGCGTCAACCGTTCGTGCACGCGAAATCTCAGGGCAAACTGCTTGAGATCGTGGCGTTGGTCATCGGTAAAGCTCAGGCGCCACTTCATCGCTGCCAGGTCGCGGCCCATTCGGCTGACCCGCCGGGCATACTCCTCGTTCTGCCGAGCCAGCCGATGCAGTTCGCTGCGGGCGTTGTCGGCGTACCGCCCGGAGTCGTAGTCGAAGTGCTCCCGCAGTGCCCCCACGATGATGTCGTTCTTCACGGCCATTCGTACGGCCGACAATGCGATCAGCAGGCCTTCGTCAACCGTGCGCTCGAGGTCGGGCAGCTCAGCGTTCACGTCGGGTTCACTGACGTGTTCGTGAGCGTCAGCACGACGCCGGGACCGATTCCAAATGATTGCGCCACCACTTCCTCGTGCAGGTGAATTTCATTTTATCCTGCCCCGCGAATCGCCTCCGACCGCCAGATCACTCGACTACTTCACCATCCCCCGCTCGCGCGCAAATTCACAATCTGGGTACGGTGGACGCCGATGGCGCAGGTGCGCCACGACCGATGAAGAAGGAGCAACGATGAGTGACCCGCGTGATGTGCAGAAAGTAGCAAAACTGGTCAAGGAGTTTCGTTTCGCCATGCTCACCACGACGAGCCCGGGCGGCAAGCTCGTGGCTCGCCCGATGACGGTACAAGAGGTCGAGTTCGACGGTGACCTGTGGTTTATCGCTACCCGCGATTCGCACACCGTGACGGAGATCGGTTCTGATCCGGTCGTGGGAGCGTCTTTCGCCTCCAACGACACCTGGGTTTCCCTCTCGGGAACCGCGGAAATGATCGACGATTCGCAGAAGGTGGCGGAATTGTGGAACCAGTGGGTCGAAGCGTGGTTCCCGGAGGGTCCCGAGGACCCCAACATTGTGCTCATCAAATTCACCGCGGACGGCGCGGAATATTGGGACACCCCTGGAGGGCGCATCGCCTCCGTGATCAGCCTGGTCAAGGCGAAAGTCACGGGCCAGCCCTATGACGGGGGCGAGAACGACAAGGTCGACCTCTAGACACCGTGCAGGTCGGGCGACAGACCTCAGGTCCGTCGCCCGACCGCCCGGCTAGACGATCGGTGTCGTGACGCGCTCGGGTTCGCTCGGCAGGGGCACCGGGTGCGTTCGCTCGAGCGACCCGCCCTCCACATCCACGTTGGGCAGGATGCGGTCGAGCCACTTCGGCAGCCACCAGGCCGCGTCACCGAGCAGGTGCATTACGGCCGGGATGATGAGCAGCCGCACCACGAACGCGTCGAGCAGTACGCCGATGCCGAGCCCGAAGCCGATCGACTGAATCATCACCGAGTTCGAGAAGATGAAGCCGGAGAAGACCGAGGCCATGATGAGCGCGGCCGCGATCACCACGGTGCGCCCGGCATGAACCCCGCGCTGCACGGCCAAGCGCGACGAGGCACCGTGCACGTACGATTCCCTCATGCCGCTGACCAGGAACAGCTGGTAGTCCATGGCAAGCCCGAACAGAACACCCACGACGAGGATGGGCAGGAAGCTCAGGATAGGCCCCGGGTCGTGGATGCCGAACACCGCCCCGAGCCAGCCCCACTGGAAGACCGCCGTGATTGCGCCAAACGCTGCGAACAGCGACAGCACGAAACCCAAAGTCGCGGTGATCGGTACCAGGATCGACCGGAACACGAAGATCAGGATGATCAACGACAACCCGACGACAACGAGAAGGTACAGCGGAAGCGCTGCGGCCAGCTTCTCGCTCACATCGATGTTTCCCGACGCATTGCCGGCCACACCGAGGGAGGTGACACCGTCGATGTCCAGACCGCGCAGGTCCCGCACGAGTTGCTCGGTCGATTCGCTGGTCGGCCCCTCAGCCGGAATGACTTGGAACGCGAGCAGCAGGTCATCATCGGAGGCTCCGATCGGCGCGACCGCGACCACGTCGTTCTCCGCCTTCAGCGCGGTTCCGATACGTACCTGTTCCGCGAGGAGCGCATCATCCGTTATAGCGGTTTCGAGGTCTGCAACCACGAGCAGCGGGCCGTTCACGCCGGCACCGAACTTCTCGTCAGCAATTTTGTAGGCCTGGTACGCACTCGAGCTCAGCGGTTCCGACGAGCCGGCGGGCAGTCCGAGGCGCATGGACAGCGCGGGCATAGCCACGATGAGCAGCACGATGATGCCCACGACCACGGTGACGACCGCTCGCACCGTATTCATGGGCTTGGACGGAACCTTGGCGTGGTGCTCGGCGTGACCGACCTTGGCGCGGGCTTTCCTAGTGAGAATCTTCGCGCCGACCAGGCCCAGCACCGCCGGCGTCAACGTGATCGCAATGAGAATGGCGACGAAGACGCAGACGGCGCCAACCGTGCCCATGAGGCCGAGGAAGGGGATACCGGTGAGGTTGAGTGCGAGCAGGGCGATCAGAACGGTGGCACCGGCGAACACGACCGCGTTGCCGGAGGTGCCGTTGGCCAGCCCGATCGATTCCTGCACTGGCAGGCCGTTGCGCAGCTGGGTTCGGTGCCGGTTGAGTATGAACAGTGAGTAGTCGATGCCGACCGCGAGCCCAAGCATCACACCCAGAACAGGTGTGACCGAGAGCATCTCGACGGTTCCCGACAGAGCGAGCGAGGCGAGCACTCCGACGCCCACGCCCACGAGGGCATTCAGCAGCGGGAGTCCCGCGCCGATCAGCGTGCCGAGCATGACCCACAGCACGATGGCCGCAACGATCACGCCGCCGATCTCGCCCGGACCGAGAATCTCGGGAATGCTGGAGGCAATGTCGTTGGAGACTTCAGCCGTGACGCCGTCGATCCCCGCGTCGGTCATCTCAGCGACCACGGCTTCTTTCGACTCGGCCGGAACCAGGTTGAGCGGGGTGTCGAACTGCACGCTCGCGACCGCGGTGGTCGCGTCGGTCGATACCTGACGGATGCCGGAGGCCAGGTCGAGCAGGTCGGCTCCCTGCTCGAGCGTGGTGCTCTGGGAGGCGAGTGCGGTGCGGCTCGCCGTGAGTGTCGTCTGCTGGGCAGCAATCGCGTCTGTGCCCGCATCGATCTGCGCCTGCTGCGCGTCCAGCGTCGACTGGGCGGCGGCGAGTTGTCCCGCTGCCTCGGCCTGCGCGCGGCTGGCATCGAGCTGCGTCTGACCGGCCTTGGCCTGGGCCGTCGCCGCGTCGATCTGCGCCTGCCCCGCGTCGAGCTGCGCCGTTCCAGCAGCGATCTTCCGGCGACCGTCGACGACCTGCTGGGTCTGATCGTCGATCTGGGCCTGGGTATCGAACGGGTTCGTCGCCGCTTTCACGTCGGCCAGGTCGACCGTGCGCGTGAGCAGGTCGCCGATTGCGGTCTTTTGCGCGTCCGTGAAGGCGGAGTCATCCGTCGTGGTCAAGATGACGGTGCCACGGCCGCCGCTGGCGGAGGGAAACTTGGCGGCAAGTTCGTCGCTGACCTTCTGAGTCGCGGTGCCCGGGATGCTGACGGACGACGTGAGGGTTCCGCCGAAGAGGGCGAATGCACCCACAGCTAGGCCAAGAATGACCACCCACGAAACGATGACTAACCACGCTCGGCGAGCGGAAAACCGACCGAGTCGGTAGAGAAGCGATGCCATAATCTCAAGTTCTTTCTGCAGGTCGGGTTGTGGTCGGGTGACCGGAGTGGCGTCTCGCGTCGCATCATCGGGAATCGAGCTGTGGGGTCGAGCAGGCAAGTCGAGTACTTCAGTTGGAAGGTGCGTAGCCGGTGCGGACGGTGACCATGAGGCGGTCGAGCAGTTCGTTCCACACTGCGCGCGACGAGGCGTCGAGTGCGCCGCCCGTTCGGACCAGCCAGTGGGCGGATACGATGGCGATGCCGTTCATCACCGAGCTGACCAGAATCGCAACTTCGAATTCGTCCATTGCGCCCGTACGAGCGGCGATCTCGGTCGAGAGCTGTTCGGTGGTGCGCGTGAAAACATCGCTGATGCCGTGTTGGGATCGACCGTTCTCGCCCTCCGCGTTGAGTACCCCCGCTAGATACGCGACGACCGGCGGCAGATCGATGTTGCGAAGGGCCGTCGTGAGTTCGTCGAACAGGCCTTCGCGGCTGCCATCGCCTGCTGGAGTCGATGCTGTCGCTGCACGAAATTCATCAACGGTGGCGCTGAGAACCCGGGTGCAGGTGGTCATGATCACGTCGTCGAGTGATGCAAAGTGGTTGAAGACGGTGCGCCTGGAGACGTCGGCGCGCTCGGCAAGCTCGTCAACGCTGAATTGCGGTTTACCACGTTCGCGGATGAGCGCGTCAGCGGCATCCAGAATCGCCTGGCGGTACCGTGCCTTGAGTTCGGCACGGCGGTCGGGGGCGGTGTTCTGAAACGTCACGTGCTTACACTAAGTGCAACGACGCACATAGTGCAATCAGCGTGGCAAGCTCCCAGCTTTGGCGATTATCTCGCCATTGTTGGTCGAGATCTTCGACCGATGACCCAGACACGGAGGCTGGTTCGGAGCCGATGTCGACCTCCGTGCAGGGATCGGGAGAACATCATTGGAATGCCAATCATCGGGCTCGCCGTCAGATTGGCGGCAAGCGGGTGCGGTCGTGGCGAAGCACCACCAACCCGACCGGTCAGCCGCCGTCCCCACACGAACCCATTGCGTCTGACCAAACATTTTCTCTGCTATTGAGGGTGGCATACCGTGCCTGCTGCCCACATGGCGTAGTCCAGCGAATAGAAGGCGGATGTGCTCAACAGGTTGGGGTAGCGGGCTCGCCGGCAGGTTTTGCGAGCTGCCTAGGTGCTCAACGGTCGCTCACCTCGGCGGCAACGGGTTCGGTGACGGGGGCTCGCTGGCCTCTGGTCTTCACGAGACTTGCGACGGTAGCCACCGCAATCGTGGTGCCGATGAATACTAACGAGAACCAGATCGGGATGTCGAAGGCCCAGGGCACCGGTTGGCCGCCGTTGATGAACGACAGCTCGTTGAGCTTGAGCGCGTGCAGCACGAGCTTCACTCCGATGAATGCGAGGATCACCGCGAGTCCCTGAGCCAGGTAGACCAGGCGCTGCAGCAGGCCGCCGATGAGGAAGTACAGTTGGCGCAGACCCATGAGGGCGAAGGCGTTCGCGGTAAAGACGATGTACGCCTCGTCGGTGAGGCCGAAGATCGCTGGGATCGAGTCGACAGCGAAGATCAGGTCGACGAAGGCTATCGCGACTAGCACGAGCAGCAGGGGGGTCACAAACCGGCGGCCGTCCTTCAGGACCGAGAGTTTGTCGCCGTGATACTCGTCGGTCACGGACAGGTGACGCCTGACAAACCGCATGAGACGGCCGTTGGCCGGGTTCGACTCGCTATGCGTGAAGGCCTGGCGGTAGGCCAGCAGCAGCAGCAGCGCTCCGAAGAGGTAGAAGATCCAGGAGAAGTTCGCGATCAGGGTCGCGCCGACCGCGATGAAGACTCCGCGCATGACAAGTGCGAGCGCGATGCCGATCAGTAGAACCTTCTGCTGATAGGCGCGCGGGACGGCGAAGGCCGTCATGACGAGCAAGAACACGAAGAGGTTGTCTATCGAGAGGGCCTTTTCGGTCAGGTAGCCGGCGAAGTACTCACCGCTGAAGGTCCACCCCGAGACGATGCCGATTCCGACGCCGAACATCAGCGCAAGGCCGATGTAGAAGGCCGACCACCAGGCGGACTCCCGGATCGTCGGCTCGTGCGGGGTTCGCACATGTGCAAAGAACTCGAATACGAAGAAGGCGATCGTGACGAGGATAGTGATGGTCCAGATGAGCAGGGACACGTTCATCAGGGGGCTCCAATCTTGACGCTGATACGACGTCAAGGTCTTTTCCATTCCCGCGAACGAGAACCGGTGGCCCGGGATGCACCAAGCATCCGTAATGACGAGCCGACCGTGTCGGAATACTCCCCTTGCTGATATGAGGATACGGGGATCGACTGACCCGAGTCTGAGGATTTGCCGCAAGCACCGCATTTCGGTGAGCGTGAACAGGGCAAAGGAAAACCCCTGAGTCCCAGTGTTCACGGGATTCAGGGGTTCGAATGGCTGCGGGTAGTTCACGTAATTCCTAATTCGCATTGTTGGCGCGGGACTCGGAGGTCGTGCCAGATCACTTTTCCATCACATCGCGGAATTAATTCCACGGGCGCGGCCATCCGAAGCGCCCGAAGCCGGTTGTGGAAAGTCCGACGACCAGCGGGCTGCAAAACCGGACCCTAAGGCAGGCAACCCGCGAAAGCGGCCCGGCACTGGCCCTGTTTTCGATCCGCACGAGATCGACGCAGAGCTCGAAGCCCGTGACGTCCACCCATCCAGCGCCCCACCCAATCCCACGATATTGACCGGCATTTCGTGGCAGCAACGTCGAATAGGTGTTACGACCCACACTCGTAGTGCACGCAAGGGATAATTGCATTTTGGCGCACCTATTGCCCGAGGAGAAGCGGAACTCACATGTCAACTGCGGCTGAAGCAGACCGGGCACGACTGGCCAGATTGCCTGGCCAGCCACTCTGGTTGCGCGTCCATGACGACATTCTCAACCGGATAACCTCGGGCGAATTCGCGGACACGTTCCCCGGTGAAATTCAACTAACCGCGGAATATCAGGTGAGCCGGAGTACCGTTCGACTTGCGCTGAACCCTCTGCGTCGAGAGGGGCTGGTTTCATCAAGTCGGGGTAAACGCCCGGTGGTGCACGTCAACCACGGCGAAGAACATCGCTTTGGGCCGGTTTACAGCTTGTTTGCGGCAGTTGAGGCCTCTGGGATGAGGCAGCACAGCGAGTTGATCCGGTGCGAGATCCGTGTCGACGCGCGGATTGCTGACCGGCTCGACCTGCCCGGCGACGCTCCGCTGGTCAATATTGAGCGCCGTCGTTTCGCTGACGACTATGTCTTTGCCGTTGACAGCGCCTGGCTGCCTGCCGATCGCGCTGCCGGTCTTCTCGACGTCGATTTCAGCAACACTGCTCTCTATCAGGAGCTGACGCTCCGGTGTGGGATCACGCTGGATGGCGGACAGGAGACCCTGACAGCGATTACCGTTACCGCCGAACAGGCGCGAGTTCTTGACTGCCCGGTCGGCACTGCCGCTTTCTTCATTGAACGGTGTGGTCGTGCGGCGGGACGTCCGGTGGAATGGCGGGAGACTGTCGTCCGTGGCGACCGTTTCGCGGTCACCACATCATTCTCACCCCGGTGATCTTTAGTCTTTATCGGTCAGCCTCAAGACCGTCGAGCTGAGGGATGGCCAGGACGTACTCGTAGGGGTCCCGGGTGGGAAAGAGCCCGGTTCCGTTAGGGAGAACAGCCATCGGAATTCGTTCCTGACCGCGTTGCTGCTGGTGACCGTCGGACGAGGTGATCGTAACGTTTCCCATCCCGCCACGAAGGTAATCACTTTGTCAGAGGCAGATACCGGGGCAGTGGCGCTCTCCAGAACATGCTCCCACAGCGTTCCGGAGTCCGGATCAATTGCGGTGAGCATCGTCGCCCCGTCCGGTGGACGGAAGGAGGACACGGCGAGGTTTTCTGATGACTCGTTAATGATTGACGGTCCGGCCAGATGCCCCGAAAATTCCGCGAGAATAGCGCCAGTTCTCGGATTGTGGGCGCTCACGACTGTGTCGCCCGCGGGGTTGACCCAGTCCAGAAAGACAATACCGCCCTGAGATGCGTTGACGGCACCCGAGACCGCTGAGGAAGATTCGACGTCCGTGGGGCGTGAGAGTGCGTTCGCGTCCCAGTGTATTTCTCCGGTGGTGGTGTCGACAGCCGTGAGTACGCCTGCCGTCTCGATGAGGCCGGTGCCATTACTTCCCTACTCGATCGCTGACGCTCCCGTCGCGTCTTCGGCAACACTGACAGTACCGTCGTGCGCGCTGAGCATGACCGCGGGCGAGACGTCGTCGGAGACACAATGAGCGCCGAGCTGCGACTAAGGTCCGGAACACGCGGCCAGCAACACAACGCTAACGAGCGTGGCGGCTGCGGCTCCGGCAGCGCGTCTCATTCTTGCTTTTGAGGTATTCACTGCCGGCGCGTGCGACGGTTCCGAGCCGCGTAGGCCAGCGCGATGAGGCCCAGCACGACGATCGCGGCGATCCCGAATCCCAAATTGGTCACGAGTGAGGACATATCGAGTACCCAGGCCTCGGTAGCGAACTGATCTCCGATGGTCAAAACTCCGCCGAGGCTCGCGGTACCGTCGGTGAGGAACAGGAAGACTCCGATCAGGATTGACAGGATCCCGGATACGATCATCAACCACGAGTTCTCCCATCGTCCGATAGTGAGCATCCGGGGGCGCAGCCAGCGACTCTTTCCCAGTGAAAGTCGGTCCCACAACAAGGCGAGCACGATCAGGGGCGCTGCCATGCCGAGCGCGTAGATCGCTAAGAGCACTCCCCCGTAGACGGCGTTACTGCCGAGGGCGGCCACCGTAAGCACCGATCCAAGGATAGGACCTGCACACACTCCGGCTACTCCGTAGACAGCGCCGAGGACGTAGACCGATACCGCCGAGGTCCCTTCGGCCGCGCCGCCGCGGGTGAAGGTGGGAAAACGTAGTCCAGAAATTTGGATGATACCCATCAACACCACGAGCAATGAGGCGATCCCGACGAAAGCCGTGCGATTTTGCGTGACAAACACTCCGACCGTGCCAGCCAGCACTCCCAGCGGCACCAACGTGGTAATCAGACCCAGATAAAACAATCCGGTACGGGCAAGCAGCTCGGACGGCTTCGCGAACGCGTAGGCGAAGAACGCAGGAAGAAGCATGACCGAGCAGGGGCTCAAAAGTGTCAGCATCCCACCGATCAGGGCGCCAGCGTAGCCAATATCCATGTCTAGCGTCCGGCCTTCGCCAGTTCGCTGTCGATCGTGTCGCGAAACACCTGCACCGGCATCGCGCCGGAAATCGGCGTTTCGTTCACCACGAACATGGGCGTGCTGGTAATTCCGAGGTACCGTGCCTCTGCCGCGTCAATGTTCACTTTCTCCAAGAGTTCAGCATTGTCCAGGTCGGAGACGAACTGCTCAAGGTTGGGAACACCAATTTCCGTCGCGATTTCCAAAAGACGTTCCGGGGGCAGTGCCACATGTCCGCGTTCTGGGGCACCCGCAAAGACGACCTCGGCAAACTCCCAGAAGAAACCTTGCTCGCCAGCCGCGCGGGCAGCCACAGCCGCAGCCGTGGATTCCTCGCCGAACACCGGCAGATCCCGCCATTCGATGCGCACTTGACCGCTGTCCACATACTCCTCGACAAGGACAGGGAGGGTATCGCGCGCGAAAACCCCACAAAACGGACACCGGAAATCGGCGTATTCGACCAAAACGACCGGCGCGTCGACCTCTCCGAGTGCCGTCACCTCGCCATCGACACGTCGGGCGAGATTGAGCGTCTGCTCGCCGCTTTTTTCCCCGGATTGTTCAGCGGGGGCCGAAGTGGATTCTTCGACAGATTGTTGCGCAACCACTCCGACGATGACGACTGCGAGAACTGCCGCCGCTCCTAAAAGCATCAGGAGCGTGCGTCGCCGCACCTTGACTCGTCGGATCTGCCTATTTTTTGTGAAGTTCTGTTGTGTCGGCACCATCTTAAATGTACGCACATTAGGGTCAAAAAGACAGTTATAGCCGCCTCCCCGTCCGAGCCTGGGAACATTCCCGGTTTTCTGATTGAAAAGAGTCCAGTCATGCTCCAAGCAACCACCGCCCCGCCACCAATTGCTCTCGCTGTTGACCGCATCGTTACCCACGTCGGCGAAGGGAATCTCCACCTTGGTGAAGCCAAGGCGTACCGCCGCGTCATGAACGAAGCGCCTCGGTTACAAACCGCGGGCGGTTAGGAATTCGAGCGCGTGGCGCAAGTGCACTGCTGACTCGTTGGGACGTCGGCCATAACCTCATCGACGTGCATGCCGCATCCGGTCCAAGTGGTTTTTCCGCAATTGTCGCATCGCGTGGGACTGCACATAGTGACTCCTTCGTTGGTCGAGCTGAAGTCCTCAGTATACCCCGTGGGGTATTAATTTAAATGCGAACAGAGGAAGCTTATTTGTCGACAACGATGGCCAGTCCGGTGGCGGCAGATGCGTCCGTGATGCCACCAGCATCGGTCAGCGTGGTGAACCCGAGGTCGGCCATGCGGGTGACTGCTGCAGCCGACCGGTTTCCGGTGGCGCAGTAGATGATGTAGTTCCCGTCGATTGGCAGCGCCGCGATCAGCGTGTCGAAGTCCGGGGATTGCACGTCAATATGGATGGCGTCCTGAAGGTGTCCACCGACATACTCTGGTGCGGTGCGCACATCGACGACGACCGTACTGGAGGTGACAGCGATGGAGGGCGCCGGCGCGGGGCTCGCGCAGGCGACCATGCTGAGCAGTGCCGCCACGGCGATTGTGATGCCGGTAAGTGCTTTCTTCATGGCTGGGTATCCTGACCGGTGCGTGGAGTGGGTGGCAGTGTGATCGGCCTGGGACCGACTTTCCGGGAGCGCGGGAACAAGGGCATGCAGGTAGTGCAGACGTCACCCTCAGCGGACTCTGACGATTCGCGGCGGGTGGTGGCTCGGCGTTCGCTGACCAGTCTTTCGCGCAGGGCCCAGATCAATAGGGCGAGGGCGGCGGCGGCCAGGGCCGGGCGCGCAGCACCGCTCACTATCGGGTCGAGGGAGCGGACTTCGGTGGTCAGATACAGCGCGATCAGACCCAGAGCTGGCCACCGTGTGTCGCAGAGAGTTGCGTCGGCGCCGATGGGGGTTCCGACATAACTGGCAACGATCAAGCCGATCAAGCTCGCTCCGAGCGCGGTGGCCGCGACCGTCCACCACAGGGCGCCGTCTGCGTCGTCCGCCCGGGGCGCGTAGCCGGTTACAAAAGCCATGAACGCGGCTGCGGCTGCGGCGGCCGTGATTATCCAGCGTCGAGTCGACCAAGTTTGTAGGTCAGAGAACACGATCAAGGACTCCCGTCGCGGCAGTGGTCCGAGCGGGAAGACCGCAAGAATTTTCTCGAGTCATGCGCGCGTAGAGAGCCCCGCCGAGCAAGACGATCGACGCGGCGGCCAGATACGGCTGGACCGGCTCGAAGAATTGCATCGCTCCGGTTGCGCCGAGAGCGAGGAGAACCAGTTTGTTGCAGACGGGGCATCCCACCGCGAAGAACGTCACCAGCCAACCGGCCATGCCCAATCGTCCGGCCGCCCTACTGCGCGGGGCGCCTTCCGGGTGCGCCACATAGGTGGCAGTGACCATGCCCGTCAAGACCGCGCTGAGGGTGAGCACCGGCCACGACCAGGCGGTCGGCGGGATCTGTCGCGAAAAGAATGGCGTGTCAATCAAGTCCGTCGGAATGGCAATGAAGACCACCGTAAACAATGCCGTCGCCAGGGCAACCCACCAGCGGCGAGAGGGCCAGCGACGCAGGTCCCCGCCGAGCCCGGCCAGCTTGCCGCGCCAAGGGGCACGCCGTGATGATTCGTCCCTGCTGGTGCGCTGGTCACGCATTCGAATAGCCCTCCTTTACTTTTCATCGCGAAACGCTTGCTGCCATATTTGAATATACTGATACCCTAAGGGGTATCATGATCCTAGACAAAACCAGCCTCGCATCCGCCTACGAACAGGAGCACACCCTCATGGGGATCACCGAACCCGCGACCCACGCCAGCGACGACCTGCGCAAGACCCTCAATCGGCTCAAGCGCGCGCAGGGGCAGCTCGGCGCCGTCATCACAGCCGTTGAGTCCGGCGCTGATTGTCGTGCCGTGGTCACCCAGCTGGCTGCTGTCTCGAGTGCCATTGACCGGGCGGGGTTCACGATCATCTCGTCGGCGATGAAGGAGTGCCTCATCGATAACGGCGCGGATGGAGAAACCAAGCAGCTCAGTGTCAATGAGCTTGAAAAGCTTTTCCTGTCCCTCGCCTGACCCCGCTCGCGAGAGCTAGCCGGCGACGGCGCGAATCGCGACGTACACGGCGATGCAGAGCACAAGGATCGCGAAGCTTGTTTTGAGAACACGGTCGGGAAGTCTCCGGCTGAGTCTGCCCGCGATTAAAGATGCCAGCATAGCGGTGCCCGCGAAGGCGCCGGTGACGGCCCAGTCGATCTGCACGTCGCTCAGGTGGGCGCTGAAGCCGGCGACCGAATTGATGACGATGATCACGAGGGACGTGCCGATCGTGACGCCCATGGGGAGTCCGAGCACGAGGGCCAGTGCCGGAACGATCAGGAACCCGCCGCCGACGCCGAGCAGCCCAGTCAGGAACCCGACCACGGCGCCCGTTGCCAGCGCACGGGGCAGACAACTGCGCCACCGGGTTCCGCCGCCGGGCAGCGCACAGGGGCCGGTTGCGGCGGGGGTGGCAAAGAACATTCGCACGCCAGCGATGACCATGATCACGCTAAAAGCGCCGAGCAGAAGCTGAGGGTCAACCAGTCGGTTTACGAGGGTGCCGAGGTAGGCGGTGGGAATGCCGGCGGCGCCGATGATGCCGGCCAGACGCCAGTTCACGCCGGTGCGCAGCCGCGGAAGCACGGCGACCGCCGACGCCGCTCCCACGACGATCAGCGAGGTTGGTATCGCCTCCTCGAGGGGTAACCCGACACCGTAGACCAAGGCCGGAACGGCCAGGATTGACCCGCCCCCGCCGACCAGGCCGAGCAGCGCACCCACGATCACTCCCAGAAGCAGCGCGGCCACGATCATGCGTGCGGCGCCAGCTGCGCGAGGATGTCACTCTTCGTGGGTTCGGAAACCGGGCGGTTCCAGGGCATCCACGACAGAATTCGCCCCAGCGTGCAACTGTTGGTGGCGGCCGACACCGTGAGACCGGCACCGATGACGCCGGCGAGAAGACGGAACTGCGGATGGATGGACCTCCCCGCCAGCACGCTCGCCAACACCAGGGATCCGGCCGTCATGCGTACCTGTCGATCCATGGCCCACGTGGAGCGACCGCTGGTGATATCGCCGCCGGCGGCATAGCCCGCCACACCACCGGTCAATACCCGAGCACCGTTCAGGCCGGCTGCGTCAAGATTCTTTCGCGCTTCTTCCGCGCGTCGACCCGACTGGCACACCAGCACCACCCGGGGGGCCATCTGCGCCGCAAACTCTTCAGCGTGTTCTTTGAGCAGGTGGAGCGGCACGTGATACGAACCCGGGATATGCCGGGTTTCAAACTCCGAACCGCCCCTCACATCGATGATCATCAGGTCGTCACGATTAAGAACCCACTGATGGAATTCGTCTGCCCCAATTGGTGACGGGGAGGGGTTGACGGTGTGCGTGGTGTCAGAGATAGTAGATCCGTTTCAGTTTGGTGCGGGAGCGTAGCAATGCCGGGCAGCCCTGAGGCCTGCCACTAAGGCAGGCCTCTGACGATCGTGTCTGCCGTGAAGCCAACGTTGATTAGGTGTTCAGCCGCGGGTCATCTCCATCAGGCTTTCACTGAATATTGGGCAGCCCATGCGTTATAGCCGCCGATGAGGTCGGTGACGTCCGAATGGCCAAGATTCCGCAGCGCACTCGCGGCGACGCTCGAACGCCAGCCGCTGGCACAGTGGATGATCACGGGTCCGGCGGGCACTTCGGCGTGGCGCTGGCTCAGCTCGGCCAAGGGAACGCGCAGCGAGCCCGGGATCGCGCCCTGCTCGACCTCGCCGGGGTTGCGTACGTCGAGGATCGTTGCGGCGGTGTCCCGGCGCAGAGCCTCGAAGTCTTCAAGCTCGACCCGCGCACCGACCTGCACCAGCGGGCCGAGGTCGGTGAACGCCTGCGCCGGGTTTGTCAGATATCCGGCGACCCGGTCGAAGCCAATGCGGGCCAGCCGCATTCCGGCCTCGGCTTCGCGGCCGGAGTCGGCGATAATCACGATGCTGTCGTCGTGCTCGATGAGCATTCCGGCCGTCTCGGAGAAGCGACCGTCCAGTCCCACGTTAATGGACCCGGCCAAGTGCCCGAGGGCGAAGTCCTCGGGGCTGCGGGTGTCGAGAACGCGGGCTCCGTTTTCAACGGATCTGCGAACATCCGTCAAGGTGAGCGGTGCCAGTGCACGGGTGGAACCGATGATTTCGTGCGCGCTGCGATTGATCATCGCGTCGACGGCGAAATAGCCGGGGATTGCGGGCTGGCCGCTGCGGATCATTGTCACGAAATCGTCTTCACTCATCGGCTGCACGGACGCGTTCGTGAGGCGCTGGGTGCCGATAGTGGATTCGAGCTCGTCGGAGAGGTTCTTGCCACAGGCGGAACCAGCACCGTGGGCGGGGAGAACACGCACCGCATCGGGCAAGGCGAGAAGGGTCGTGTGGATCGACGCGTACAGGGCGCGGGCCAGTTGGTCGGGATCGGCGCCAACGGATGCGGCCAGGTCGGGACGACCCACGTCACCGATGAAGAGGGTGTCGCCGGTGAGGACGGCATGGGGCACGGCATCGTTGGCGTGTTCACGAACGACGATGCTGATGGACTCCCAGGTGTGCCCGGGGGTGTCGAGAATTTCTAGTTCCACCTCGCCGAGCGAGATTTTCTCGCCATTGGCGAGGTGGTGGATCTCATACTCGGTCTCGGCGCGGGTGCCGTAGCCGATCCAGGCGCCAGTGGCTGCGGCCAACTCGAGGTGACCGGCGACGAAGTCGGCGTGGAAATGCGTGTTGATGACGCCGATGATGGTCAGGTTGTTCGCCTGGGCGTCGACGAGGTATTCGTCGATGTCGCGGCGGGGGTCCACGATGACGGCTTGACCGCTCGTCGGATCACCGACGAGGTACGAGCCATGGGACAGGCAGTTGAGGTAGTACTGGGTCAAAATCATCGTGGCCTCCAAAGGTCGGGGCCCATCACGCCGACACGAGTTGGGGCGTGTAGTGGGTATGTGCGCTAGTCTCGCACATACCCCGCACGGTATGCAAGATACCCCTAAGGGTATAGTCTGTGTGTATGGCTACCATCAATCTCACCGAGACCACCTTTGACGCGACCATTGCCCAGAGTCCCATCGTGCTGGTTGATTTCTGGGCCGAGTGGTGCGGCCCGTGCCGCAGTTTCGCCCCGACCTTCACCGCCGCGTCTCAAAAACACCCCGCAATCACTTTCGGAAAAGTCGACACCGAAGCCGAACAAGGATTGGCCGCAGCCGCGGGCATCCGCTCCATCCCCACGCTGATGGCATTTCGGGACTCCGTACTCGTCTTTTCCCAGCCAGGCGCCCTCAACGCAGCCAGCCTGGAAGAGCTCATTGCCGGCGTCGAGAACCTCAACATGGACGACGTGCGCGCCAGTATCGCCGCCCGCTAAACCTCGCGCCCTGTGAGAAACCGCATAACCGCTTCACAGCAGGGTCACATGAGCACGTCCCTGTCCCGCGTAAGTAGAATACTCCCAGGGGTATAATTCTTTTAGCAGTTCACCTTATTGAATGGAGATCCATTATGTGTCGTTCCGTCACCTGCAAAGTGTGTCAAAAAACAACGTGGGCGGGCTGCGGTCAGCACGTTGATCAGGTCATGCGCGGTGTTCCACGCAACCAGCAATGCGCCGGGCACGTGAAAGAAAAATCGACTGGCTCATTCTGGTCCCGGCTACTCGGACGCTGACGGCTGGCACGGCCCGGGCGAGGACATCCTCGTTCCGCGGTCGGGTATGTGCGGCAGCCCTCATGTCAGAAGGAGCGCCGCCGCGCGCTGCTTTACGCAGAACCAGCGGCACAGCCCTCACCGTGCTCTCGCGGGCCAGAGCGCGTATTAGTTGCTTTTGTTCTCTCCTTGCAGAGCGGCTAGCGCGGCGAGAAGACGTTCATCGGCTTGATCAGCAACGTTTTGTATCCCTGGGGAGCTGCTGAGCTGGACCATGGTTTGTGGGTTGATAGCTTGCACCGTGGTGATTGTCGCTGATGGGCTTCGTCGGATGACGACGTTGCACGGAAGCAGCAATCCCATGTCGGGCTCTGCGGTGAGTGCTTGTTCGGCGAGGGCCGGATTACACGCACCCAGGATCAAGTATTCGCCCAGTGACTGTGCGCTTTCCACGCCGAGTTTCGTTTCGAAGGTCGCGTGGACGTCGATTTCGGTAAGAACGCCGAAGCCCTGGTTGGCTAGTTCTTCGCGCACTCTGGCGACTGCTTCTTCGTAGGGCAGCGAGACGGTGATGGTGTGTGCGTAGTTCGTTGGTTTCTCCTGATTCATTTTTTCGAATTGATGGTTGCGGCTACTGTCAGTTTGCGGTGATGACGCCCATCATTCCGCTGTCTTCGTGGTCAAGAATGTGGCAGTGGTACACGGTACGTCCGCTGAAGTCGTCAAACGCGATACGTACGCGCACTGTGCTGCGTGCCGGGATGTTCACGACGTCCTGCCACATGATGGTTTCGACGGGCCGGCCTGACTGTTCAATGATCTGCATCGGCCACACGTGCAGGTGCATGGGGTGATCGAGCGGACTGGTATTTGTCAGCATCCAGTCCTCCACGCTGTCGAATTGCACGGTCGTGTCAACCCGGGTGGCATCGAATACCTGGCCGTTGATTGTGGCTGACATCATGCCCCCACCCACTCCTCCGCCCATGCCGCCATCCATGTTTCCACCCATGCCGCTGCCTGTCTCCCCGCCCATTGCGCCGCCCATATTTCCGCCCATTCCCATCGCGAAGATCAACTCGCGTCGAGCGGTTACGGTAGCCGTGCGAAGGTCACGCGGAACGGGCTGGCCGGGTATGGCGGCGACTGGGGCGACGTCGTCACCGGCTACGTGAAATGTGGCCAGCGCGATGTCGTCGGCTCCAGCGGAGCCTCCGACTCCCATCATCATTCCGCCGGACGTACCTCGGTCATAGGTGTGGGCACGCAGTACGGAGGTGCCGGCTGTGCCGGTGACGAGAAGGTCGGCCCGGTTCCCGGGGGCCAGCACGACCTCGTCGACGTCGTGCGCGGCTTCGAAACGTCCGGAGTCGATTCCGAGAAGGGACAGTTGCTGCCCGTCGAGACGTAGCCGCAGGTAGCGGGACACGCAGGCATTGATGATGCGCCATCGTTCCCGCTCACCAGGGCGGGCAGTCATGCTGGGGGTGAGTTGCCCGTTGACCAGGACGAGGTCTCCCTCGCGTCCGGACATTTTCTCCATCGCTGTGGCCGCTGAAATTGTTCCCGTGGAATCGAGGGTCATGTCGGAAATGACGAGGACGCGTTCCCGGCTGGCAGGGATAGGGTCGGGGTCTTCGACGATGATGGCGCCATAGAGCCCGCCGAATACCTGATCGGACACGAAACCGTGATGGTGCGGGTGATACCAGTAGACGCCCGGCGGGTGATTGGCGGGCAATTCGTACTGGTAATCAAAGGAGTCGCCGGCTTCGACGGTTACGAACATGTTGTCGCCGTTGTTCTCCGGCGAAACGTGAAGGCCGTGCACGTGCAAGTTGCTCGGATCGGCCAGACCATTACGAAGGCTGACGCTGAGGGCGTCTCCCGCTCGAACGCGCAGTGTGGGGCCGGGAACGCCACCGTTGTAACTCAGCGCACGCACGTCACGGCCAGCAATGGTCACCTGTTGGGGGGAAGACTCAAGATCAACGGTGAGAGTGCCGCTGATGCTTCGCAGCTCCGGAGGCTCCACGAGGTCGCTCCCGGACGGTATTGCCAGTGACGTCGTCGAGTAGATCCGTTGATTGACGAAGAAACCCGTTCCCCCCACAGCTGTGCCTGCAATCCCCACCCCGCCGAGGATCAGGGCACTACGGCGACTAAGGCCTGGCACTACCGGCCCTCCTCGAGCACCCGCAGCTGATCACGCAACTGCTCCGCAGTGAGCTCCCCCCGAGCGAAACGCTCTTCAAGAATCCGCCTGGCACTGGCGGAATCAGCTTGCGTCGGAGCAGATCGCGTGTCATTGCTTCCGGATTTGTTCGACAAAAAACGAACAATGACATAAATGAGCACGGCGACACCCGCAATAGCTAGCAGGCCGAACCCCCAGGACCATCCCATACTTCCGTTACCCCACATCATCTGATCGTTTCCTTTCGTTTACTGATCCGTATCTCCACCATACCCCTAGCGGTATAAGTCAAGGCTGGGTAGATTGTCCACGCACGTGGAACGGCACGTACCTCACACACCGGTGCAACCCACTGAAACTCACGCAACAAGAAGGGCCCAAACGCGAGGCTTTGACAGCTTCGGACTAGGCCCAAGGGTCGCGGGATATAGCCTGAAGCCATGACGAACGGCTGGAATCGGAAGGCCATTGTTAGTGCCTAGCTCGTCACCATCTTGACCCCGATCGGGGGACACGCTAAGCCCCATACCGTTCAGTTAAGTGTTTGAATGATGCTTTCTGGCTCGTGAGCGGGTTGTGGCCAGTCGGCATGGCGAGAGCGTTTGGCGGGCCATTTCGAGACCATGCGTTTGATGACGCGAGGGTTTGATCGTCGTCGGCGCGGGGGATTCAGCCTTCGGACGAGAGCGCGGACGGCATGACACCAGACTGCTTTGGCGTGGTCAGCTTGCGCAGGGGGGAAAAATCGCCCTGGGCAGCGCCGGGCCAGGGTCGAGTCGCTTGCGCCAGGTAGTGAGCCGTGTCGGCCAGCTCGGTGGCCTGAGTGACGAGTTCGCTATCGTGGTCGTTCATTGGGGTGTTCCTTTCACGAGATGTTGAATGGTGGGTCGCCCTGGTGCAGGGTGGCGGCGACGTTTTGGCCGAGCTCGGCTTCCACGAAATGCGTTGTGGCGGCATCGCGGGCGAGCCGTTGGCCGCTGCGGTTTTCGCCGGTGTTTTCGATGACGCGCAGTTTGGTGATCTGGATGCTGCCGGCCGTGACGACCTCGGAGTCGAGAGCCAGGTTGCGATGATGGTGC
Source organism: Cryobacterium sp. N21 (assembly GCF_002929575.1). Lineage (NCBI taxonomy): Bacteria > Bacillati > Actinomycetota > Actinomycetes > Micrococcales > Microbacteriaceae > Cryobacterium > Cryobacterium sp. N21. The sequence goes on along the minus strand of NZ_PJJQ01000029.1, from coordinate 55,369 downwards.
GTGTGGACTGTGTTTTGTCAACTTTATGTCGGCCATTTGTGCGATAAATATCCGGCCAGTGTGGCGTGATTTCCGGCCAGTTGAGCACGGTGGTCAGAACGGCCGGTTTTCGGGGACGTTTTCGTCCCCGGGCTGGTGTGCTGGCGGCTATTTCATGAGGGCGTGTTTTACTCGGTAGGACTCGCCACGAAGCTGGAGGAGCCGGCCGTGGTGGACGATGCGGTCGATGGCGGCGGCGGCCATATTGTCGTCGCCGAACACCGTTCCCCCGCGGGAGAATTCGTGGCTTGTGGTGATGATCAGGCTTCTTTTCTTTCGGGTAAAGGAAAACCCCTGAGTCCCAGTGTTTATAAGGGATTCAGGGGTTCGAATGGCTGCGGAGACGGTGGGATTTGAACCCACGGTACCCCGTAAAGGGTACTCCACCTTAGCAGGGTGGTGCACTAAGCCGAACTATGCGACGTCTCCTTGGCATCTGCTTGCGCAAACACACTCGTCCATCTTAGCCGCAGGCGGGCATCCGCTCTGACCATGCAAACCCGGGCAGGCAAAACAGATGCCCGCGCCCGGTTATTGGTTCTCGAGCGTGCGCCCTCTGGTGCAGGTATAGTCGCCGGCCGTTTGGCCCGTCACCGACTCCGACAGGACGACTCCCGGGGCTTCCGTGGCCACGGGGGCCTCAGATGCCGCCGGATCGGCCGCGGCCGAGGGGTCGGTGGTTGCGACGGGAACCGGCGCTGCCTCGACGGGAGCGTTCGGGTCAGCCTCGGTACCGCGGCCGGTCGTTCCGCTGAGGGTCAGCGGCTGATCGGCCGCAACCGCCTCGAACAGGTTGTCAAAGGCCGGTTGAACGGCCTTGACCCCGCCGGTCGTGCTGCCGGTGGGCACCTGGGCGAAGACGACCTGATTGAGGTCGATGTCTTTGAGAGCGATGGCGATGGACGCGAGCGTCGTGACGCTGTTGAGGCTGTCCGAGAGGCGCATATTCGCTGTCACTGCCTTGGCCAGAGCGTAGACCTTGGTCGGATCGGAGAGGGTGTCAGCGCTCTTGATCGTGCGCACGAGCGAGGACATGAACAGCTGCTGGTTGTTGATGCGGGTCAGGTCGCCACCATCGCCGAGGCCGTGGCGGGTGCGCAGAAACTGTAGCGCGTCATAGCCCTCGAGCACGTGCTCACCCGGGTCGAGAAAGGTACCGGTGTACTCATCTTCGATGCGGCTGGCTACGCAGACCGGAACGCCGCCAACAGCGCTGGACATGGCCATGACGCCGCTAAACTGCACCTCGGCCGCGAACGGGATTGAGAGGCCGGTGAGCTCCTCCACGGTCAGCACGGTGCAGGCCAGGCCACCGTAGGTGAGCGTGGTGTTGATTTTCTGGCTGCTCATCGCACGAAACGAGCCACCCGTGGGGTCGGGGCACGAGGGGATCGCCACGAACATGTCGCGCGGAAAGCTGATGACCGAGGCGTTGCTGTGGTCTTCCGAGATGTGCAGCAGCATCGTGACGTCGTTGAGGTCGCCGGTGGAGTCTTCCGGGCCGAAGGCCGCGTCCTGGCCGACGCGGCTGTCGCTGCCGACGATGAGCATGTTCACGCCGCCGTCGATGGCACCGATCGAGGGAACCGGGCCGTTGGTCTCATTGGTGAGGTGAACGCTGGGCTGCACGCTCGTGGCGACGTCGTAAGTGGCAATCGCGCCGACCGAGAATCCGCTGACCAAAACGACGGCCAGGCTGCCCGCGATGAACTTGGCCACGGTGACGGCGGCGTTCGACTTCTTCAGGCGGCCGTGACGGGCAACGGTTTTGAGGTTCTTGGAACCGTTCGAGCGGGGGCGAAGTTGGTCGCTCACTCATGTCCTCTCATCGGGTTGTTGGCTGGTCAGCCTGAGGCGACAATCGTTGTGCGCCGGCGATTTGCATTGTGCTGGTACTGCGGAGGGCGTGGGATTCGAACCCACGAGACATTTCTGCCCACCAGTTTTCAAGACTGGCTCCATCGGCCGCTCGGACAGCCCTCCCGGTTGCCCATTCCCCGCGCGAATTGCAGCGCGGAAAGAATTGGGCGAACTGGCCCGATTCTAGCCGATGGCAGACTATACAGGCTGACAGAGGGGCCTGATAAACGGCTGGATGCGAGTCAGAGTGTGCGCAACACCATGGCGAGGCCGTCAATCTCCACATTGCCGGTGATCTCGGACCCGGCGGCGAGAACGTCGTCGGGCGACTCGCCCATGGCCACGCCGCGACCGAATTCGGCGGCCCACGCCAGCATGTCAATATCGTTGCGCCCGTCGCCGACGGCCATCACCCGCTCGCGGGGAACCCCGACCGCCACACGTACTCGCTCCATCGCGGTCGACTTGTTGACGCCGTCCGGCGCGATGTCGAGCCAGGCGGTCCACCCGATCGCATAGCTCACCCGATTCAACCCCATGCGCTCGACCACTTGGAGAAAATCCTCCATGTCGTGGTCGGGCGAGATAACGACCACGCGGGTCGCCTTGTGCTTCAACAGCTCGTCGAAGTCGACCCGTTCGCTGTCCATGCCGATTGTGGCATCGGGAATCGGTTCGGTGTACCGGTAGAAACCGTGCTCGTCTTCGACCGCGAACCGGGCCGAGCCGAGGTGCGCCCGAATCGAGGTGAGCACGTCGCTCGGGTCGAAGGTCTCGACCCATTCGCGTCGGTAGCCCAGGGGCGCTGAGGCATCGCGGTGCATGGTGATGGCCCCATTGGAGCAGACCACGTAGCGCGGAGAAATGCCGAGGCGGTCTAGCACCGGCAGGGCTGCAGCTGCGGACCGGCCGGTGGCGAGCATGACCTCGTGCCCGGCCTCGGCGAGCCGCACAACCTCATCGATCACGGCCTGGCTGATCGAGCCGTCTTCGTGCATGGTAGTGCCGTCGATGTCGAGGGCGACGAGCCACGGCTCGGTCGTGACCTGTGACGTCACTTCGCTCCCTTCACCGGGAGCGGCGTCAAAACCTCGAGGCCGCCGAGGTAGGGCCGCAGCGCCTCGGGGACGCGCACCGAGCCATCCGCTTGCTGGTGCGTTTCGAGCATGGCGACGAGCCAGCGGGTGGTCGCGAGCGTGCCGTTGAGAGTGGCGACCGGCGCGGTCTTGCCCGTGTCGGTGCGGTAACGGATGTCCAACCGTCGCGCCTGGTAGGTGGTGCAGTTGCTCGTGCTGGTGAGCTCGCGGAAGGCGTTCTGGGTGGGCACCCAGGCCTCGATATCGAACTTGCGGGCCGCGCTTCCGCCGAGGTCACCGGCTGCGACGTCGATCACGCGGTAGCTGAGGCCGAGGGACTGCAGCATGCCCTCCTGGAGGGCGACGAGGCGGTCGTGCTCGGCCTCGGCGTTCTCGGGCAGCACGTAGGTGAACATTTCGAGCTTGTTGAACTGGTGCACGCGAATGATGCCGCGGGTGTCTTTTCCGCCCGAGCCGGCCTCGCGGCGGTAGCAGGTGCTCCAGCCGGCGTAACGCAGGGGTTCCTCGGACAGGTCGAGGATCTCGTCTTTGTGGTACCCGGCGAGCGCGACCTCGCTCGTGCCGGTGAGGTAGAGGTCGTCAGTGGGAAGGTAGTAGACCTCATCGTTGTGCTCACCGAGAAAGCCGGTGCCGTCCATGATTTCGGGGCGTACGAGCGTGGGGGTGATGAGCGGCACGAAGCCGGCCGCAAGCGCCCGGTCGAGCGCCATGTTCATGAGCGCAATCTCGAGGCGGGCGCCGATTCCCTTCAGGAAGTAGAAACGGGTGCCGGAGACCTTGGCGCCGCGGGCCATATCGATGGCGCCGAGCAGTTCGCCGAGCTCGAGGTGGTCGCGCGGCTCGAAGTCGAACACCGGGGCATCGCCGTGGGTGCGCAGGGTCTTGAAGTTGGCCTCATCGCCGGCCGGAACTCCGTCGATGATCGGGTTCGCGATGGTCTTGACGATCGCGGTGAAGCGAGCGTCGGCCTCGCCCGCGATGACTCCTGCGGCTTTCACCTCAGCGGCGAGGCTTTGCGCCTCGGCAACGAGCGCCTTCTTCTCGGCCCTGGGCGCTGCGGCGACGCGCTTGCCGAACAGGTTTTGCGCGGCGCGCAGGTCTTCGAACGCGGTGATCGTCGAACGCCGTTCGGCGTCGGCGGCGAGCGCGGCATCCACCGCTCCAACGGAGTCGCCACGAGCCTCCTGCGAACGCTTGAAGAGGTCAGGGTTTTCGCGTAACAGCACCGGATCAATCACCCGGCCAGTCTACAAGCGCTAGTTGGCGGGCAAACGCGGGGCGACCCAGTAGCCTAGGCCTCGTGAGCGCCTCCGAAAACTTCGACCAGCACGCCGCCGTTGTCTACAACCCGGTGAAGGTCGACCTCGCCAGGTTGCGCACGAGCGTGGCCGCCGCCGAGCAATCCGCCGGCTGGGGCGAGACGCACTGGTTTGAAACCAGCGTCGACGATGTCGGCCAGGCAGCCACGAAACGAGCACTTGACGCTCACGCCTCGATGGTGATCTCGGCCGGCGGCGACGGCACCGTGCGGGCCGTCGCCGAGGCGCTTCGTGAGTCCGGGGTGCGCATGGCCATCGTGCCGTCGGGAACCGGCAACCTGCTCGCTCGCAACCTGCTGTTGCCGCTCGGTAGTATCGATGCCGCCACCGAGATCGCGTTCAGTGGTGTCGACCGGCCGATCGATCTCGGCGTCGCCACCCTGACGACCGATACCGGCGAAGTGCAGGAACACGTCTTCCTGGTTATGGCCGGCCTCGGCCTCGATGCTCAGATGATCGCGCACACCCGCGACGATCTCAAGAAACAGGTGGGCTGGCTCGCCTACGTCGACGGGGTGGCGCGGGCGCTGCCGAAAGCGCGGCCATTTCGCATCCGCTACAGCGTTGCTGGGCGGGTTGACCGGCCGGCACAGGTGAGCGCGATTCTTGTCGCCAATTGCGGGCTGCTGCCGGGCAACCTGCAGTTTCTGCCCGACGCGCGCCTCGACGACGGCATTCTGGACATCGCGGTGCTGCAGCCTAAGGGCGTGCTCGGCTGGCTGACCATCTGGCGCCGGGTGACCTGGGAAAACGGGGTGCTGCGGCGTTCGGCGGTGGGCCGACGCATGATTCAGGCCACCGAATCGTCGAATGAGCGGGTGATGACGACCCTGCGCGGGCCGGATATTCGCATCGTGCTCGAACACGCGCAGGATTTCGAGCTCGACGGCGATGAGTTCGGCCTCGTGCGCAAGGTGCGGCTGAACGCCGATGCCGGCGCGCTCATCGTGCGCGTGCCCGCTGAATCAGGTGTCTGAACGGCGTGACGGCCGGGACCGCCAGCGCAGTGCATGGTAAAAGAGCAGACCGACGACAGTGGCCAGGCCGGTTGAGGTCATTGCCGGTCCGAGCGACCAGGAGATCTGCTGCAACAACATATCGAACGGCACCTCGCCGTCGGGAGAGTTAATGTAGCTTGAGCCACCCATCGAATCAAGAAATGTTCGCACCTGCACGCTCAGTCCGCCGATGGTGAGGGCTGGACCAACAACCCACAGGGCAACGACGAACGGATTGCGCGGCTCGAACTGGTCGAGCAGCGCGGCGGCTTCCGGCGCCGGCACCGATGCGGTTTCGGTCGGGGCAGCGGATGCCGCGGGCCCGCCGTTCGAGGTGGGCGCGAGACGGTCCGACGCGGCGGCAGCCGCGTGGGTGGCGGGCTCGTAGCCACGCTGGTAGCGGGCATCATTGTTCGGGTCGGCGGTCATTTGGTGGGCTCCCCCGCGATGTGCCTATTCAACGGGTTCCCCCGCAATTAAACCGCGCAACCAGTCGCGGGCTTCGATGAAAATGCCGTCGTCGTAGCGCGAGGTGAACTCGATCGGGCGTTTGTCGGCCCGCGGATAGGATCCGAGAAAGATCACCTTGGGGCTGAACCGTCGAAGGCCCAACAACGCATCGGCGACGCGCTCGTCGAGAATATGCCCCTCGGCGTCGACGACGAAACGGTAGCGGCCGAGGGAATCACCGATCGGCCGGGACTGAATCAGACTGAGGTTCACGCCGCGCGTGGCGAACTGCTCGAGCATCTCCAGCAGGGCACCGGAACGGTCACTCGGCAGCTCGATGATCAGGCTGGTCTTGTCGGCGCCCGTCGGCGCGGTGAGCTCGTTGCCGCGGCCGACCAGCACGAAGCGGGTGACCGCGTTCGGGTTGTCACCGATATTCGAAGCGAGAACGACGAGGTCGTGATGTTTATCGATGCCGGGTGGCGCGATCGCGGCATCCGCTTGCATGGTGTCGAGCAGGGAAGACGCGGCGGCGACGTTGCTCGAGGCGGGGATGTGGCCGTGACTCGGCAGGGTGCGTTCGAGCCAGTTGCGGCACTGGCCGTAGGCGACCGGATGCGCGTTGACGACGCGCACGTCGGCCAGCGTCGTGCCGGGGCGGGCCACCAGCACGAAATTCACCGGCACCAGGTATTCGCCGATGATGCGCAGGTTCGGCACGCTGGCCAGGGCATCCTGGGTGGCCGTGACACCGCCGTCGACCGAGTTCTCGATGGCGATCATGGCCGCGAGGCTGCGGCCGCTCCCGACGTCAGCGAAGGCCTCGCCCACATTGTTGACCGGGCGCCAGATCTGGCCCCGCGCTTCGGGTACCTGGGCCAGCGCCGCTTCGGTGAAGGTGCCGGCCGGGCCGAGATAGCTGTAGGTGCGGGCTTTGGGCGGATTCGGCGCGTCGGGCATGGCTGACAGCCTACCGGGGGTGCCAGACTGTGCTCATGAGCGAACGCGCGGGCACCCGAGCCCTGGAATCTGACCTGATCGACGTTGATGGGCTGGTCAAGGCCTATTACGATTTGAAACCGGATGCCCGGGTGCCAGCCCAGCGGGTCGTCTTCGGCACCTCAGGGCATCGCGGGAGTTCCCTGAACACCGCGTTCAACGAGGACCACATCAGTGCCACAACGCAGGCGATCGTGGAATACCGCGCGGGCCAGGGCATCACCGGCCCCCTCTTCATCGGCACCGACCCGCACGCCCTGAGCGGTCCGGCCTACACGACCGCCCTCGAGGTTCTCGTCGCCAACGGCGTTCGTGTACTCGTGGACGAGTTCGACGATTACGTGCCCACCCCCTCCCTGTCGCACGCGATTTTGGCCTACAACCGCGCCGAGCACGGCGACCTGGCCGACGGCATCGTCGTCACCCCGAGCCACAACCCGCCGATGGACGGCGGCTTCAAGTACAACCCGCCGCACGGCGGACCGGCCGACAGCGATGCGACCTCGTGGATCGCGAACCGGGCGAACGAGCTCATCGCCAATGGCCTCGACGGCGTGCTGATGAGCGAGCCGAGCGCAGTGGAGACCTACGACTTTCGTGGCAACTACGTGAACGACCTCGAGAACATCATCGACATGCAGGCCATCCGCACCAGCGGAATCCGCATCGGGGCCGACCCGCTCGGCGGCGCGAGTGTCGGCTACTGGGGCGCCATCCGTGACCGTTACGAGATCGACCTGGTCGTGGTCAACCCCACGGTCGACCCGACCTGGCGATTCATGACCCTGGACTGGGACGAGAAGATCCGGATGGATCCGTCGAGTGCGTCGGTGATGGCATCCGTTGTCGCCCACAAGGACGAGTACGACATTCTCACGGGTAATGACGCCGACGCCGACCGGCACGGCATCGTCACGCCAGACGGCGGCCTGATGAACCCGAACCACTTTCTCGCCGTGGCCATCGACTACCTGTACAGCCACCGTGAAGGCTGGAAGCCCGACGCCGCGGTCGGCAAGACCCTCGTCTCGTCAACCATGATCGACCGCGTCACCGGTTTTCTCGGCCGCGACCTGTGGGAGGTGCCAGTGGGCTTCAAATGGTTCGTGCCCGGGCTCATCGACGGCTCGGTGGCTTTCGGCGGCGAGGAGAGCGCCGGCGCGAGCTTCGTGCGCTTCGACGGCACGGTCTGGACCACCGACAAGGACGGCATTCTGCTAGCCCTGCTCGCCTCCGAGATTCTCGCCGTCACCGGCAAGACTCCTTCGCAGCGCTACGCCGAGCTGGCCGAACACTTCGGCGCTCCCTCCTATGCGCGAGTGGATGCTGCGGCCACGCCCGCGCAGAAGGCCGCACTGGCCAAGCTCGACGGCTCGATGATCACGGCCACCGAACTGGCCGGTGAGAAGATCACCGGCGCCTTCAGCGTGGCCCCCGGAAACGGAGCGGCCATCGGCGGAGTGAAGGTCACGACCGAGAACGCCTGGTTCGCGGCCCGGCCGAGCGGCACCGAAGACGTCTACAAGATCTACGCCGAGTCGTTCCTCGGCGACGAACACCTTGCCCAGGTTCAGCTGGAGGCCAAGGCGATCGTCGACGCCGCGATCGCCTAGGGAACACTCCAGTAGTAGGCCGTTCCGCCCGGGTGATCCACGGTGATTGCCGTGTCGACCGAGCGGTAGTCGGAATCGAGGGTGTGCCCGGCGAACGAGATGGCAACAGTGTCGCCGACCTTCTCGACCCTGGTGACAATGCCGGTGTGGTCGCGATCGCCGGTGTTGTCCCAGTCGAACTGCACGATGTCGCCGACCTTGACCTGGTCGCGCTGCTGATCGGTCAGGGCGGTGGCCTTGCCGGCCTGCGCGATGTAGTTCATGAACGCGGTGGAACTGCGCCAGGCGGCCGACGCATCGTAGGCGTTGCCGTTTTTCGGGCTCGACCAGACTCCGTCCATGGTCCAGCCGCGGGCGATCATGGCCTGGCTGGCGAAGTTGACACAGTCGTTCTCTCCGAGCACGCCCCACTCGACGGAGTTGTAGGTTTCGAGCTTCCAGTGCGCGAGGAGGTAGTCGATCTGCGCGGCGACGGGGGCGCTGAGGGCGGGCTCCGCTTCGACCGGGGCCGCAGCGGGTGTGTCGGTGGGGGTGGCGCGAGCCGGTTCCTCCGTCGCAGCTGAGGCGTCGGCATCCGTCGTCTGCGCCGTTTTGGTGGGGGTGGCGGGACTATCATCAAGCGCCTGCACAACGAGCGCGGTTGCACCGACCGCGAGAACGGCACCGATGGCCGTCGTCAGGCCAAGTCGCTGCCACCTAGTCAACTGCACTGTGTACTCATTTCTGATTGATTAAACGCTGAGCGCGGCGCTCAGATAGAGGCCAATCGCCGCGAGAGCGACGACCACTCCAACGATGAGGACCCCGATCAGAAACCGGCGCCGGGTGCGCCGCTGGTCGGCCTCGCTGGGTTCGTTGTTCTGCAGCATGATTCGAGCTTAGCCGCGACGAATCTGAGAGCTCCGAATGCCGCGTGCATAACTGCGGAGATCTCCGACACGATGGCCGGTACGCAGCCGATTGCGGGGACGGTTCGACCGGATGTCCGCGGTTACGCCCTCGTCACTGGTCGAATTCCTCGCCGCAGGGTAGCGTGACGTCATGTCGCAGACCCTGCCCACACCGTTCACCTGGCCGCGCGGATTTCTCTGGGGGTCGGCCACCGCCGCCGCGCAGATCGAGGGGGCCGGCCACGCTGGCGGCAAGGAGGACTCGATCTGGGATGCGTTCGCGCGGGTTCCAGGCGCCATTGCGGGCGGCGACGACCTGGAAACGGCGGTCGATCACTACCACCGGATGCCCGCCGACGTGCGTCTGATGGCTTCGCTCGGCCTCGACGCCTACCGGTTCTCGACCAGCTGGGCACGCGTGCGCCCGAATGATCGGGCCGTCAACCCCGAGGGGCTCGACTTCTACTCGCGGCTGGTTGATGAACTGCTCGGCGCCGGCATTTTGCCCTGGCTCACCCTGTATCACTGGGATCTGCCGCAGGCCCTCGAAGAGAAGGGCGGCTGGGCCAACCGCGACACCGCGTACCGGTTCGTCGACTACGCGAGCGATGTCTACTCCGCGCTGGGCGATCGGGTCACCCACTGGACCACCTTCAACGAACCCTTTTGCTCCTCCCTGCTCGGCTACGGATCGGGTGCACACGCGCCGGGCCGGCAGGATGGCCCGGCGGCGGTCGCCGCGGTGCATCACCAGCACCTCGCGCACGGCCTTGTGGTGAACGCGCTGCGCTCTGCGGGTGCTCAGAACCTCGGCATCACCCTTAATCTCACCAACGCCGTGCCGCGCGACGCCGCCGACCCGGTCGACCTCGAGGCTGCCCGGCGGCTCGATTCGCTCGCTAACCGCGTCTTTCTGGACCCGCTGCTGCGTGGTTCCTACCCGGAGGACACCCTGCACGACCTCGAGCCGTGTGGACTCGCCGAGGTCATCCACGCCGACGATCTTGAGATGATCGCGGCCCCACTCGATTTTCTCGGGGTCAACCATTACCACGACGACCTCGTGAGCGGCCATGCGGATGCCTCGGCAAGCGATGGTCACGCCGGTGGCGCCGACCGGCCCGTCGGTTCGCCGTGGGTCGGATCGGAGTACATCACCTTCCCCAGTCGCGGACTGCCGCGCACCGCGATGGACTGGGAGGTCAACCCCGACGGCCTGCGCCTGCTGTTGGTGCGCCTCGGCGAGGAGTACGACCGCCTGCCGCCGCTTTACGTGACCGAGAACGGTGCCGCCTACGACGACACCGTGAGCGCCGACGGCGCCGTGCACGATGCGGACCGCGCCGAGTACATCGTGACGCACATCAACAAGGTGGGTGAGGCGATCGCGGCCGGCGCCGACGTGCGCGGGTACTTCGTCTGGTCGCTGCTCGACAACTTCGAGTGGTCGTACGGCTATGAGAAACGGTTCGGCATCGTGCGGGTCGACTACAAGACCCTCGAACGCACGGTGAAGGACAGCGGACGCATGTACGCGGCGCACCTGCGGGCGGCGCACGCGGGCTGACCGCCCGGCTGTCCCGCGGCACGTGTTTGAGAGGTTGGCACTGGTTTGAACACGTGCGTGCTTCCCCAACGCGTGCCACGAGGGGATGCGCGACCAGCGGCATCCGCTTCGCTGGCGGCGGGCTAGCGCAGCTGGGGAACGACCTCGGCGGCCAGAAACTCCAGGTGGTCGAGGTCGGACAGGTCCATGATCTGCAGGTAGACGCACTCGACGCCGGAGTCGGCGAGGGTGCCCAGCCGGTCGACGATCTCGGAGGCCGTGCCGGCCAGGCCGTGCTCGCGCAGCTCGGCCGCCTCGCGACCGACCGCGGCAGCCCGACGGGCGAATTCGGCCTCGTCTCGGCCACCGACGGCGATCAGCGCGGCCGAATAGGTGAGCTCGGCCGGGTCGCGGTCGATGGCCTCACAGGCAGCCCGCACACCGTCGAACTTGCCCGCGATGTCTGCGAAGTCAGGAAACGGCAGGTTGAACTCGGTCGCGAAACGAGCAGCGAGTTTCGGGGTGCGCTTGGCGCCGCCACCTCCCACGATCACCGGCACTCGCACCTGTGTCGGCTTCGGCAGTGCCGGTGAATCGACGAGGGTGTAGTGCTCCCCGGCGAAGTTATACCGGTCCCCGACCGGGGTGTTCCACAGCCCGGTGATCACTTCGAGCTGTTCCTCGAGCATGCCGAATCGCTTGGCCGGAAACGGGATACCGTAGGCGAGGTGCTCCTGCTCGAACCAGCCGGTACCGAGTCCGAGCTCGACGCGGCCGCCCGACATCTGGTCGACCTGCGCCACCTGGATCGCCAGAATGCCCGGAGGCCGGTAGGTCACAGAGGAGACGAGAGTACCCAGACGGATGCGTTTCGTCTCGCGCGCCAACCCGGCCAGGGTGGTCCAGGCATCCGTCGGGCCGGGCAGGCCGTCACCGTCGCCCATGACCTGGTAGTGGTCACTGCGGAAGAAGGCGTCGAAGCCGAGCCGCTCGGTGGCCTGCGCGACGGCGAGGACGTCGTCATAGGTGGCACCTTGCTGGGGTTCGGTGAAAATGCGAAATCTCATGGGTTCTCCTCGGATCAAGCGGATGCGGGCGGGTCGTGGCACGTGTTTAGGAAGTTGGCACTGGTTTGAACCCGTGCCAGCTTCTCAAACGAGTGCCACGAGGTGGATTGAGTCAGCGTCAAGCGTCAGGGGCGAGAAATTCGACGTCGGGCACCGGCTCGAAGCGGGCGCGCATCACGGCCAGGGCCTCGGGGTTCTGGTCGATCAGCACGAAGCGGCGGCCGAGCGCGGCCGCGACCGCGCCGGTGGTGCCGCTGCCCGCGAAAAAGTCGAGCACCCAGTCGCCCTCACGGCTCGACGCCTGAATGATGCGGCGCAGGATTCCGATCGGTTTCTGGGTGGGGTAGCCGGTTTTCTCCTTGCCGGTGGGCGAGACGATGGTGTGCCACCAGACATCCGTCGGCAGTTTGCCCTTGGCGACCTTTTCGGGCGTGACCAGGCCGGGAGCCATATATGGCTCGCGATCGACGGTGGTCGAGTCGAAGTAGTACCGGGCCGGGTTCTTCACATAGACCAGAATCGTGTCGTGTTTGGTGGGCCACTTGTTCTTGGACTTCGCGCCGTAGTCGTAGGCCCAGATGAGTTCGTTGAGAAAGCATTCCCGGCCGAACAGGGCGTCGAGCAGCACCTTGGCGTAGTGCGCCTCGCGGTAGTCGAGGTGCAGGTAGAGCGTGCCGTCGTCAGCGAGCAGCCGCCAGGCCTCGATCAGGCGCGGCTCGAGAAAGGCCCAGTAGTCTTCGAACTGGTCGTCATAGCCGAGCAGATCACCCTTGATGCGTTCGTAACGTTGCCCCTTGAATCCGGTGATCGTTCCGGCCGCGTGTGAGCCGTCCACGGCGACCGACCGCACCGAGGTGGTGCTCTGCCGCTTCTGCGAACGACCAGTGTTGAATGGCGGGTCGAGGTAGATCAGGGTGAAGGCACCATCGGGTAGGCCGGGCAGCACCTCGAGGTTGTTGGCGTGGATGACACGGCTCGGGCTGGTCGGGGTCCACGCAGAAGGCATTTGTCCATTCTTTCAGCCTGCGCGCCTGCAATCGGCTTAGTCTGTCGGGATGACTGCTGAATCGATGACCATCCACTCGCAGAATCTGGCGGAAGCCGGCACACTCGAGGTGCGCCACGACCCCGAACAGAGCCGCTACACGGTGTTGCTCGATGGCGAACCGGTCGGCGTGGCCGACTACATCACCACGACGGCCGCGGTGCATTTCACCCACACCGAGGTCAATCCGGCCAAGCGTACCCACGGTTTGGCGAGCATTCTGGTCGAGCAGGCGCTCGACGACGTGCGGGTGCGCACCGACCTGGCCGTCGTGCCGGACTGCTCCTATGTGGCGCACTGGATTGACACGCACGCCGAGTACCAGGACCTGCTGACCCGCGGGCGTTGATACGTAAGCGGATGCCGGCGGCCCGGCCGGCGGCATCCGCTCGCCGTCGTTAGGGAACCCGGGTCAGCCACTCCTCGGTGCTGAACTTGTTCGCGACGAGCTCGGTGGCCTTGGCGTATTCCTCGGCGGTGACGTCACCCTCGGTGGCACCGTAGAGGCCGATGAAGGTTTCCTTCATGCGGTCGATGATCGCGGCGCGGCTCAGGCCGGTCTGGCGGCGCAGGGGATCGACGCGCTTGGCCGCGCTCGTGATGCCCTTGTCGCTGAGTTTCTCCCGGCCGATGCGCAGCACCTGCACCATTTTTTCGCCGTCCATGTCGTAGCTCATCGTGACGTGGTGCAGCACGGCGCCGCTGCCGAGGCGTTTCTGGGCGGCCCCACCGATCTTGCCGGTCGGGCTCGTGATGTCGTTGAGCGGCTGGTAGTACGCGTCGATGCCGAGCGATTTGAGCGCGGTGATGACCCACTCGTCGAGATACGCGTAGGAGTCGGCGAAACTCATGCCCTGCACGAGATCGGTCGGCGCGTAGATGGAATAGGTGATGACCGAGCCGGCCTCCATGAACATGGCACCGCCGCCGCTGATGCGTCGTACAACGGTGAAGCCAAACTTGGCGGCATTCTCCGGGTCGACCTCGTTCTTGAGCGACTGAAAGCTGCCGATGACGACGGCCGGTTCGTTCCACTCCCAGATGCGCAGCGTGGGCTGTCGGCGCCCCTCACCGACCTCGGTCGCGAGCACCTCGTCGAGGGCCATCTGCAGTACGGGGGCGACGGGCTTCTGCGAGTGGATGATCTGCCAGTCGTAGTCCCGCCACGTGCTCGCCTGGGACAGCGAACGGCGAATCGCCACGGCGACGGCCTCCGGCGAGAATCCGAGCAGAATGGCGCCGCTCGGCAGCGCGCCACGCACGGCGGCGGCGATCGTGGCCGCCGAGCTGCCGGCGGGCAGGCCGGTCACCGCTGCATCGATGTCTTCGAGGGCATCGTCGGGTTCGAGAAAAAAGTCACCGGCCAGACGAAAGTTGGCGATGACATCGTCGACGACATCGAGATCTACGACGACCAGTTTGCCGCCCGGAACCTTATATTCACCATGCATGGTTTCAGCCTACGGTGATAAATCGTTCGTCGAGCCAGGCCACCAGGTCGCCGATCACCTCGGAGCGGTTGGTCTCGTTGAAGACTTCGTGCCGCGCGCCCGGATACACGATCAGGCGCACGTCGCGCAGCCCGGACCGCTTGACGTAGGCGTTGACCAGTCTGAGCGCGCTGCGTTCGCCGCCGACGGTGTCGTCACCGCCGACCAGCACGAGCATCGGCAGGTCAGTCGGCAGGTCGCGAGCTGGCCGACCGAACAGGCGGGCGGCCTCTCGAATGCCGAACAGCTTGGCCAGCGGCGTCGCAGTGGTCAGCGGGTCGGCGACGAACGCCTGGGCTACCGCCGGATCGCGGCTGAGCCACTCGACCCCGGTGGTGCCGAGCGTTTTGTGTTTGCGGTTCAGGTCGCCACCGTCAAGGTATCCGGGCCAGCGATAGGCGGTGCCCGAGAGAACGATGGCGTCGTACTCGGCGGCGTGCTCGTTCACGATCATCTGTACCATGAACGATCCCCAGCTGTGCCCGAGCAGCACGAGCGGCAGAGTCGGGTTTTCCGAGCGGATGATTCCGCTCAGCTGATGCACGCCCGCCACCGCCGCGCGCAGCCCGCCCGCGCCGAGTCGCCCGAGCAATGTGTGGTCGCCGCCGTGCTGGGCGAGTCCGGTCTGGCCGTGACCGAGGTGGTCGTCGGCGTACACCGTGTAGCCGGCCCGGTTGAGGTCTGCGGCGAGCGTGGCATAGCGCTGGGCGTGTTCACCGACGCCGTGCGCGAGCTGGATGACGGCGCGCGGGGCGTCGACCGACCAGACGTAATAGGTAATGAGCCGGCCATGGGCATCCGTATATGTGGGCACGAGGCCAGTCTGCCCTGTTGCGGTGGGCTTCCGGTTGCCAATGTACTTAGCAAGGCTAATTTGCTATGCTAAGGATCTATGGAATCGCGAACACACCCCAAAACTGCCGCCCTCGGCGTCATCAAGGCGCAGCCGCCGGTCGGCGCACCACAAGCGGCCGCAGTACACCCCACAGCCGCACCCAACACCGCCGAACTCAGCCACGAATTTCGACTCGCCAACGGCCGCCTGGCCCGCCGCCTGCGCCAAGAGAAGGCCGAGAACGAGCTCGGAAGTGGCCAGTTCTCCGCGCTCGGCGTGCTTCATGTGCACGGACCGTTGACGCTCACCGAACTCAGCGAGTTCGAACGCGTCACCCCGCCGTCGATGACCCGCACGGTGAAATGCCTCGTTGATGCCGGTCTCGTGGCCCGCACCGATTCCACACTCGATGGCCGCAAGATCGTGCTGAGCACAACGGACGCCGCGAGCGAAATGATGACCGAAACGCGCAAGCGTCGAGATGCCTGGCTGGTGCAACGCGTCGCCCAGCTCAGTCCCGCACAGCGCAGCACCCTCGCCGACGCGACCTTGATCATGAAGGAGCTCGCCGACAGTTGAGCGCCATGTTTCGCTCGCTGAGCGTCGTCAATTACCGCATCTGGTTCGCCGGGGCTTTGGTGTCGAACATCGGCACCTGGATGCAGCGCACCGCGCAGGACTGGATCGTGCTGACCCAGCTCACCAACTACGACGCCACGGCGGTCGGCATCACCATGGCGCTGCAGCTTGGCCCGCAGCTCGTGCTGATGCCCTGGTCCGGCCTCATCGCCGATCGGTTCAACCGGCGCAAGCTGCTCATTCTCACCCAGACCCTGATGGGCCTATTGGCGCTCGGCCTCGGCATTCTGACCGTGCTCGAGGTAGCCCAGCTCTGGCACGTCTATCTGTTCGCGCTCGGCCTCGGCGTTGTCGCGGCGATCGACGCGCCAGCCCGCCAGACGTTCGTCTCCGAACTCGTCGCCGAAGACCAGCTGTCGAACGCGGTGGCACTCAACTCGGCGTCGTTCCACGGTGCACGCCTGATCGGCCCGGCCGCGGCCGGCCTGCTCACGGTCGCCGTCGGCGCCGGCTGGGTCTTCATGATCAACGCGGTCACCTTTGCTGCGACGGTCTTCGCCATGACCCTGCTGCGCACCCACCAACTGCGCCGCCAACCAAAGGCGTCACGGGAGCGCGGACAGCTGCTGGCCGGCTTCCGTTACGTGCGTGGCCGTTCCGACATCGTCGTCGTCATGATCGCGGTCTTTCTGATCGGAACCTTCGGCCTCAACTTCGCCATCTTCACGTCCACCATGGCCACCATCGAATTCGGTAAGGGGGCTGCAGAGTTCGGCCTGCTCAGCTCGATCATGGCCATCGGCGCCGTCATCGGCGCGCTGCTCGCTGCCCGCCGCAGCCGCGCCCGCCTGCGACTCATCGTGCTCGGCGCCGGCCTGTTCGGCCTGGCCTGCGCGCTGTCCGCAATCATGCCGACATATGCAACTTTCGCCATATCTCTCACCCTGGTCGGCTTGTCGTCGCTCACGCTCATGACCACGGCGAACGCCTACGTGCAGACCACGACCCGGCCCGAGATGCGCGGCCGCGTGATGGCGCTGTACATGGCTATCTTCGTCGGCGGCACTCCCCTCGGCGCGCCGCTCGTTGGCTGGGTAGCGGATGCCTTCGGCCCACGCTGGGCGCTCGGCCTCGCCGCGGTCTCCGGCCTGCTGGCTGCGGCCGTCGTGCTGTTCTGGATGGTGCGGTATCGCCGGCTGCGGGTGCACGTGCATCCGTTCTCGTCACCGCGGGTGCGCGTGCTTCACGCCGGCGACGGGCGCGATGTGCCGCTCGCGACGCCGAGTCGCCGGGGCGGGACCGCCGTGCTCGAGCGCGAGGAGCCCGAGCCAGATCGCGATGGGGACACCGCGCTGGACCCGGATCGCGATGGGGACACCACGCTGGACCCGGATCGCGAAACTGCCGCCGAACGCAACCGCGAGACCGCCACCCGCGAGATCGCGATCGTCGAGGCCACCGCCCCGCGCTGAGTTCGGGTGCTCAGTGGACAACTTCGAGGGGTGCGGCGCGATCGACACCCCTCGAAGTTGTCCACTGAGGGCCAGCGCGGGACGAGCTAGGGTCGAAGGGCAGACCCTCTTCGAACACCAGGCAGGTCATGACCACTCTCACCACCCGAACGCGCGCATGAAGGCCACCATTGCCCTCATCGTCGCCACCCTGCTCTGGGCCGGCAACTACATCGTCGGCGGAATCGCCGTGCAGACCCTCTCCCCCGTTGAGCTAACCTGGCTGCGCTGGCTGCTCGCCTGCATTCCGCTGCTGATCCTCGCCCAAGTGGTCGAGCGCCCGAACTGGGCCCGGGTACTACGCCACTGGCCCCGGCTGCTGCTGCTCGCAGCCCTCGGCGTTGGCGGCTACAATCTGCTGCTCTACACCGCCCTGCAGTACACGACGCCGCAATCCGCGTCGCTCATCAACGCCGCGAATCCGGCCGTGATGGTGGTGCTCGCGGCGGTTCTGCTGCGCGAACGCATCGGCTGGCGAGGTATTGCCGGGCTGGCACTGGGGCTGGTGGGAGTGGTGCTGATCATCACCAGCGGTGCGATCGCATCCGTTTTCACGCGCACACCCAACACGGGCGACCTGCTCATGGTTGGCGCGATCGTGGTGTGGAGCCTCTATACGATCGTCGGTCGCGGGCTGCCAGTGCCGCCGATCACGGCCACGGCCCTGCAAGGCACCTTCGTCGCGGTGCTGCTCGCGCCGGTCGCCTTGCTCGGTGGGGTGCGCTGGCCAGCGGATGCCGCCATCGGCTGGGCCGTGATCTTCATCGCGATTTTTCCCTCGATCGGCTCCTACGTGCTGTGGAACGCTGCGCTCAAGAGCATTCCGCCGGGTCGGGCCGGCCTGTTTCTCAACCTGATCACGGTGTTCACGGTGGTCATCGCCGTCGTGCTCGGCGCCCAGCTGACCACGACGCAGCTCGTCGGCGGCGTGATCGTGTTCGCGGGTGTGGCGCTGAGCACGCTGCGGCCGTCCCGCCCGCTGGCGCCCCAGCCCGTGCTCGACACCGCGAGGCGAGGGCTTTAACCGGGACGGGGCCCAGGCCCCGTCCGTGGGCCCAGTTTATAAACTGGGCCCGGGGACGGGGCCCAGGCCCCGTCCAGAGAGAGCGGGGCAAAGTAGGCTCGGGAGATGAACTCACTGCTGGTCAGCCTGCCCGACTCCGTACTGCGCGAGGCGGTCGGGGAACTGCCCGACGGCGTTGAGGTAGTGGAGTGGGCGCTCGACGGACCGTCGCCACGACCCCGGTTCGACCTCGTTGTCACGCCGTACATGGGTAAGACCGACCGGCTCGCGCATCTCGCCGGCGTCGATGCCGGTTTGGTGCAGAGCCAGTCCATCGGCTACGACGGCGTCGACCGGGTACTGCCTGCCGGGCACGTGTTCGCGAACGCCGCGAGCGTGCATGAAACCTCCACGGCCGAACTCACCCTCGCCCTCATCCTGGCCTCGCAGCGCGGCATTCCCGATTTCGTGCGCGCCGCGGACGCCGGCGAGTGGGCGCCCGCGCAGCACGCCAGCCTCGCCGACCGCACCGTGCTGCTGCTCGGCTACGGCGGTGTCGGCCACGCTATCGAGAGTCGGCTGCTCGCCTTCGAAACCACGGTGATCCGCGTCGCCCGCACGGCTCGCAGTGACGAGCGCGGCAACATCTACGGCTTCGAGTCCCTGCCCGAACTCCTGCCCCAGGCCGATATTGTGGTCGTCGGTGTTCCGCTCACGGCCGAGACGACGAACCTGGTTGACGATGCATTCCTGGCCCAAATGCGTGACGGAAGCCTGCTCGTGAACATCGCTCGCGGTGCGGTCGCCGACACGGAAGCGCTGCTCGCGCATGCGAGCAGCGGCCGCCTCAGGCTCGCCCTCGACGTGACCAGCCCCGAACCGCTGCCGGAGGGGCATCCGCTCTTCGCACTGCCGAATGTGCTCATCACCCCGCACGTCGGCGGCGCGTCGAGCGCCATGCTGCCGCGCATGGCCCGCCTAGTGCGCGCGCAAATCGAGCGGATGCTGCGCGGCGAGACCCCGCTCAACGTCGTGTTGACGAGTTAGCCGCCGCTCAGCCGGCGACGGCCGCGTTGGCCGCTTCCTGCGCGGTGCGCAACGCCTCATCGACGGGAATGCGGCCGAGGAACATCTCGGCGAAGGTCGACTCGAACGCGTCGGAGGCCTCGGCCCACTTCGCGCCCTGCGGCGCCTGCACACTGCCGTTGGCGAGCACGTCGATGAACGCGTTCACGTCGATGCCCTGCTCCTGCCACGACGCGACATAGCTGGCCTGCGCACCGATGACGGCCGGCGACGCCGAGCCGTCGGCGCCGATCGCCGCACTACCCTCGGTACTGCCGAGCCACTCCAGCAGTTTTTGGGTTTGTTCCGGATGCTTCGAGTCGGCATTGCCGGCGGCCACGACGCCGTTGGTGACGCTGATCGCCCCGGACGGTCCAGACGGAATCGCGGCCACACCCCAGTCGAAGCCGGCCCCCTCGTTCACGTTGCTGAGGTTGTAGACGCCGCTCTGGAACAGGGCCATCTTGCCCTGCAGAAACTGGTCGAGTGCGAAGTCGCCGTTGAGGTTGGTGTCGGCGGCCGACGGGGCCACGTGGTACTTGTTCATCAGGTCGATCACGTACTGAAAGGCCGCGGCGCCTTCGGCGGTGTCGAACACGAACTCGTCGCCGTCTTGCAACGCTGACCCGTTCGAGCCGAGATAGTTGAGGTAGATGGCGTTGAGGTCGTTGGCCGCGTTGTAGCCGTACTGCACGATCTGCGCGGGGTCGAAGGCCGCGCTGTCGGCGGTGTTGCCGTTGGCGTCGACGGTGAGTTTCTGCAGCACCGGCAGCAGGGTGTCCTCGCCGGCGGCGGGATCCCAATGCAGTTCACCGACGGTGGCCGGGTCGATGCCGGCCACCGACAGGAGTTCTTCGTTGTAATACAGCCCGATGCCGGGGTCGGCGAGCTGGGGCACTCCCCAGAGCGCGCCGTTCAGGGTGTACTGACCGATGACGCTGGGCTGCCAGTTGGTCTGCGCGGCCTCGCCAAGGGCATCCGTTACATTTACGAGGTTACCGTTGACGGCATAGTCGGCGAAGTTGCCGGCGTTCACCCAAAACACGTCGTCGGCGGTCTCGCCGGCCACGTCAACGCGCAGCTTGGTGAAGTAGTCGGCCCACGGCACGACGTTCACCGCCACGTCGATGCCCGGGTTGGCTTCTTCGAACGCCGCGAACGACGTTTCGTAGGACTGCGCGACCTGCTCGTCCCAGACGCGCAGGGTGAGCGTGGTGTCGGAGCCGGTTTGCGGTGTCAGCGCGAGCGCGGTGGCCACGCCGCCGATGGTGACAACGGATGCGACGGTGACGATGGCGATAATGGTCGAGCGTTTGGCGATGGGGTCCCCTTGGGTCTGTTGGAGGCTACCAGCCGCCAGCCAGGTCAGGGCTTCTGTGACGCCCCAAGGTGTTCGCCGAAGAACGCCTCGATACGCGTCCACGCGTCGGCGGCGGCCACCGGGTCGGGGCCGGCACCGAGAATGCGCTTCAGCATCGGGCGCAGCATCCGCGGCCCGGTCTCGGCATCGTTGAGAAAGGCGTGGCCGGCACCCGGGTATTCCTTAACGTCGTGCTCGATGCCCAGCCTCGCCAGGGATGAATCGAGGGCGGCTGCCGCGCCGACCAGAGAGCGGTCCGCGCCGCCGAAGCTGCCGACGATCGGGCAGGCGCCGAACAGGTGATCGTCCAGGTCTTTCGGGAGCCGACCATAGTTGACCGAGGAGACGTCGAAGCCGCGCGTCGCCGTGGCGAGGGCGAACCCGCCACCCATGCAGAAACCGAGAACACCGATGCGTCCGGTGCAGTCGCCGCGTTCACTCAAAAACACGCGCGCCGACTCGATGTCGACGAAAGCCCGGCCGGCACCGGCCGACAGGGCACGAAAGGTGCCGACGAGGCACTTGCGGGTTCCGCCCTCGGTGAAGAGGTCGGGCATGAGCGCCAGGTAGCCGGCCTCGGCCATTCTGACGGCCTGGTGGCGCATCACGTCGGTGAGGCCGAACGCCTCATGCACGAGCACGACTCCGGGCCAGGGGCCATCGCCGGCCGGGATCGCGAGCACGGCTTTCAGGCCGGCGCTGCCACCCGGCCCGTCGGGCAGTTTCAAGTCGATGAGCTGGGGTGCAGGGGTCATGGTCTCTCCCGGGTTGGCTGAAACTGTATCCGCAATCCGCGAGAAAATCGTGTACTCTGTGGTCAGACCACACGAGATCAAGAGGACAGCATGACCGAGATCACCCCGCGCGCCTGGCAGATCGTGCTCGACGCCGTGGAGCTCGACCTGCTCGAGGGTCGCCTGAGCCCGGGCGATCACCTCCCGCCAGAGCGCACCCTGGCAGCAGATCTCGGCGTCGGCCGGTCCAGCGTGCGCGAAGCGCTGCGGGTGCTCGAGGTGCTCGGGCTCATTCGCACCGCCGTCGGCTCGGGGCCCTCGGCCGGCGCGATCATCGTCGCCCGCCCCGGCGGCGGCATGTCGGCGCTCATGCGCCTGCAGGTTGCGGCCCAGGGCTTTGAGGTCGCGGACGTGGTCAAAACCCGCCTCATCCTGGAGGGATCAATCGTCGCCGAACTGGCCGAGGCCCAGGTCGACCTCACCGAATCAGCGCAAATCCTCACCGCGATGGAAAGTGAGACCCTCACCGAAGCAGAATTCCTCGCCCTCGACACCCAGTTCCATCTCTCGCTCGCCGAAGCGAACGGCAACCAGGTCATCACGGCGACCATGGCCGGCCTCCGCAGCGCAATTGAGGGGTACGCGCGGGCGGGCGCGGCGGGCCTCGCGAGCTGGCCGGCAACATCCGCTCGTCTCAGGCTCGAGCATCGCGGCATTCTCAATGCCGTTCTGGCCGGTCAAGCGGATGCCGCCCGCCTCGCGGTGCACGCCCACATCTCGGGGTACTACGCCGAGACCCATCTCACTTCCACCACTGCCAGCCCCACGACACGATAGGACGACCATGGTTCAACGACGTATCCCCAGGATCAAAGACCTGGCACCGCTGATGAAGTTCAAGGCTCCGGAGCTCAACGCGAAGAAGCGCCGCCTCGACGCGGCCCTCACGATCGCCGACCTGCGTGCGATCGCCAAAAGGCGCACTCCGAAGGCCGCCTTCGACTACACCGAGGGTGCCGCGGAGGCCGAGATCTCACTCGGCCGGGCCCGCCAGGGTTTCGAAGACATTGAGTTTCATCCGGCCATTCTGCGCGACGTGTCGACCGTGTCCACCAGCTGGGACGTGCTCGGTGCCCCCGTTTCGCAGCCGTTCGGCATCGCGCCCACCGGCTTCACCCGCATGATGCAGACCGAGGGTGAAATCGCCGGGGCGCGCGCCGCCGGGCGGGCCGGCATTCCGTTCGCTCTGTCAACCATGGGAACGACGTCGATCGAAGACGTCAAGGCCGCCAACCCCACCGGCCGCAACTGGTTTCAGCTGTACATGTGGAAGGACCGCGACCGGTCGATGGCCCTGGTCGAGCGAGCCAAAAAGGCCGGGTTCGACACCCTGCTCGTCACGGTCGATGTGCCGGTGGCCGGCGCCCGACTGCGCGACAAGCGCAACGGCTTCTCGATTCCACCAGCGCTCACCCTCGGCACGGTCATCAACGCCATCCCGCGACCGGAATGGTGGATCAACTTTCTCACCACCGAGCCGCTCTCCTTTGCGAGCCTCGACCGGTCCAGCGGCACCATCGGCGAACTGATCGACTCCATGTTCGATGCGACCGTGACCTTCGACGATCTGGCTTGGATCAAGGCCCAGTGGCCCGGAAAAATCGTGGTCAAGGGAGTGCAGAACTTGGACGATGCCAAGCGCCTCGTCGACCTCGGCGTTGACGGCATCACCCTCTCGAACCACGGCGGTCGCCAGCTCGACCGTGCACCGATTCCGTTCCACCTGCTGCCGCAGGTCGCCCGCGAGGTCGGTGCCCACACCGAGGTGCACCTCGACACGGGCATCATGAGCGGTGCCGACATCGTCGCCTCCGTCGCGCTCGGCGCCCGCTACACGATGATCGGCCGCGCCTACCTTTACGGCCTCATGGCCGGCGGTGAAGCGGGCGTCGACCGCACCATTGCGATCCTCTCGGAGCAGATCACGCGCACCATGCGCCTGCTCGGCGTGAATGCACTCGAGGAGTTGAACCCGGGCCACGTGACCCAGCTGTCCCGGCTGCAGCCGGTGGTGTCGCCCCTGGTCGCCGCCGCCGCGGCTGCTCCGGCACGCAAGGCTCCCGTGCGGGAGCCGGCCGTGCGCAAGGAGTCGGTGAGTGCATCCGCTGTCGTCACGACCACGCCGGTGAAGCCTGCGCCACGGAAGACGGTCTCGTAAGTCGCAGACAGTCGGCGGCGAGCTACGAACGCGTGACGCGATGCGCCGCGATCCGCTTTTCAGATTCGTCGAGGTCGACGACCCCTTCGGCGACGCCAATCACGAAATCGAAACCCTCATCGGTGGTGAAATCGTGGGCATACCCGTTGATCCAGAGAAAGAGCACCATGAGGGTCCAGCCTGTGCGCTTGTTTCCATCGACCAGCGGATGATTGCGCACGAGAGATTCGAGAAGGGCCGCGGCCTTTCGATCAAAGGTCGCGTAGGCATCCGTTCCGAACATGGACGCCGACGGCCGGGCGAGTGCAGACGCGAGCAGGCCAGCGTCCCGCACGTAGAAGCCGTAGCGCTCGGTCACCTGCAGCGCATCGGCGACCTCCAGGTACTGGGTCACGCGTCTTCGAGGCGCTGCAGCAACTCGGCGTCGTGGGTGAGCACGAATTGCAGGCCGGATTCGATTTCGTTGCGCCGCGAATAACGGTCGACAATCAGGGTTGCGCCCTGCAGGAGCAGCGCGTGCTTCGACACGTGTTGCGCCGTCGCGAGTGCCTCAAGTTGACGGTCGAGTTCCTCCGGGATGCGCACGTTGATAGCCATACCAAAATGGTACTGCCGCTCCATGCCGGCAACAAGGCCTAGCCGAGGTGTTCGCGGAACGCACGCAGGGCGAGAGCGTCGTCTTCCCAGGCGCCGCCCTCGTGGCCGTTGTGCGGCCAGACGGTGATCTGCTTTGGGCCGGCATAGTTGTTGTAGGCCGCGAACACTGTCGACGGCGGGCAGATCGGGTCCATCAGGGCGGCCGTCATGGTCACCGGCGCCGTCGCGCGCTTGGCGAAGTTGACGCCATCGAAGTAGGCGAGCACGTCGTGCACCCGCACTACCTTGAGCCGGTTGGTGGCGAGGTACTGGCCGAGCTCCCGATACGGCAGCGCGTCGGTGATGACGGATGCCCGCGGAAAGTCACACAGAAACGGTACGCGCGCGACGACCGCGGCGAGGTCGGGCACGAGCCCAGCCACGGCGAGCGCGATACCGCCGCCCTGGCTGGTGCCGACCAGGCCCACCCGGGTTTCATCGACGAGCGCCAGGCTGCGGGCCGCCGCGACGGCGCGCACGGCATCGGTGAAAACGCGGCGGTAATAGTAGGTCTCACGCGAGTCGATGCCGCGCGTCATGAAACCGGGTACCTGCGGGCCACTCCCGGCGTCGTCGACCGTGTCGCCCGTGCTACCGCCCCAGCCCTGCCCGCGCAGGTCCATCTCGAAATGCGCGAACCCGGCGGATGCCCACAGTAGGTTCTCGAAGCTCTGCCCGCGTCCCCGGCCGTAACCGTGAAACTGCACGACGGTCGGCAGCGGGCGACGCGCGCCGGCGGGCACTCGCAGCCAGGCCTTGATCGGCTGCCCACCGAACCCGGGGAAAGTCACGTCGAAGACTTCGAGCGTTTCCAGACCGGCGTCGACCTTCGTGGCGGTGACATCAAGCGGATGCCGATCGGCCTCGGCGAGCGTCTCGGCCCAGAAGGCATCGAAGTCGGCCGGGTCGGCCTGGCCACTGCGATAGGCGCGGAGTTCGGCTTCGGGCAGGTCGGTGTACATGCCCTTCAGCCTATGGCCGCCACAGCGTGGAGCCGGGCCGTCACGCGGGGGCATCCGCTTTCGGCAGAACGCACGCGCTGCTATTGGCGGCCGGCGCGCGATCGCGCCCCAAACACGGATGCGCGCTACGGTAACCGGCGTAGCGCGCACCCAGATCGGGCGCGGTCATGCGTTCTGCCCGGGAGCGCGCCTACTTCGCAGCCGCGAGGTCGGCCAGCACGAGACGCAGTTGCTCGACGGCCCAGTCCACGTCCTCGGCGGAGACGACGATCGGCGGTGCCAGGCGGATGGTCGACCCGTGCGTGTCCTTGGCGAGCACGCCACGGGCGAGGAGGGCCTCGCAGACGACGCGGCCCGGAGCGAGCGACGGATCGATGTCGATGCCGGCCCAGAGGCCGACGCCGCGCACTTCGATCACGCCGTGCCCGATGAGCTCGGCGAGGCCCGCGTGCAGGCGCGCGCCGAGTTCGGTCGCGCGCTGCTGGTATTCGCCGGTGGCCAGAATCTTCACGACGGCCAGGCCGACGGCTGCGGCGAGCGGGTTGCCGCCGAAGGTGGAGCCGTGCTCGCCCGGGTGCAGCACACCGAGAATGTCGGTGTTGCCGACGACGGCGGAGACGGGAACGATGCCGCCGCCGAGGGCCTTGCCGAGCAGGTAGAGGTCGGGCACGACGCCCACGAGGTCGCAGGCGAAGGTCGAGCCGGTGCGGCCGAGGCCGGACTGAATCTCGTCGGCGATGAACAATACGTTGTGGCGCGTGGTGATCTCGCGTACTGCGGGCAGGTAGGCCGCCGGCGGCACGACGATGCCGGCCTCACCCTGGATCGGTTCGAGCAGCACGGCCACGGTGTTCTCGTCGATCGCGGCCTCGAGCGCGGCCGCATCGCCGTAGGGCACGGTGCGAAAACCGGGCGTGAACGGGCCGAAGCCGGCGCGGGCCGACTCGTCGTCAGAGAAGCTGATGATGGTGGTGGTGCGGCCGTGAAAGTTGCCGGCTGCCACGATGATGTTGGCCTGGTCGGGCGCGACGCCCTTGACCCGGTAGCCCCAGGCACGGGCCACCTTGATGCCGGATTCGACGGCCTCGGCGCCGGTGTTCATGGGCAGAACCATGTCTTTGCCGGCCAGTTCGGCGAGCGCGGTCACGAACGGACCGAGCTGGTCGTTGTAGAACGCCCGGCTGGTGAGGGTGATGCGGCCGAGCTGGGCACGAGCAGCGTCGAGCAGCACCGGGTTGGAGTGGCCGAAGTTCACAGCGGAGTAGGCGGCGAGGCAGTCCAGGTAGCGGTGACCGGCGACATCCGTTACCCAGGCGCCGTCGCCGGTCGCGACGACGACCTCCAGCGGGTGATAGTTGTGCGCGGCGTGCGCGCTTTCCTCGGCAATGAGGGCAGTAGCTGCAGGCGAAACGGATGCTGCGGGTGCGTCTGTCAGATTCGTCGTCATGTCGTGCTCCTTCAGGTTGGTGGGGGCGGTCATCGGCGCAGCTCGAGCGTGCAGCATTTGACGCCGCCGCCGCCGAGCAGCAGTTCGGACAGGTCGACGCCGATCGGGTTGTAGCCGCGAGCTCGCAGCTGGCGTTCGAAGTCTTTGGCGCGGGCGGCGATGACGACGTTGTAGCCGTCGGAGTAGGAGTTGAGGCCGAGAATGGAGGCGTCTTCTTCGGTGACGATGATGGCGTCGGGGTAGCGCTCCTGCAGAATGGCGAGGCTCGGCGCGTCGAAGGCGCTCGGCAGGTAGGCGATGTTCGTGTCATCGAGCACGGCCACGGCGGTGTCGAGGTGGTAGAAACTCGGGTTGATCAGGCGCAGGGTGATCACCGGGCGGCCGGCGATATTCGAGAGTTCAGCGTGGCTGTTCGAGTCGCTGCGAAAGCCGGTGCCGGCCAGGATGACGTCGCCGACCAGCAGAAAATCGCCCTCGCCCTCGTTGGTCTCCACGGGTACACGCACGTCGAAGCCGTTGGCGCCGAACCAGTCCATATAGGCGGGGCCTTCGGGCTGGCGCTGCACATGGGTGAATTTGGCTCCGTAGGCCTGGTTATCGATGACGAAACCGCCGTTGGCCGCGTAGACCATGTCGGGCAGGCCGTCAATCGGGTCGATCAGGTGCACATCGAAGCCGAGGCCGATGTAGGCGTCATAGAGGGTCTGCCACTGCTTCACGGCGAGCGAGGTGTCGGTGGGCAGCGCCGGGTCCATCCACGGGTTGATGCGGTAGACCACGGTGAAGAACTGCGGCTTGCACATAAGAATGGTGCGCTTGGTGGCGATGCGCACGGGAACGGCGGGCTCTTCGGCCAGAACGGGGGTGGCTGAGTTGATCGACATGAGGCTCCTTCGGGGATCCGCGGGCCTTCGGGCCGACGGAACTCGGGGTGGATGGCGGACCAGGTCGCTCACGAGAGCCCGGCTCGACCACACTTGATCGTTCCGGGACGCCACCCTCAGTCTCACACAGCATGATTCAACGTTTCACGCTGATCTGCGCAAGAAATCTTCGAGAATTGCCACCGTGACGCAAGTTTGCGCAGTGCCGTCACTTAGACTCGCCCCATGGATAACCTCGACCACAGCATTCTCGATCTGCTGCGCCAGAACGCGCGCGCCGGCTATGGTGACATCGGCTCGGTGGTGGGACTGTCGGCATCCGCTGTGAAACGCCGCGTCGACCGCCTGGTGGCCGACAAGGTGATTCGCAGCTTTACGATTCAGGTCGACCCGGCGGTCGACGGTATGAGCACGGAAGCCTATGTTGAGCTGTTCTGCCGGGGCACCGTCGCGCCCGACGAATTACTGCGCATACTCTCCGGCGTGCCGGAGGTCGTCGACGCGGGAACCGTCACCGGCAGCGCCGACGCCATGGTGCACATTCGAGCCCGGGACATTCCGGGGCTCGAGGCGGCGCTCGAAAAGGTGCGCCTGGCACCCAACGTCGATCACACTCGGAGTGCGATCGTGCTGTCACGCCTCATCCATCGCTCAATCGAGTAGCAACACCTCACCCGCTTTCGCGAGCCAGGTTCTAAGGGACCGGCTTTTGACGCACCGGCGAGATCAGGTGCAGCAGGGTGACCGCGGCAATTGACCCAGCGCAGAGGATGCCGGCCAGCACGACGATCTGAAAGCGTCCGGCCTCCAACGGCGAAGCTCCACCGAAAATCGCCCCGACGAACGCTCCCGGCAACGTGACCAGCCCCGTGGTCTTGGTCTGGTCGGTGGACGGAATGATGGCGAAGTAGACGGCCTGCCTGGCCAGATCGCGCGTGGATTGCCGCGGCGTGGCCCCGAGCGCAAGCCAGCCCTCGACTTCGTCCCAGTGATCGCCGACCGCCTCGGAGAAGCGGCGACCACTGAGCGTCGCGATCGACATGGCATTGCCGATGATGATGCCGCCGATCGCGAGCACGTAGCGTGGTGAGAATTCGATCGCTCCGGTCGTGAACACGATGGCGAGAGTGACGCTCACACCGAGAGCCATCGCCGCAGCCACGCGAAACAGGTGCGCGCGACTGAAGCCGATACGGCGGGTGACAGTACCGACGGCCGCCGCGAACATGACGAGCAATCCGACGCCGACCCAGAGCGGTTCATTGATGATGCCGCTGAGAATGAGACTGATCGCGGCCAGTTGCAGGGTCCCACGCAACAGGGCGAGCGCCGGCGCGAACGGATGCTGTGTGCGATAGACCCGCAGCACCGTCGCGACCACCGCGAGCAGCAACAGAACGCCGACTAAGGTCGGCACCAGCCCGGCGAGCTCGGCGGGGAGATCGGCCGGAAAGGTCATGCCCCGAGCCTACGCGGCCCCGCGAAAGCGGGGAAACGGTTGCTTCGGTGATGTTGAAGCAACCGTTCACCCGCTCTCGGAAAACATCCCCTGGGAACGTACCGTGGGTATGGTGTTGCGGCATTCGTTGTAGCGAGGCAAAATTGCTCATAACGTTGAACGGAGGGTCCCGTGCCCGCTTCCTTTATTGCCATTGATTCACACTCGAGCACGCCGCCGTTTGAACAGTTGCGCAGCCAGGTCATTGCGGCCGTGCGCTCCGGTAAGCTGGAGCACGATACCCGCCTGCCGACCGTGCGGGCCCTCGCCGCTGAGCTCGGTCTGGCCACGAACACGGTCGCCCGGGCCTATCGCGAACTCGAGCGTGACAGCGTGATTGAAACGCGCGGTCGGTTCGGTTCATTCATCGCACCCAACGGTGATGCGGCCGAGCGGCACGCCCAGGCAGCGGCCGACGCATTCGCTGCCCGCATCGAGCAACTCGGCGTGAGCCCGGCCGAGGCCCTCACCCTCGTCACCGATGCCCTGAATCGCCGTTCCGACTCCTGAGCCGGGCCTTGCGGCCGGAGTTTTGTATTGCTACTCTGGTACAAAACGCACACAACGGGAGGGTTTTGTGGATCCAGTATTAGCAGTCTTAGCAGTTTTTGCGGCGCTGATGCTGGCGGGACTCGGCATCCGCCTGATCTATATCGCGCGTGCCGAACCACGCAAGCGGATGCTGCACGCCTACTCCCAGCAGGTCGGGCTCGCGTTGGTTCCAGAGATCGTCCCCGAGCTGTCGAGCCGGATCTATCGCCGCGAACGCGCGGGGGTCGTCGGGTCGATGGTGGGGCTCGTGCCGGGCGTGGCGCTGCTGGTTCTGACGGACGGCAGTCAGAACCCGTGGAATGGGCTCGTGGTCTTGGTCGCAATGACGGTCGGGTCGACGGTCGCCCTCATCGGCAACGATTCCCGCTCGGCGTTCGCACCGGTAGCCGAGGTGCCGCGGCTGGCGCGCAGCGCTTCCCCCGGGCTGGCCGACTACGTTACTCCGCTGGACCGCGCGTTCTCTCTGGGCCTGCTGGGCCTCGCTACTCTCGGCTATGCTACCGTGCTCGGGGTCATCGCGATCAACCCGGAGCGGGTGTTCGATGACGTCTCGGTGCGCACGATTCTCTGGCCGGCGGGGCTGTTGCTGGCCCTGGCGGCTGCCGCGAGCCTGGTCACCTGGGCGGCGGCAAACGCCCTGCTCGGCCGCGGTCAACCGGCCGGAACCTACATTCAACTGGCCTGGAGCGATGCCTTTCGCAGCACCACACTGCGCAGCCTGGTCGGGATTCCGGGGATCATCGCCGCCGTCAGCTCCTGCGTGTTGTTCCTCTCGTTGAGCGAGGCGATCAACCGGCCGGCGCGCGGCTCGATCGGCGAGATTCTGGTCGGCTCGTTCACGATCATGGGCCCGGTGCTTTTCGTCGCGCTGCTGAGCTGGAGCCTGACGAGCATGCGCAATCGCAACACGACGCATTACCTGCGGCGGCTCTGGCCCGAAACGGCCGTCGAACTGGACCGGCACCGCGCGCGCGGTGCCGTCGACGATCAGCCCGATGCGGACAATCGAACGAAGACCTCGGCATGATGCTGCTGGTCGATCCGCGTTCGGCCACGCCGCCGTACGAACAGTTACGAGTGCAGGTGCTTGCCGCAGTGCAGTCGGGCGATCTCGCACCGGGCGACAAGCTGCCGACCGTGCGCAAGCTCGCCGAAGACCTGGGGCTGGCCGCCAATACTGTGGCCCGCGCCTACCGCGAGCTCGAGCGTGACGAGGTCATCGAAACGCGCGGCCGCAACGGATCCTTCATCGCCGCGAGCGGCAATGCCGCCCAGCAACAGGTGCAGGTGGCCGCCGCCGCGTTCGCCGGCAAAGCGCGCCAACTGGGCGTTGCCCCCGAGGAGGCGCTCGCGTTTGCGCGCGCGGCCCTCGGAATCCGCTCGTAGCGGCCTCGTACACGGACGGGGCCCAGGCCCGAGCCCGGGGCCCAGTTTATAAACTGGGCCGGTGGACGGGGCCTGGGCCCCGTCCAAAGTAGATCCGGGCGGGAGGTTACCGGGCGGCGCGGTAGTGGGCGGCCAGGCGCTCGAAACCCTCGTCGAGGGAGACCGCGGGGGTCCAATTCAGGTCGGCGCGGGTGCGCCGCTGGTCGAACCAGTGCGCGGTCGAGAGCTGCTCGGCCAGAAACCGGGTCATCGGCGGTTCGTCGACTCCGGGGCGCCGCTGCCAGATCGCCTCGATGATCGAACCGGCAGCGCGGGCAGCGGATGCCGGCACCCGCCACGCCGGCGCGGTCACGCCGGCCGCCCCGCAGATTCCGGCGAGAAGTTCAGCGACCGGGCGCGGTTCACCGTTGGTGATCACGTAGGACTGGCCGTGAACGGCGACAGCGGCCTCGAGCGCTGCGTGAATGGCCGAGGCCGCATTGTCGACATACGTCGTGTCGATGAGCGCCGCGCCGTGTCCGAGCAACGGCAGCCGTCCGCGGCGAACGCGGTCGACGATCCGGTCGATCAGCTGGGTGTCGCCGGGGCCCCAGACCAGGTGCGGCCGCACGGCGACCACACTGAATCCGGGGGCGTCGGCCGCAAGCGCGAGCAGTTCAGCCCGAGCCTTGGTGCGGGCGTAATCGCCGCGGGCCTGCTCCGGCGACGCCGGCAGGGAGTCAGAGCCCATGATCGACGAACCGGCGTGGGCGACCGACGGCGACGAGACGTAGACGAAACGGGAGACGCCGGCATCCGTCGACGCCTGCAGAACGGTACGGGTGCCGCCAACGTTGACCGCCTCAAACTCGGCCGGGTCACCGGCGAGCGACACCTTCGCGGCGAGGTGCACGACCGCGTCCATACCGCTGACCGCATAGGCGAGCCCGGCATACGGAGTGTCGGCGACCGTCGTGATCGAGCCGTGCACGTCTTCGACGCCGGTCAGGCCCGATGGCCGCCGCTGAAAGGTGCGTACCTCGTGCCCGGCCGCACTGATGTGCTCGGCGACGGCCCGACCGAGAAAGCCGCTGGCTCCCGTCACCAGCACTCTCATGGCGCGCCCCTCATGGCTTAGACCAGCGACTGCCAGAGAGGATGCCGGTGGCCCAGCGCGACAGCCGGCTGCGGTCGATCTTGGAGTTGTGCCGAATGTCGGTCGGCAGACCGGGAACAACGAGCACGGCGGCGACCGGCGAGCCCACGGCCGCGCGCACTGCGGCAGCGAGGGGCTCTGCAGCTCGGTGCACCCGGCGGGCCGGTGGTACCGTTTCGATCACGGCGACCTGCTGCTGTGTGCCGAGCGGACCGACACCGACGAAGGCCGCCCGAAAAACGTCGGGCAGGGTTTCGATGCGCTGCTCCGGCCCGACCGGGGTCGTGACGCCGTCGGCCGTCACGATGACGTGCGGCATGCGGCCCTCCACCCAGAGGCGGCCTGCACCGTCGAGGTGGCCGACGTCACCGGTGCGATGCCAGCGTTCGCCCGCCACAGCACCGCGCCGCGAGGCGCGCTCGGTGAGCCAGAGCCGGTCGTAGTGGTCCTTGACGTGCGGCGCCGACACAACGATCTCGCCGGTCACGTCGGGCTCTTCCGTGAGTTCACCAACGGATGCCCCACTCGCGTCGAGCGCGCTGATCCGGATGCGCGTGGTCGCGGTCGACCCACCGACGCAGACTCCCCCGGCCGGGTTCACAGCCGATCGTTGCTCGCCTGCCGCCGGGACGGCCACACTCGTCGAGCTGGTCGAGCCCGTCTCGAGAAGTCCGGCGGACTCGTCCGCCGCGGCACCCACTCTGGGTGAGTCGGCGACACTCGCGGCGGCGGCGCGAATGCCGTCGAGCGTGATGTCGGCCATGAGCAGGCCCTCGGTCATGCCGTAGGGCGTGTGCGCGGTCGCTCCCGGCATGAGCGCGGCGGCCTGGGCCAGCAGACTCTCGGAGATGGGGGCGCCGGCCGAGAGAAAACGCTGCACCCCGGCGAGGGCGGCGTGATCGGCGGGGGTGAGCGCGTCGGCGGTGGCGACGACGTTCACGAGGGCCGCGGGCGAGAGAAAGACGACGGTCGCGTCGATCGCGGCAACGGCGGCGGCAACGGCAGTGGCGGTGAGGGTTTTGGGTGCCGTGACATCCATATCGGGGGTGACCGAGCGGGCCCCGAGCGCCGGGCCGAGCAGGGCGAACGGGGCGAATCCGGCGACGAGGCCGGTACCGACGCCAACGCCGTACTGCAGAAAGAGGGCACGACTCACGGCGGAGAGCTGCCCGTGGGTGTAGACGACGCCCTTGGCCGGTCCGGTCGATCCGGAGGTGAACAGCACGGCGGCCGCATCATTTGGCGCGGGTTCGGTCGGGAGCAAGTCGCCGGCTTCGAGTCGGGCCTGGCCCAGCTGAATCAGCTCGGCCAGGGTGTGCTCGATGCTCAGCAGCCGTGCCATCGGGGCCGGAAAGCGGGCGACCGAGATCTTGCGCCCTGGCCAGCCGAGTGCGCGCGCGGCCATGAGGCCGGGAGCAGCCCCGATCACGAAGTCCGGGCGGGCGCCGCGCACGGCGCGGGTGAGGCCGGGAAGGCCGAGGCCGGAATCCGCTACGACGACGATCGCGCCGATGCGCACGCAGGCGTAGAGCACCGCGGTGAGGTCGGCGCTCGGCGGCACGAGGAGGGAGACACGGTCGCCGGGTGTGACGCCGATGTGCACGAGGCCGGCCGCGATCTGGCGCACGCGCCGCGAGAGCAGCCGCCAGCTGACGGTGCGCGGGGCCGGCTGCATGTCGACGAGGGCAGTTTCGTCGGAGTCCTCGAGGACGTCGAGGTAGTGCCAGAGCGGATGCGTCCCCGCGGCTTCCCACGCGGCCGCCGGCCCGCCAAAGACGGGCTCGACCAACGGAGATGGTGCGGCCGCCGAAGCAGGCTCAGGCGCGAATCCCGGCGTAGCGGCGGACAGCTCGCCGGGCGCCCCCATACGCTGATCGAGCTTGTTGAGATCGCCATTCCGGGAACGCGACGCACCGGCGCGAACCGAGTCGAGGAGCCTGTCAGCTACGGCATCCCCGAGCCAGAGCAGCGCGGCCGCGGCATAGTCCGCGTCCTCGGCGAGTAGATGCCCGGCACCCTCGAACCGGTGAACGCGAGCGTGCGGCATCCGTTCGACCAGGTCGTCGAGGTATCGGTCGCTGAAGATCGGGTCCCGGGGGCCCCAGAGCAGCAGCGCGGGCACCGCGAGTGAGCGCACGGCCTCGGCGATGCGGTCGAGTTCCGGCCGGCTCTCGTGCTCGAGAGCGACCGGAATATCGGCGACGAACCCGCCGATGCCGCCGCGGCGATCGCCGGTTAGGTACGGCGCGCGGTAGCCCCGCTTCACCTCGGGCGACAACGGCGGATGCGCGAGAGCCAACGTCGTGGCCAGGAACGCGGGCGTCGCGACGGTCGCAGGTCCCAGGATTCCGCGCCCGAGCGCGAGACGCAGGGGCGCCGGAATCTTGTCGCCGGCGGGCTGATGCACCGCGGTGTTCAGCAGCATAACGCCGGCCAGCAGTTCGGGATGGTCGACGGCCCAGCCGAGCGAGACCACTCCGCCCCAGTCGTGACCGAGGGTGATCACCGGGCCGACGAGTTCGAGGGCGTCCGTGAGGTCGCCGAGGTCCCGCACCCGGCGGGCGAGTGGGCGAAACCCTCCAGTGCCTGCGTGCTGGCGGCCGGTTGCGCCAGCACGAGCAGCACTGCCGGTGCGCGCGGAGAAGCCCATGTCGAGCTGATCGACAGCGATCACGCGCCAGGCCGGCGCGCCCGACTGTGCTGCATCCGTTGCTGCAGCCAGCAGGCCTCGCCAGAGGTACGACCAGGTCGGGTTGCCGTGCACGCACAAGATAGTTCCGACCGGAACCACGCCGAGCGCGTCGAGCTGCGGCCCATTGTCGAGCAGGTGCCAGCCGTGAGACGCGGCAGACCCGCTCTCGGCGACCTCGACCAGGCGCGACCACTCGGGTTTCAGCCCGGCCAGCCCGGACGGCGGCAGGGTCGCCACGACCAGCCGCGTGCGCGGAAGACGGGAAGCTGCGGTTGCACGAATCTCGGTCACACTCCTTTTGAGCCCGAGAAGCCACTTTCGGCCCCTTGGTTTTCACGAGGAGCCAACTTCGGCCCCTTGGCGCCGTTCCATGGGGCCGAAAGTGGCATGTCATGGGCGGTTGCACAGTTCATGGGGCCGAAGTTGGCATCTCGCAGGAGGCGAGGGTGGTGTCGGGCGGCGACTCTCACCAGACGAGTTCCATCATGGCGGTGTTGAGGCCCGAGCCGACACCCATCAGGAGCACCCGGTTGCCCGGTTTGAGCTTCGACGCCTCCTGGGAGAGCGTGATCGGAATCGACGCCGGGCCGACGTTGCCAAGCGTCGGATAGGTCAGCGGCACCTTCGCCTTGTCCATGCCGGTGGCCTTGACGATCGCGTTGGTGTGCACGTCCGAGACCTGATGCACGATGTAGCGGTCCATGTTCGACCAGCTCCAGTCGCGCTTGGCCTCGGTCCAGGCCGAGACGACCAGTTCCATGCCGCCCTTGAGCAGCGCCTTGGCGTCGGTGAACATGCCGTCGACGCTGCCAACGCACAGTCCGTTGAACTGGGTGGCCGCGCGGGTGACCCCGCCGAGGATGCGGTGCCCGGCGGGGTGGGCATCCGCTGGGCCGAGCACGGCAGCGGCAGCGCCGGAACCGAGGGTGAGGCTCGCGAACTCACTCATGAAGTCTTTGCGCTTGATGCCGGGGCGCCCGAGGCGGTCGATCGTGTTGGTCTGGATCTCGTCGGCGTCCTCGCCGTCGATGATCACGGCGTACTTGATCTGACCGCTGTCGATGAGCTGGGCGGCGAGCGTCATGCCGTTGACGAAGCCGAGGCAGGCGTTGGCGATGTCGAAGTTGATCGCCGACGACGGCAAGCCGAGTCCGTGGTGGATACGCACGGCGACGGAGGGTTCGAGGTGCTTGCGCGTGACCGAGGTATTGATGAGCAGGCCCACGTCGCTCGGCTTGATGCCGGCCTCGCGCAGGGCGATCTTGCCGGCCTTGACCGCGGCGTCGTCGAAGGTCTCGTTCGGCCCCCAGTTGCGGCGCTCATACACTCCGGCAACCCGCTGGAGCAGCCCGGTGGGCAGTTTGAGGCGCGTCAACACCGGCTTCAGACGTCGGTCGATCTCTTCCGACGTCGTGATGAGCGGCGCCAAGAGACTCGCGACCGACAACAGAGCGACGTTTCGGTGCGTCGTCGTCGCGTTTCCGTTCAAGCGTGAACCCCTGTCGAATTGTGGACAGCGGTAATCATACGGCCCGTTAGAGTCTGCCCCACGAATCTGTATGTAAACCGCACGTAGCCTGTGTGCCCTCTCGGGCCCATGCGTGCAGAACCGCGGAGATTTCGCCGCTGATCCCCCCAATCACACGATTGAAGGCGATCCGGCCGGAATCTCCGCGGTTACGAACCGTAACCGGCCTAGATCACGCCGTCGGAGAGCGTGCTCGGGTTGCCGAAGCGGTGCGCGGTGATCGAGATTGCCTGTTCCCGCAGGAACGGCAGCACCTCGATGCGCCCGGCCTGAGTAACCGCGTTCGAGTACACCGCGATGTCTGGGCTGCCGTTGACCGCTTCGGCCAAGGCGGATGCTTCCACTCGCGCGCCCAGCACCGGGTCACTGCCGATGAGACGCACGCGGCTGGCCGTGATCCCGCCCGAGCGAGCGCGAGCGAGCCACTCCTCGTCGGTTTCGACCAGCACCGGGATCTCACGCTGGGCGAGGATATTGCGCACGCCCGGCGGCACCGGAACGCTGCTCGACACGTCGTAGCGCGACGTGGACAGGGTCGCGGCGGCGATCACGCGCAGCAGCTGGGCGAGCGTTCCGCTCTCGGTCAGGCGCACGGTGACCGGCAGCGCGCGGTAGCGGAACAGGTTGCGCTCCACCTTGAGGTCGGTCGCGTCGCGCACGACGTTGAATTCCTCGCGCCAGGCGAGAGCGTCGCTCACGGCCGAACGGCGCAGCACGTCGAAGTCGGCGTAGTCGAGAAACGGCTGGCTGGCCTCGATGATGTCGGTGACGCGCTGTTCGAGGCCGCGCAGGTGCAACGTCGAGCTGTTCCGGCCCGGCTCGTTGACCCAGCTGCCGAGGCCGAGCAGGTAGTTCGGTCCGCCGGCCTTGGTTCCGGCGCCCACGGCTGAGCGCTTCCAGCCGCCGAACGGCTGGCGCTGCACGATAGCACCGGTGATGCCGCGGTTGACGTAGAGGTTGCCGGCTTCGATCGTGTCGACCCAGAGGGCCAGTTCGTCGGCGTCGAGCGAGTGCAGCCCTGTCGTCAGGCCGAAGTCGACCGCGTTCTGAAAGCGGATGGCTTCTTCCAGGTTGCGCGCGTGCATCACGCCGAGCACCGGGCCGAAGAACTCGGTGAGGTGAAAGTACGATCCGGGCGCGACGCCGGTGCGGATGCCCGGCGACCAGAGCTTGCCGGTGTCATCGAGCTGCTTCGGTTCGACCAGCCACTTCTCTTCGGCGCCGAGCGTGGTCAGGGCGTGCAGTAGTTTGCCGTCGGCCGGCGACATGATCGGGCCCATCTGGGTGACCGGATCGCTTGCCTGCCCGACCTTGATCGAGGTCGCGGCGTCGACCAGCTGGCCGAGAAAGCGTTCGGACTTCGCTACCGATCCGACCAGAATCACCAGGCTCGCGGCCGAGCACTTCTGGCCGGCGTGGCCGAAGGCGCTCTTGACGACATCGGCGGCGGCCAGGTCGAAGTCGGCCGACGGGGTGACGATGATGGCGTTCTTGCCGCTGGTTTCGGCGAGTAGGGGCAGGTCGTGGCGGAATCCGCGGAACAGCTCGGCGGTCTCGTAGCCGCCGGTGAGAATGACCCGGTTGACTGCGGGGTGCGCGATGAGCTTGGCACCGAGGTCACGGTCGGGCAGGTTGACCAGAGCGAGGAGTTCGCGCGGGATACCGGCCTCCCAGAGGGCCTCGACCACGACGGCACCGGTGCGCTGGGCGACCGTGGCCGGCTTGACGACGACGCCGGCACCGGAGGCGAGGGCGGCGAGCATGCCGCCGGCCGGGATGGCGGTGGGAAAGTTCCACGGCGGGGTGACCACGATGAGTTTCGAGGGAACGAAGATGGCGCCCTGCACTCGGTCCAGATCCTTGGCACGTTCGGCGTAGTAGTGGGCGAAGTCCACCGCTTCGCTCACCTCGGCGTCACCCTCGGTGATGGTCTTGCCGCACTCGCTGGCCATGACCTCGATCAGGCGATCTCGGTTGGCAGCGAGCGCCAGGCCCGCGCGGTGCAGTACCGCGGCGCGTTCGGCGCCGGTCTTCTGCCCCCAGGCTGCTCCCGCCTCGAGCACACCGTCGATGATCAGATTGAGCGCTGCCTCGTCGGGAACGGCGGCGGCCTCGATGGTTTCGGTTCCGAGAACGGATGCATCGGCGCGGGCCAAAATCCGTCGGCCCCAGGCCCGGTTGGCGGGCAGCGACGGGTCGGTGTCGGGCTCGTTGTGGAAGGTCGAGTGGGTGGGCGCCGAGCCGCGGGTGATGCCGAGCAGCACGCCGGTCAGTTGCGGGTCGTCGTCGCTGGCGGTCTCGGTTTGCTGGCTGCGGGCATCCGTTGTGGCGGCGGCCAGGCGACCCCGGTCGTAGCTGCTGGAGCGGTCCTGCACGCGGTTGGGGGTGGGAACCCGGTCGTCGAGGGCGTCGAGCGAGGCCTGGAACCGAGCCTTCTCGCGGTCGAAGAGCTCGGGGTTGCTGGTCAGCTCGAACACGGCCGACATGAAGTTCTCCGAGCTCGCATTCTCTTCGAGCCGGCGAATGAGATAGCTGATGGCCACGTCGAACTGCGAGGGGTCGACGACGGGTGTGTAGAGCAGCAGCTGTCCGACGTCCTTGCGCACGGCCTGGGCCTGGCCGGTGGCCATGCCGAGCAGCATCTCGAACTCGACCTTGTCGTCGACGCCGCGGGCAACGCTGAGCAGGTGCGCCCAAGCCACGTCAAACAGGTTATGGCCGGCGATGCCGAGCTTGACGGCATCCGTGTTCTGCGGGGTGAGCGCCCAGTTGAGCACCCGCTTGTAGTTGGTGTCGCTCTGCTGCTTGGTGGAGAAGGTCGCGAGCGGCCAGTCGTGTACGGCGGAGTCGACATGCTCCATGGCGAGGTTGGCGCCTTTGACCAGGCGCACCTTGATCGGGGCTCCGCCGGCCGCGCGGCGATTCTGCGCCCAGTGGGTGAGGCCCTGGATGGCACTCAGCGCGTCGGGCAGGTAGGCCTGCAGCACGATGCCGGCTTCGAGCTGGGCCAGCTGCGGCTGGTCGAGCAGCCCCTCGAACACGGCGATGGTGAGGTCGAGGTCGCGGTACTCCTCCATGTCGAGGTTGATGAACTTCGGGGTAGCGGATGCCGCGGCGAATTCAAACAGCGGCGTCAGGCGTTCGATCACGCGGGCGACGGTCTCATCGAAGGCCCACATCGAGAGCTGGCTGGCGATCGAGGACACCTTGATCGAGACATAGTCCACGTCGGGGCGTTCGAGGATGCGCTTGGTGCCTTCGAGGCGTTCGAGCGCCTCTTTCTCGCCGAGTACAGACTCACCGAGCAGGTTGATGTTGAGGCGGTTGCCGCCCTCTTTCAGGTGCACGAG
The DNA here is from genome assembly GCF_002929575.1 of Cryobacterium sp. N21. Lineage (NCBI taxonomy): Bacteria > Bacillati > Actinomycetota > Actinomycetes > Micrococcales > Microbacteriaceae > Cryobacterium > Cryobacterium sp. N21. Next base: position 15,581 of record NZ_PJJQ01000029.1, on the reverse strand, counting down.
CGCGGGACCGAGCTTGTCGGGCGTGGCGTCGACGACGAGGTGGCCGACCATCTGGCGCAGCACGGTGCGGGCGGCGGGAATGACGACCCAGGGCAGCACCGGTCCGAGAATGCCACCGAGGCCGATGGCCGCGCGCATGGGCACCGGCAGAAAACCGGGCGCCTTCTTGGCGACCTTCTGCAGGCTGTAACCGGCGACCATCTTGTCTTCGGGGCGCATGACGCCGTCAACGAAGCCGACCGTAAAGTCCAGGCCGTTCGGGTCCTTGAGCACGCCGGCGAGCCGTTCGGCCGCGGCATCCGCTGGGATGGTGGCGCTTTCGTCGAGCCATTTCTTGACGAGAGCGACGACCTCCGAACTGACATCCTCGTTGGCGGGGCGGGTGGAGGCGTTGGTCATGGTCACGAGACTAGTCTTTCGTTCGCGGTTGGGTTGCTCTGGTTATTCAAGTCTGAGGCCAGCCTATATTTAGCAAAAGCAAATGTTTATGCATGATATTCGTTACAATTTCTAATGATTTGGTTTTGGGTCGTTCGATGGGTGTAAGGGGCAGCGGATGCTGGATGTGCGGCGACTCCGACTGCTGCGCGAACTGAAGATTCGCGGCACCCTCGCCGGGGTCGCCGCTGCCCTTGCCTACAGCCCATCCGCGGTGTCGCAGCAGCTCGCGCTGCTCGAAAAAGAGGCCGGCGTTGTATTACTGAAAAAAGTGGGGCGGCGGGTGCAGCTCACCCCGCAGGCCGAGATTCTGGTGGAGCACACCACCCACCTGCTGGAGCGGCTCGAACTTGCAGAGGCCGACCTGCGCGCCAGCACCACGACGGTGTCGGGCACCGTGCGGGTGGCCGTGTTCCAGTCTGCCGCCCTCGCCGTCATTCCGCGGGCGCTCACTTTTCTCGCCGAGGACTTTCCGGCGCTACGGGTCGAAGTGACCGAGCGCGAGCCAGAGCGCGGCCTGTTCGAGGTGGCCGCGCGCGACTTCGACCTCGTGCTGGCCGAGCAGTATCCCGGCCACACCCGCGCGCACTGGCCCGACCTCGACCGGATCAACCTCGCAACGGATGCGCTGCGGCTCGCCGTGCCGCCCGCGGATAGTTCCCGGGACGGCGCAGGGCGGGTCAGCGCGGCAACCCTCGAGGAAACCGCCGGCCTGCCCTGGGTGATGGAGCCGGTGGGTACAGCGTCGCGGCAGTGGGCCACGCAGCTCTGCCGCTCGGCCGGTTTCGAACCGGACGTGCGGTTTGAGACCGCCGACCTGATCGCGCACATCCGCTTGATTGAATCGGGCAATGCGGTGGGCATTCTGCCCGATCTGGTCTGGGCCGGGCGCATGCCGGCCGTTCAGCTGCACGACCTGCCGGGCACCCCGCACCGCACCCTGTTCTCGGCTGCGCGCCGGTCGAGCGCGCAGCGGCCGGGCGTGGTCGTCGTGCGCGCAGCCCTCGACCGGGCGGTGAGCAAGGTGGCCAAACCCACGGAATCCGACCCGTTGGAGCCGCCGCGCCCGTTCGAGCCGCTCGCGCCGGTGTAACCGCGCCACCCCTCCTCGGATTGCACCCGGCGATCAGCCGCGTCGCATGACCGCCCAGTCAAACGGATGCCCGGCGCGAGCACCGGGGTATCCGTTCTGAACAGGCTAGGCCTGCAGGGCCTGGCGCTTGCGACGGGCCAAGATGAGGCCGCCGCCGAGCAACAGGAGCAGCGCGGCGAGGCCGGCCGGGGCCAGCGACGCGCCGAGTGCCGGGATAGCACCCAGGCCGCTCGTGCTCGCCGCTGCAACAACGGTGACCGCGAGGCTGATCGGCTCCAGGCCGACCGAGCTGATCACGAGCGTGTGCGCGCCGACCGGCGTGCTCGCCGGAATCACTGAGGAGAACGTTGCGACTCCGGCAGCATTGGCCGCGAAGGTGCCGAGGTTCACCGGCACGGAGTAGAGCGTGCCGGTGACCTTCTGGCCGGGGTTCAGCCCGGAGACCGTGACGGTGACGCGCTCGCCCGGGGTGAAGACGGCGTCACCCACGTCGATGCTGGCCCAGTCGGTGCCGGCCAGTACCGCGCGGCCGAGCGATGCCGGGTCGACGAGCGGGTGCTTCTCGAAATAGGCGACCGTCGCGGCGAGATCGGCCTGGCCGGTGTCCGCGACGCTGGTTCCGGCGGCGAAGGTCGTGAATTTGTCGCCGCCCGAGGCTAGGAACGAGTTCACCGCCACGCGGAACACGTCGGTCGGGGCGATGGCCACACCATTCAGCGACATACCGACGATGTGCTCGCCCAGCGCCGCGTCGGGCTCATAGAGGTAGCTGAACCCCTCGGAGACACCGAGGTGCAGCTTGGCGCGGCTGGACTGCCACTGCTGTTCGAGCACCGTGCGCAGCTGGTTACCGGTGAGGTCCATGGTGACGAGGGTGTTGGCAAAGGGCTGCACGGTGGCGACCTCTTTGTAGGTCACCTTGCCGTTCTCGCCGTAGCTCAGGTCGGTGCGCACCCCGCCGGGGTTCATGAAGGCGATCTCGGCCGGTTCACCGCCGAAGGTAGAGTTCGAGGTGGCCCAAAGCTGAATGTCGGCGACGAGGTTGCCGAGGCTCGATTCCGACCCGCGGTCCTCTGCCACGCCATTGTAAGCACGTTTGATGTCGGCGCTGATGGCACCGACTTCAACCGAGCCGACGATGTCGGCCTGGGCCGCGGCATCCGTCACGATCTGCGCCACGGTGGCGTCGGCCGGGTAGAGGCCGGTCGTGCCGTTGTGCAGGTCCACCAGCGCGCTGGTCATCGAGACGACGCTTTTGGTCACTGGGTCGACCGAGATTTTCAGCTGGTCGAGGTTCATGCCGTACTGGCCGCTCTGCATCACCGGGCGTTTCAGCCCGTCGGTCCAGCCCGTGACCGGGTAGGAGCAGTTGTAGGTGGCGTGGGTGTGACCCGAGAGGATCGCATCGATATTGGCCGATGCGTCGCGGATCAGATCGCCGTAGAGGGTGTCGGCGTCACCGATCGCGGCGCAGTCGGTGCCGACGCCTCCCTCGTGGGTGAGCAGCACGATGACATCGGCCTCGCCGTTGGTCGTGTTGCCATCCTGCAACTGCGCTGCCACGCGATTGGCGGCCTCGAGCTGGTCGCCGAACTCGATGTCGGCGATGCCGGCCGGGGAGACCAGTGAGGCGGTAGCCGCGGTGACGGTGCCGATGAAGCCGACGCGCACGCCATCGACCTCCTTGACCCAGTATTCATCGAGTGCCGGGGTGGTCGTGCCCTTCAGGTAGACGTTGGCGCCGAGCGCGTAGCGCGGGTCGCCGAACGAAGACCGGACCCGACCCTCGAGGTCGTCCCAGCCCGCATCGAACTCGTGGTTACCCACAACGGATGCGTCCAGCCCGGCCGCAAGGAGCGCCGTGATCGTCGGTTCGTCCTGCTGCGAGAAAGAGGTGAAGGTGGAGGCGCCGATGTTGTCGCCTGCCGAGACGAACAGGGTGTTCGGGTTTTCCGTCTTCAGCTGGGCAACGGCTCCGGCCAGGACGGCCGCGCCGGCCTCCTGGTTTCTGGCGTTGGCTTCGAGGCGACCGTGAAAGTCGTTGATGCCGAGCACTTGAATTTCGGTGGGGATGACGTTGATCGAGAAGATGGTGGTGGTTCCGGAGACCTCGTTGCCGACGGCGAGCATCGGCTCACCGGTGGGCGATTCTTTGGCGGAGATGAACGTGACGCCCTCCGGGCCGAGGTCACCGGCTGCCGACAGGTCGACGGTGGCATCGACGCCGAAGTTGCGGTTGTTGAGGTAGGTCACGAACTTCGCGTCGGTCGGGTCGGTGATGTCGTAGGCCATGATGCCGCCCACCCGTTCCAGGCCGATGAAGGCGTAGGTGCGACCGTCAATCTCGCCGATGGCGAGGTTCTCGGGTTCGGGGCCCTTGTCGTCACTGCGACCCTCGAAGTTGGACTCGCTGTGGTTCGAGTTGAAATAGGCCGGGTTGGCTGCGGCAGTGATGCGCTCGAAGTCGTCCCCGGAGTCGAAGGCCTGCGTGCCGTCGGTGTTCCAGATCGAGAAGGAGCGGGAGCCGAAGGCGTAGAGCTCCTCGTAGCAGGTGCCGGCGGTGTTGTAACCGTTTTCCTTGGTCACGTTCAGGCGACCCATTCCGGCGTCGCTGTTCTTGCCGAAGAGGTCGCTAGTAGCGCAGATCGTGAGGTCCTCCGCACGCGCGCCCTCGACGTAGCTGCCCCACTCGCGGGCGTCGCCCTCGTTCGCGGTGACCAGGTAGGTCGCGTCAGTGCCGGTGGAGGAATCCTTCGCCGTGTAGGCGTTCATGCCGTCGGGCATGTACATGCCGTGCAGACCGGGGTAGGTCTGAATGTTGACGGCCGAATCCTTGTCGGAGGCGTCGATGCCGTTGCCGGGCAGGCCGTGGTCCTGAAAGCCGAGCGAGCGCACTTCGGTGACCTCAGCCGCGACGAGGTCAACCACAGCGACCGCGTTGGCTTCCTGCAGCGCCACATACGCGGTGAGACTGTTCGGGTCGATCGCGACATACTCGGGCTCGAGGTTGCGCGAGACCGGAAAGCCCGCTTCGGGAGTCGGTCCGAAGATGCGCACGTCGGGGTCGAGGGTCCTCGTGCCGCCATTGGCTTCGGATTCGTAGGCGTGAAAATCAGCGGTCGCGACGGCCGACGAAGCGGGCAGGGTAAGGGTCGACGGGAGCGTGACGACGCTGACCGACCCCTCGGGATCGACGGTGAACAGGTCGTTCGGCTCGCCCTCGTTGGCGGAGACGGCATACTTGCCGTCGGCCGAGATGCTCACCATGTCCGGCAGGGCACCGACCGTAACCGCGCCCAGAATGGTGGCTGTCGTCGCGTTGGCGTCGAAGAAGACGAGCCAGCCGGCATCCGACTTGGTGGGCGATTCGATGGCCATTGCGCCGAGGCCGTCGGCGCGCACGGCGACCGAGTTGGCGGTGGAACCGGTGGGGATGAGCGAGCTGCCGCCGTCGATTGTGGTTCCCGCTGCGCTGAGCGAGAACTCCTTGACCGGGGTAGTCGGGTCGGCGATGTCGAGCACGTCCACGGCACCCTGGGCCGCGTTGACCACGAAGAGTCGCTTGCTGGCGGCGTGGTAGGTCACGATCTCGGCGGCCGAGGCGTCAAAGGTGCCGGTCTCGTACGTTCCCAGCGGCGCCAGGTTGAAGTACGGGTCGGTCCCCGACGCGGTCACCGGTGCGACGACGATAGCAGCGGATGCCGTCGGTGCTGCCGACGATACGAGCGGCGCCACCGCGAGAGCGGCGCAGGCCGTGACAGCCAGGATGGCAACGGGTAGTCGGCGGCGTGCGGGGCGTCGAAAGGCGCTCATGCGGTAGATCCTCCTGTTGCAGACAATGGATGCCATTCTGTGTACTGGTCACAGGTGACTCGCAGGTGAATGCAAGGTGACTGATAGGTTCGGCGCGCACTGGCTAGGCTCTGCTCATGAGCGAGACCAGACACGACGTCGTGATTATCGGTGGCGGCCACAACGGCCTTGTCGCCGCCACCTACCTGGCCCAGGCCGGCCGCAGCGTGCTCGTGCTCGAGCGGGAGAAGCAGGTGGGCGGCGCCGCCATTTCAGCGGATACCTTCCCCGGCATTGACGCGCGCCTCTCGCGCTACTCCTATCTGGTGAGCCTGCTGCCGACCAGAATCATCCGCGAGCTGGGGCTCGATATCGAGCTGGCTCGACGTCGGTACTCGTCGTACACGCCGGGGCCGACTGGCGCCGGATTACTCGTTGACCAGGGCGACCCCGAAGCGACCAGGGCGTCGTTCGAACGCATCGGTGCCGCGGCCGATTTCGATGCCTGGAACTCCTTCTACGACGACACCGCCCGACTGGCGCGCGCCGTGTTTCCCACGATCTGCGAACCGCTGCTCACCCGATCGGAGGCTAAGCGACTGGTCGGCGACGATGCCCTCTGGACCGCCCTGGTCGAGCAGCCGCTCGGCGACACGATCACCAACCGGTTTGCGAACGATCTCGTGCGCGGCGTCGTGGCTACCGATGGGCTGATCGGCACCTTCACGGGCCTCGATGACTCCAGTCCCGACGCGAACCGCTGCTTTTTGTATCACGTGATCGGCAATGAAACCGGGGACTGGGACGTGCCGATCGGCGGCATGGGCGCTGTGACCGGGGCACTCGAACGGGCGGCGCGCGAGGCCGGTGCGCGGCTCGAAGTCGGCGCCGAGGTCACGTCGGCCACCCCCGACGGAGCCGTGGAATACCGCCAGAACGGGCGCCTGAAGACGACGAACGGCGCCGCGCTGCTGGCCAACGTGGCGCCGTGGGTGCTGCGGGGTTTGCTGGGTGGTGGAGGCGGGGCATCCGCAGACCTGGTCAAGCCGGAAGGCGCCCAGGTGAAGGTCAACCTGCTGCTGACACGCTTGCCGCACTTGTTGGACGCGAGCGTGTCGCCGGAGGCGGCATTCGGCGGTACGTTTCACATCAACGAGGGCTACAAGCAGCTGCAGACCGCGTATGACCAGGCCATGTCCGGTGAGATTCCCGAACTGGTGCCGTGCGAGGTCTACTGCCATTCGCTGACCGACCCGAGCATTCTGTCGCCCGAACTTGCCCAGGCCGGTGCCCACACCCTTACCGTGTTCGCCCTGCACACCCCGAATCGGGCGCTCACCGAAGCCAACAACGACCAGATGCGCGCGCAGCTGCAGGCCGCCGTGCTCTGCTCGCTCAATTCGGTGCTCGCCGAGCCGATCGAAGCCCTGTTGATGACGGATGTTGAGGGTCACCCTTGCCTCGAAACCAAAACAACCCTCGACCTCGAGCACGCCCTGAATCTGCCCGGCGGCAACATCTTTCACGGCGGGCTGTCGTGGCCATTTCTGGAGGATGACGAGCCGCAGGCCACGCCCGCCGAGCGTTGGGGAGTCGCCACCGAGCATCCGCGCATTCTCATTTGCGGTGCCGGAGCCAGGCGCGGCGGCGGGGTCAGCGGGCTCGGCGGACACAACGCCGCGATGGCCCTGCTCGAAGGGGCTTAGCGTGTAGCCGACCCTCTCAATGTGGCCTAACCTGAGGTTACAAGCGCATGTCACTCATAGTGGAGGTCCCCATGTCAGCCAAGCCCACCGGACGCCTCGTACACCGCGAGGACGGCCTGTATCTCATGCTCAATCGGCTGTTCAACGCGCCCATCGAGCAGGTGTGGGCGAGCCTGACCCGTCCTGCCGAACTCGAGAAGTGGATCGGCACCTACTCCGGTTCTCCGGCGACCGGCGCGGTCAAGTTCAAGATGACGGCCGAGCCGGATGCCAAGTGGGAGTACGTGAGTATTCGCGAGTGCCAGGCGCCGCACCGTTTCAACGGCGACTTCGGCGAGGGTGAAGATTCCTGGCGCGCACTGTTCCACCTGGTTGAGGGCGACGGCATGACCAACCTGACCTTCGGGCAGCGTCTGCGCTCGGCGAGCGAGGCCGCCACGGTCGGCCCCGGTTGGGACTACTACCTCGACCGCCTGGTCGCCTCCCGCGCCGGCCTTCCCCTGCCCGAGTGGAATCACTATTACCCCGCGCATGCCCAGTTCTACAAGGACCTCATCGTTCCGGTGCGCACCGCCTAACTAGGCTAGATCCAGATGCTCGGGGCCGGGGCTCGAGTGGGTGCGGCCGCTGCCGCGCCAGCCCACTCGAGCAGCCACTCCGGAACGCTCACGTTGTCGGGGGCGACGCCGATCGCGCCCAGCAGTTCGTCGATCGTGACGATTCCGCCGGTGCGCTTGAGAAAGCGACCACGAATGTAGCCGTGGGCGTAGATCTCGAGCACGCCGTCGGCATCCGGTCGTACGAAACGTTGCTCGACGTAGACCGCCTTTTCGTCGAAGCCGAGGATGCGCGACTCCACCGTGAACTTCTGGCCGACCGTGAGCGACTTGCGAAAACTGATGGTCTCGGAGACCACGACGGGGTACCAGCCTCGCTGCTTGAAGATGGCCCAGACGCCCGTGCGGTGCAGCATGTCAAAGCGGGCCACGTCCATGATGGACAGGTAGACGCCGTTGTTCATGTGCCGCAAAATATCCTGGTCGGTCGGCAGGGTCACAAAGTTGGTGCGCGCGACATCGAAGTGACCGAGCTTTGGGCCGAACTTCGACAGCAGGGCGTGGAGGAGGGTTCTGAAGAACATATGCACGAAACGATGCTAGCGAAGTGGGCGCAACCGCGAGCAATCCGTTGTGGGGGGGCACCAGCATCCGTCGCCGCAACGGGGGTTGGCTGCACGATGTGCCACAGTCGCCGCTGGGTTTAGCATTCAAACATGGTTTCCCTGCCCACCCTGCTCACGTTCGCGCTCGCGTCGATCGCGCTCATCGTCATTCCCGGCCCGACCGTGCTGTTCGTGATCGGACGATCGCTGGCACTCGGCCGGCTTGGCGGCTTTCTCAGCGTGCTCGGCAACGCCCTGGGCCTGATTCCGGTAATCGTCGCGGTCTCTCTCGGACTCGGCGTCATCGTGACCCAGTCGGTGCTGCTGTTCACGATCGTCAAGTTCGCCGGCGCGGCCTACATCATCTATCTCGGGGTGCAGGCGATTCGCAACCGGGGCAAGGCCGCGCAGATGAGCGAGGTTAGGGTGGCCCGCAAGACCAAGTGGCGGCTCGTTCTCGAAGGATTCGTGGTGGGCCTGAGCAACCCTAAGTCACTGGTCTTCTTCATCGCGGTGCTGCCGCAGTTTGTGAACTACCGGGCCGGCGATGTTCCGCTGCAGCTCGCGGTGCTCGGACTGGTCTTCGTGCTGCTCGCCCTGCTCGGCGACAGCACCTGGGCTCTCGCGGCCGGCACGGCACGGGTCTGGTTTGCCCGGTCACCGAAGCGCATCGAGAACCTGTCCTCGGCCGGCGGCGTCATGATGATCGGCCTCGGCGGAGTGCTCGCCGCAACCGGCGCGCGGTCCTAAACCGTCATAGCCCGCGGCGCGACGGCACGCACGAAGGCGCCGAGGCGACGGTAGACCTCCTGCGATTCCGGATGCGTGTCGTCCTGTTGCCAGGTGTGCTTGGTGTTGACGCTGCGTCGGCCGTAAATGAGCGTGTCGACCCGAATCTTGCGGGCTCGTAGCGCCTCGATGAAGTTGAGGTTGGCCCGGTAGAAATAGTCGCGCTCCGACGTCGTGACGAAGACCGGCGGAAAACCGCGGTCGAGCCACTCGATCGGCGACATGAAACGCGCGGCCGTACGCAGGTGCAGTCCGCGGCCGCGCTCGGGCAGCAGCATCCGAACAAAGTTGAGGCTCAGCACAAACCCACGGTCGAATAGCACCGAGAAATCGGCGATGCTGCAGTGCTGCACGAGGCCGCGCAGGTTGCGGCGGGCGACCGGCGGCGCAATGTCATAGTGTTCTGCGAGCTCGGGTTCAAAGGCCGCAGCGGTGAGCAGCGCCGCGATGTGGCCGCCGGCCGAGTCGCCGCCGAGCACGATTCGGGTCGGGTCTCCCCCGTAGGCGGCGATATTGCGGGCGACCCAGTCGAGCACGGCGTTGCCGTCCTTCATCATGTGGCCCAGCTGAAACCGGGTTGCCATGCGGTAGTTCGCGTTGACGACGACCATTCCTTCGGCAGCCTGGCTTGCGCAGTACTTGGTGAGCGGGTCTTTGTCGCCGGAGGTCCAGCCGCCGCCGTGAAAATACACGTACACGGGTAAGGGGTCTGCGCCCGCTTCGCGTTTGGGAACGAGAACGTCGAGCCGGTGAATCTTCTGGCCATCGCCGATGTAGTCGAGGTCGAGGTCGTATTCGACCGAATCGATCGGGTGCAGGTTGAACTTGTGCACCGGGGTCGCCCGGCGCAGCATCAGCGCGCGCCACGCCCAGACCGGCAACCGACGGATGCCCGTCTCCCGGTGCAGAGACCGGTCGACGGTCACGCCGTCGGCATGCAAACGGATGCCGTGCAGCCAGGCGGGCGTCGGCACGGCCGGGCGCGCTGACGACGTTGGGGGGCTGGTGGGGGGAATGGAACGGGCGGTGTCGAACGTGGTGCTGGTGATACTCACTGCCTGAGGTTAAGTCGTTTCCCCCGAATCCCCGCTGGGAGTTACCCCATTTGGGGACAACTCCCGGTTTTACACGGCGCCCCCTCAGGCAGCGGATGCCCCGCCCGCGACCCCGGTCGCCTCCAGTACCGCACGCGCGAGCGTGTGAAAGTGCAGGTTGAAGCCGAGAACGGCCGGCGTGGACTGCGAGTCGAGTTCGAGCGTCGGCACGTCAACGGCGTGCACGATGAACTGGTAGCGGTGAGTGCCGGTTCCCGGCGGCGGGCCAGCGCCGATGAACGAGGTGAGACGCACCTCGTTCGGCAGCACGAGTGCGCCGGCCGGCAGGGTATCAATTCCCGCAGCCAGCTCGGTCACGGATACCGGCAGGTTGGCCACCGCCCAGTGCCAGAATCCGGAGCCGGTCGGGGCGTCGGGGTCGTATACGGTGAGCGCGAAACTCTGGGTCTCGGCGGGAAAACCCGACCAAGAGAGCTGCGGGGACACATCCGCTCCGCCCGCGTCGGTTCCATACTGTGCTGCGGCGAGCGGTGCCCCGTCGGTCATGTCGGTGCTGCTGAGTGAAAACTGGGGCACCTCGCCGAAGCGGGCGAGCGGGTCCTGGGTCACGATTTGCCTCCTCGATACGGCTGACCAGTGGCAGTACAGACAGTGCGGCCAGCCTACGCGCGCTCTCCGGAAATGCGCACAAAGTAAAATGGGCCCATGGCCATTCCGAAGATTCTGCTCTTTTACATCTTCACGCCGCTGGCCGACCCCGATGCGGTGCGACTGTGGCAGCGCGACCTGTGTGCAGGGCTCGGTCTGCGCGGGCGCATCCTCATCTCGAAAGACGGCCTGAACGGCACGGTCGGTGGCGACCTGCCCGCGATCAAGAAGTACATTCGCAAGACCCGCGACTACCCGGCGTTCAGGCATATCGACTTTAAGTTCAGCGAGGGCACCGGCCTCGACTCGCACGGACACAGCCTCGATTTTCCAAGGCTCGTGGTCAAGGTGCGCGAGGAGATCGTGAGCTTCGGCGCCCCCGGCGAGCTGCGCGTCGACGGGGCCGGCGTCGTCGGCGGTGGCACCAAGCTGCAGCCGGCCGAGCTCAATGCGCTCGTCGCCGAACGCGGAGACGAGGTCGTCTTCTTCGACGGGCGCAACCGGTTCGAGGCCGAGATCGGCCACTTTCGAGACGCGGTCGTGCCCGATGTGGCCAACACGCGCGAGTTCGTGGCCGAACTCGACAGCGGCAAATACGACCATCTCAAGGGCAAGCCGGTCGTGACCTACTGCACCGGGGGCATCCGTTGTGAGGTGCTGAGCGGTCTCATGAAGTCGCGTGGTTTCGGCGAGGTGTACCAACTCGACGGCGGCATTGTGCGTTACGGCGAGGCTTTCGGCAATGAGGGACTGTGGTCGGGATCGCTCTACGTCTTCGACCAGCGGATGTCCATCGACTTCGCACCCGGTGCTGCCGTGCTCGGGACCTGCCAGGAGTGCGGCCAGGCCACCACGAACATGCTCAACTGCCGGGACGCCTCCTGCCGCGAACAGCTCGTGGCCTGCCCGGACTGCGTCAGACGCGAAGCGCCCGCCTGCGCCGCGCACGCGTAGCTCGACCACTCGTCTCGACCACCCGTTCGTCGCGGCTCGACCGGCGGTGGTCTCGGCGGCGCTGGTCGACGAGCAGACGCTGTGCTTGGATGGCGTGTGACCTATGACGCGCTGGCAGTCCGCTCCCACTTTCCCTCCCTCTCCTCCGGGTTCGCCCACTTCGACGGTCCGGGCGGCACGCAGACGCCTCGCCAGGTCGCCGCCGCGATCGCCCTCACCCTGACCCGACCGCTGTCCAACCGCGGAAGCGGCAGCCTGCCGGAGCAGAACGCCGACAACGCCGTCACCGTCTTCCGCACGGCGATGGCCGACCTGCTCGGCGCCGACCCGCACGGCGTGGTCTACGGCCGCAGCGCCACCCAAATCACCTACGACTTCTCCCGCCACCTCGGCCGCAGCTGGAATGTCGGCGACGAGATCGTGGTCTCCAGGCTCGACCACGACGCCAACATCCGTCCCTGGATCCAGGCCGCCGAACACGCCGGCGCCACCGTCAAGTGGGTCGACTTCGACCCGGCAACCGGCGAGCTCAGCGCCGAGGCGGTCACCGCGCAACTGACCGAACACACCCGTCTGGTCGCCGTCACGGCTGCTTCCAACCTCATCGGAACCCGACCGCCGATCGCCGCGATCGCCGCCGCCGTGCACTCGGTCGGCGCCCTGCTATGGGTAGACGGGGTGCACTACACGCCGCACGCCTCGGTGGACGTGGCCGCGCTCGGCGCCGACTTCTTCGTCTGCTCCCCGTACAAGTTCCTCGGACCGCACTGCGGCGTGCTGGCCGCCGAACCAGCCCTGCTCGAGCGCATCCACCCGGACAAGCTGGCCACCTCCACCGAAATGGTTCCGGAACGCTTCGAATTCGGCACCCTGCCTTACGAGTTGATGGCGGGCGTTACTGCGGCCGTCGATTTTCTGGCCGCACTGGCACCGATCGGCGGAAGCCGGCGGGGGCGCCTGGTGCAGGCATCCATCGCCCTGGAACATCATGAGGCGGGCCTGCTCGCCGAACTCGAGGCCGGGCTGGCCGCTCTGCCCGGCGTGACCGTGCACTCGCGTGCCCGCGAGCGCACGCCAACCGTGCTGGTCACCTTCGCCGGGCACCCGCCCGCCGATGCCGCGGCGTTCCTGGCTGCCCGGCGGGTGCTCGCCCCGACCGGATCGTTTTACGCACTCGAGGCCTCGAAGCACCTCGGGCTCGGTGCTGAGGGCGGCCTGCGCATCGGACTGGCGCCGTACAACACGGCGGGTGAGGTGCAACGACTGCTCACCGGCCTGGAGGACTTCCTGCTGGCCTGAACTGAAAAGCCCGGTAGACGGCACTATACGGCCCCTGGGTAATAGGGTGGGAAGCACTACAGAGGGGAGTCGGATGCCTACCGGCGCTGTTATCGAATTCAGCAACATCAGCAAACGCTTTGGCGGGGTCGCCGCGGTCAACGACCTGTCTTTCACGGTAGAGCCCGGGCGGGTTACCGGCTTTCTCGGGCCGAACGGTGCCGGCAAGACCACGTCCCTGCGCATTCTGCTCGGACTGGTCGCGGCGAGCAGCGGAACGGCCACGTTTAGCGGCGTTCGCTACCGCGACCTGCCCAATCCCCTTGCCACGGTGGGCGCAGCCCTCGAAGCCGCCAGCTTCCACCCTGGCCGCTCTGCTCGCGACCACCTCGGCGTGTACGCGATCGCCGCCGGGCTGCCGCGCACCCGGGTCATGGAGGTGCTCACCCAGGTGGGCCTCGCCGCCCATGCCGCCCAGCGCGTCGGCGGCTACTCCCTCGGTATGCGCCAGCGGCTCGGCCTGGCCTACGCCCTGCTCGGCAACCCGGGCGCGCTCGTGCTCGACGAGCCGATCAACGGACTCGACCCGGAGGGCATCCGCTGGATTCGCGGTTTTCTGCGCGACATGGCCGCGGAAGGACGCACCATTCTGGTCAGCTCACACCTGCTCTCCGAAGTGCAGCAGAGCGTCGATGACGTCGTCATCATCGCCCGCGGCGAGCTCGTGCACCTCGGCCCACTCTCCAGCCTCGATACGGATGCCGCGCCCCAGACGATCGTGGATTCTCCCGACCGCGAGAACCTCACAGCCGCGCTCACTGCGGCGGGCATCACCTTCTCGATCGGCCGCACCGGCCTGCTCGCCGCCACATCCGACCCCGCACTGCTCGGCCACCTCGCTTTCACCGCCGGGGTCGAACTCAGCGTGCTGCACCGGCAGAAAACCGGCCTGGAAGACTCCTTTCTCGCCCTCGTCGGCGGGAGCCACTCGCTATGACCACGTTCCTGCGGTCGGTCTCGGCCGAATTCGCCAAAATTTTCACCACTCGCCTGTGGTGGCTTCTCGCTATCGTTCTGTTCTGTTACATCGGCCTCATCGCCGGCGGGCTCGGCGCGCTGCTCGCCGGCGTCGAGACCGGTGTGATCAGTCCCGACGCGGTGAATACCGGCGGTGCCGGCGCCTTCGGTTTCGGCAGCCTCCCACCGATCATCTACAGCTTCGCTTCCTCGGTCGGCTACGTCTTCCCCGTGCTGCTCGGCGTGCTCGCGACGACGGGTGAATTTCGCCACCAGACCCTGACACCCACGTTTCTCGCGACGCCGCGTCGCGGTGTGGTACTCGCAGCGAAGACGGTCACGCTGGTTCTGGTCGGCGCTGGATTCGGAGTTGTCGGACTGGCAGCATCCGTTGGTCTCGGCGGCGGGGCGCTGAGCGCGTTCGGCGTGGATGCGCTGCTGCTGGACTCGGAAACGTGGCTGCAGGTCGGTCGCACAATTCTTGCCATGGGCCTGTGGGCTGCAATCGGCGTGGGCTTCGGCGTTCTGGTGCCGAGCCAGGTTGCGTCGATCGTGGTCGTGCTCGCCTTCACCCAGTTCGTCGAGCCACTGTTACGGCTGGCCGCCTCTTTTCTCGAGGTCACCGCGCAGATCGGCAACTATCTGCCCGGCTCGGCCTCCGATGCCCTCGTCGGTGCGAGCGTCTTCACCCTCGCGAACCCGGCAGGCGCCCCGCCGCTGGACTGGTGGCAGGGCGGCCTCGTGCTGCTCGGTTACGCCGTGGTCGCGACAATGATCGGCTATGCCGTGAGCTGGAAGAAGGACGTCACCTAGAGCGCTGCGCCGGAAGACCGCTGCATTTTTCGTCAATCGAGCTGGTCGAGATCACCGTCGAGAGACGTGTGGCGGTCTGTGGAACCCGCCCACCTCCGCCGGTCGTGCCTGTCGAGACCCCCATAGACCAACGCGAGCCGCCTCGAAAACACGAGTGTCCGTGCGAATTCAGGTTCGCACGAAAATCCCAATAGATGTGAGAATGGCTCGATTTTCAGGGTTGGGCTTGGTACACTTGTTCTATGAGCCAACGCGGCGATACCTCCCAGCCGGGCCTCGTCGATCCGTTCGTCGCGGCCCACGGTTACCTGCCTTCCACAGCCGAGGAGCGCGCTGAGTTTGATGTGTTCTGGGCGCAGTGTCAGGCCGATTGGCCGGTTGAGATCGCCGAGGGCCTCGGGCAGTTCGCTCCGTACGACGCCCTCGACGACGTCGATACCGCGCCCGCCAGCCGCGACCCCTTCCTAGCTGATGCTGTCGGCCCGGAGCTTGTCGGCCCGGAGTCTGTCGGCCCGGAGTCTGTCGGCCCGGCGCACTATCGCCGTGCAATGCCTGACGGCCCACCGCTGCCGGCCGGCCTGGACCTGACCGAGGTCTTCGCCGCCGTACCGCCCGCGCACCGGTTCGATGATGACCTGTGTGAGGAGTTGCTCTACGGCGAGTATCTCCGCACCGAGCACGACATCGACGACGAACCGGGCGGGCCGCTTTCGGCCGACAGCAGCCCGGCCGACAGCAGTCCGTCCGATAGCTTGAGTCCGTTTCAGCGGCATCAGGCGCAGTTCGTTGACCGGGTGCTCTACCTGGAGAAGATCATCGCCTGGGCCCAGGCGAGC
>NZ_PJJQ01000028.1:0-153149 GCF_002929575.1 Cryobacterium sp. N21 | reverse complement strand
CGCCGACGATTTCGGGTACGACGGATGCCCCGGTCGGTACGTTGATCACTGTGGTGGTTGCGGGTCAAACGCTGACCGCCACCGTTGTTGCGGGTGGTACTTGGTCGGTGACGGCCGCAACGCTGGTCGAGGGCGAGCACACCGTCACTGTATCGATCACGGATCTGGCGGGTAACAGCGGTAGCGCCACCCAGGCCTTGACGCACGATGCTGAGGCACCGACCGTGGTTTTTGCTGGTGGGGCAACGCAGACGACCAGCGATCGAACTCCGACTATTTCGGGCACGACCAGCGCAGCGAATGACAGCGTCGTGACGCTGGATATCAATGGCACCACGGTTTCATCGACGGTGACGGCCGGTGCCTGGTCGGTGCTTGCGGACGGCCTCGGTGCCGATGGCACCTACCCAGTCGTCGTCACCATCGCAGTCGGCGGCCTTGTCGGCACGGGGAGTCAGGCGATCACTCTGGACACGACGGCGCCGACGCTGGTCATTACCGGCGGGGCAGCGCTGACGACCGCCGATAGCACCCCGACCATCTCTGGAGCGACGGATGCTCCCGTCGGCACTTCGGTCACTGTGACCGTTACTGACACTATGGCCGTTACGGGTCAAACGCTGACCTCCACCGTTGTTGCGGGTGGTACTTGGTCGGTGACGGCGGCGGCTCTCGTCGAGGGCGGGCACACCGTCACTGTCTCCGTCACGGATCTTGCAGGCAATACCGGCACGGCCATCCAGACCATCAGGGTCGACACCACCAAACCCTCGCTGGCCATCATCACGGGTTCCACGCTGATCAACGATTCCACGCCGACCATCTCGGGCACAACGGATGCCGCCAACGGCACCGTCGTCACCGTCACCGTGGCCGATCAGACCCTGTCCGCGACCGTTTCCGACGGCGCATGGTCGGTCACGGCCGGCGCACTCAGTGACGGCAATCACCTGGTTTCCGCTGTGGTCACGGACCCGGCGGGTAACAGCCAAACGGCAACGCAGGCATACTCCGTCGACACCGTCGCACCGATCGTGTCCATTTCCGGAGGGTCCGCACTCACCAACGCCGATACGACACCGACCATTTCGGGCACGTCCAATGCACCCGTCGGCACCGCGGTATCCGTTTCAGTGGGCACCCAGACGCTCGCCGCCACGGTCATCGCGGGGGGCACGTGGTCAGTGGCCGCCGGGGCGCTCGTCGAGGGCGATCACACCATCACGGCCTCGATCACGGATGCCGCCGGTAACACGGGTGTCGCTCTTCAGGTCTACACGGTGGTCGCGGCACCCGACGTGACTGTCATCGGGGGCGCGGCAGCAGCATCCAACGATCCAGCACCGAGCTTCGTCGGTACCTCGACGGCTGCGGCCGGATCGGCAGTGACCGTGACGATCGATGGCCAGGTTCTTAGAACGACCGTGACGGCTGCCGGAACCTGGTCGGTCGAATCGGCCGAAATTTCTGCCGATGGTAATTTCACCGTCGACGTGACCGTGGTGGACCGCGTAACGAACCTCCCGGCAACGTCGACCCAGGTCTTCACGATCGACACGACCGCACCCGCGGTGGCCGTGACCGTGGCCCCGGCGGGTCGAACGCGCGACACCACGCCGACACTGTCGGGAACAACGGATGCCCCGGTCGGCGCGACCGTGTCGGTCACGGTGGCCGGGCAGGTGTTGAGCGCTACGGTGCAGGTCGGTGGCGTCTGGACGGTTGAGCCCGGTGTGCTCGCCGACGGAAACGTAGACGTCGTCGTCACAGCCGAGGACACGTATGGAAATGCGCGCTCGGCTAGCCATAGTTTCGTGGTGGCCACGACGCCACCACAGAACACAACGCTCGAACAAACCGTTGAGGAGGGTACACTGCAGTCACTCGCTGTCACTGGTGCCGATTTCGATCCGGGGGAGTCCGTTCAAGTGTGGATTCATTCCACACCCGTGCTGCTGTCAACCGTCACAGCTGATGCCAACGGCAGCATCGTGACCCGCGTCATCGTTCCCGAGGCGACAGCGGCCGGCCTGCACCACATCGTGATGATCGGCGTGACTTCTTCGACCGCACAGCTGGCGTCGGAGACCATTACCGTCATCAACTCGGGCACCAAGAATGCCAGCGTTGCAGCGGTCGCCCCGGAGATGACCGAACTCGCCCGCTCGGGATTTGAAGCGCCAGGGATCGGCGGCGCGGCATTCCTTCTGCTGCTGGCCGGTGTTCTCCTGCTGATCCTGCGACGGGACATTCGGAAAACTCACCACCGCATCAATCCGTAAAAACGCCGACATACCCGGAAATCTTCGACCGCGCGCGCGCCCGCCCGCCACACTGTTAGAATTTTGAAAGCGAAGGGGAGTATCCCTCTGGGCCCGATCGGGTTCTATGTCGCGATCGTCAATACGGGCCGCGCTGTCGGGGCCCCGGTCGCGGTGGTATCGATTGGTTCCGGTTGGGTCCTATTGGTGCGGGAGAGACTTTCGGGTTCCGTAACACCCGACTCCCGTTATTTCTTGAAAGGCCCCCGTGGAACTCGCTCTCCCTCTCTGGTTCGAGGCTGGATCACTGGTCGTTCTGACCCTGATTCTCGTCGCCGACCTGCTCATCGTCTACAAGCGCCCGCACGTGCCGAGCATGCGCGAGGCTGGCCTGTGGGTGGCGTTCTATGTGACCCTGGCGCTGATCTTCGCACTGCTCATGCTGCTGCTCGGTGACGCCGAGCATGCCGGGCAGTTTCTCGCCGGCTGGCTCACCGAGTACAGCCTGTCGATCGACAACCTCTTCGTCTTCGTGATCATCATGGCGCGGTTCTCGGTACCGCGAAAATACCAGCAAGAAGTGCTGATGGTGGGCATCATCATCGCCCTCGTGCTGCGCGGAATCTTCATTCTCGCCGGCGCCCAGCTGATCGAAAGCTACGCCTGGATCTTCTACATCTTCGGGGCGTTCCTCTTCTACACCGCCGTCAAGCAGGCGTTCTCCAACGAGGAAGAAACCGAGGACAAAGAGAACGCGGTCATCCGGCTGCTGCGTCATCGAATCCGTATCTCGTCAGAATTCGACGGTTCCAAGGTGCGAACCCGAATCGATGGCAAAAAGGTCTTCACCCCGATGCTGATCGTGTTCATCGCGATCGGCACCACCGACCTCATCTTCGCGCTCGACTCGATTCCGGCGATCTTTGGCATCACCCAGAGCCCCTTCATCGTGTTCACGGCCAACATCTTCGCTCTCATGGGCCTGCGCCAGTTGTACTTCCTGCTCGGCGGACTGCTCGAACGGCTCGAATACCTCAAGTACGGCATCGCGGTCATCCTTGCTTTCATCGGCGTTAAGCTCGTGCTGCACGCAATGCACACCAACGAAGTAATCTTCATCAACGGCGGCGAAAACATCGAGTGGGCCCCGGAGATCGACACCTGGACGTCGCTCGGCGTGATCATCGGTAGCATGGCCGTGGCCACCATCGCGAGCCTGATCAAGGCGCGTCACGATGCCAAGAAGCGTGGTCACACGCTGGCCGAGGAGATTTCGGCGACCGCCAAGGAATGACGAATAGAGGCCGGGCACCGGCGAACGGAGGGTTCTTATGACTCTGAACCAGCAGAGCACGATTGAACTCTCCACCGCCACCGCCCGCCTCTTTTTCAGCGCACGCACCGACGTCGGCAGCGTGCGCACGGTGAATGAAGACAGCCTTCTGGCACAGTCACCGGTCTTTCTGGTGGCCGATGGTATGGGCGGCCACGCGCAGGGTGAGGTCGCCAGCCAGACCGTGTTGCGGGTGTTCGACGAGCACATCGCGCGCGATCTGCCGTCGACTCCGGAGCGCATACTCGACGCCATCCACTCCTCGAACGACGCCGTGCGCGATCTCAGCGCAGCCGACGACTACGGCACCGCAGTATCGGGCACGACCCTTGCCGGCATCGCTTTCGTCGACGCCGGCGATGACGTCGGCTATCACTGGATGGCCTTCAACGTCGGCGATTCCCGCGTCTACACCTGGACCGACGGGGTTCTGAGCCAGCTGTCAGTCGACCATTCCGCGGTGCAGGAAATGCTGGACGCCGGACTGATCTCCACCGAGGACGCTGAGAAGCATCCAGAGCGCAACGTCATCACCCGCGCGATCGGCGCTGACGAATTCGTCGATGCCGACGTTTGGCTGCTGCCGGCCCTGGGGGAGCAGTCCTTTCTGATCTGCTCCGACGGGCTGACCAAGGAACTCGACGACGCGGCGATCGCGCGGGTCCTGGCCATGGACATCCGCTTGGATGGGCACGGGCGCAGCGTCGCCGACATTCTCGTCGCTGAGGCCATCGAGCATGGCGGGCGTGACAACGTGAGCGTCGTCTACGTGGAGTCGGCGTTCGACTGACCGCTGGCGAGGCCGGCGGCTGGACGAGGTGTTACCCTGAATCCGTGGTGAGCCGACTTCTTCTGTGCCGCGACGAGTCCCTGTCCTGAGGCCTCCCTCGTCGCGGAGTTCGGCGTGGCTGCCATCGATTCGTGAGGAAGACGCTCAAAATGACCAACGCAATACCCACTTCGGAACAACATTCCAGCACCGGCCTGCGCACGCTGGCTGAAAAGGTCTGGGACAAGCACCTCGTCAGCAAGGGCGAGAACGGCACGCCAGACCTCATTTACATCGACCTGCACCTGCTGCACGAGGTCACCAGCCCCCAGGCCTTCGACGGTCTACGCCTGGCCAATCGACCGCTGCGCCGTCCTGATCTGACCATCGCGACCGAAGACCACAACACGCCGACGCTGGCCATCGACAAGCCCATTGTCGACCTGACCAGCCGCACCCAGATCGAGACCCTGCGTCGCAACTGCGCCGAATACGGTGTGCGCCTGCACTCGCTCGGTGACATCGAGCAGGGCATCGTGCACGTCGTCGGCCCGCAGCTCGGCCTGACCCAGCCCGGCATCACCGTGGTCTGCGGTGACTCGCACACCTCCACCCACGGCGCCTTCGGCGCCATGGCGCTCGGCATCGGCACGAGCGAGGTCGAGCACGTCATGGCCACCCAGACACTGCCGCTGAACCCGTTCAAGACCATGGCCATCACGGTCAACGGCGCCCTGCGCACCGCGGTCACCGCGAAGGACATCATCCTCGCCGTGATCGCCAAAATCGGCACCGGCGGGGGAGCCGGCTACGTGCTCGAATATCGTGGTGAGGCTATTCGCGCCCTCTCCATGGAGGGGCGCATGACCATCTGCAACATGTCGATCGAGGCCGGCGCCCGCGCCGGCATGGTGGCCCCCGACCAGGTCACCTACGACTACCTCGAAGGGCGTGCCCACGCGCCCCGTGGCGCCGACTGGGATGCTGCCGTCGCCTACTGGCAGACCTTGGCCACCGATGAGGGCGCCAACTTCGACGCCGAGGTCATCATCGACGCCAACGAGCTCGAACCCTTCGTCACCTGGGGCACCAACCCCGGCCAGGGCGTGTCCCTGAGCGGATCCGTTCCGAACCCCGCCGCAATCATCGACGCCAACGAGCGCTCGGCGGCCGAGCGGGCCCTGGAATATATGGACCTCGCGGTCGGCACCCCGATGAAGGACATTCGGGTCGACACCGTTTTTCTCGGTTCCTGCACGAACAGCCGGGTCGAAGACCTGCGCGCCGCCGCAGAGATCATCAAGGGCAAGACCAAGGCCGAGGGACTCCGCATGATGGTTGTCCCCGGCTCGGCCCGGGTGCGCATCGAGGCCGAAGCCGAGGGGCTCGACAAGATCTTCCTCGATTTCGGTGCCGAATGGCGGTTCGCCGGCTGTTCGATGTGCCTCGGGATGAATCCCGACCAGCTCGAACCCGGAGAGCGCTGCGCCTCCACCAGTAACCGAAACTTTGAGGGACGACAGGGCAAGGGTGGCCGTACCCACCTGGTGTCACCGCTCGTCGCGGCAGCCACGGCCATTCGCGGCACGCTCTCGAGCCCGTGGGACCTCGTTCAGGATGGAGACTAAGTAGCATGCAGAAATTCACCACCGTCACCGGAGTCGCGGTGCCGCTGCGCCGTTCCAACGTCGACACTGACCAGATCATCCCGGCCGTGCACCTCAAGCGCGTCACGCGCACCGGCTTTGAAGACGCGCTCTTTGCGGCTTGGCGCCTCGACCCCGACTTCGTCATCAATAAGAAGGAATACCAGGGCGGTCGCGTGCTCATCGCCGGAGCCGACTTCGGCATCGGCTCTTCACGCGAACACGCCGTCTGGGCCCTGCGCGACTACGGCTTCGACGTCGTGCTCAGCCCCCGATTCGGCGACATCTTTCGCGGCAACTCCGGCAAGCAGGGTCTGCTCGCCGGCCAGATCAGCGAAGCGGATGCCGAAACCCTGTGGAACCTGATCGAGAGCGACCCGGGTATCGAACTGACCGTGGATCTGGTGAGTAAAACAGTGCGTGTCGGGGATCTGACCGTGAATTTCGAAATCGACGATTACACTAGATGGCGGCTGCTCGAAGGTCTCGATGACATCGGCCTGACCCTGCGTGACGAAGCGCGGATCAATGAATTCGAAGCGACGCGAGAGCCGTGGTTGCCCCGAACCCTTCCCGCGCTGTCGCCGGAATCAATCTCCAAGTAACACGAAGACAGGTATTTTGTGAGCACTCTCAGCGAAGCCCGACGTGATCAAGAGGCGAAGAATTTGAATGACGCCAGGCAGCACGACGATGCGAACGAACGCGGGAGTGCCCAGAACCACGGGGCAGCTGTTGGCCTCACCGCCGACAAGATCACCATCCGCGGCGGTATTCCGCTGGTCGGCCGCATCGAGGTGAAGGGGGCGAAGAACCTCGTCACCAAGGCCATGGTCGCCGCGCTGCTCGGTGAAACCCCGAGCGTGCTCAAGGACGTTCCGAACATCAGCGATGTTCGGATCGTTCGGGGCCTGCTCGAGGTGCACGGCGTCAAGGTGACCGAGGGCGCCGAGCCGGGCGACCTCATCCTCGACCCGGTCGACGTGGAGAGCGCGCACTTCGCCGCGATCGATGCGCACGCCGGCTCGAGCCGCATCCCGATCCTGTTCTGCGGACCGCTGCTGCACCGACTGGGCGAGGCGTTCATCCCTGACCTCGGCGGTTGCCGCATCGGCGACCGACCGATCGACTTTCACCTCGAGGTGCTGCGCAAGTTTGGTGCCGTCGTCGAGAAACAGCCCAACGGCATCCGCATGTCGGCACCGAACGGTCTCAAGGGTGCCAAGCTCGAACTGCCGTACCCGAGCGTTGGGGCCACAGAGCAGGTGCTGCTCACCGCGGTGCGTGCCGACGGCATCACCGAACTCAAGGGCGCGGCAATCGAGCCCGAGATCATGGATCTCATCAATATTTTGCAGAAGATGGGTGCCATCATCACGGTCGACACCGACCGGGTGATTCGCATCGAGGGCGTGGACCGCCTCATGGGCTACAACCACCGCGCACTGTTTGACCGCAACGAGGCCGCCAGCTGGGCTGCTGCCGCCCTCGCCACCGACGGTGACATCTTCGTCGGCGGCGCCCGCCAGCCCGAAATGATCACCTTCCTCAACGTCTTCCGAAAGGTCGGTGGTGCTTTCGACATCTGCGACGACGGCATCCGCTTTTATCACCCGGGCGGCGATCTGAAGCCTGTCATCATCGAAACGGATGTTCACCCCGGCTTCATGACGGACTGGCAGCAGCCGCTCGTCATCGCCCTCACCAAGGCACACGGCACGTCGATCGTGCACGAGACCGTCTACGAGCAAAGGTTCGGCTTCGTTGACGCCCTCGTGGAAATGGGCGCGACCATTCAGATTCACAAGGAATGCCTCGGCGGCCACCCCTGCAGGTTCGGGCAGCGCAACTTCAACCACTCGGCCGTCATCACCGGCCCGACCAAACTGCACGGCGCTGACATCGTTGTGCCCGACCTGCGCGGCGGCTTCAGCCATCTGATCGCGGCACTCAGCGCCGAGGGCACCAGTACGGTCAGCAACGTGGGAATCATCAGCCGAGGCTATGAGAACTTCATCGGCAAGCTGCGGCTTTTGGGGGCGGACTTCGATCTCGAAGGATAATAGGCGCGTGCCAGAAAATAAAGACGTGCCAGCATCCCCCGAGTCAGCCGAGTCGCCTACCCGAAGCCGTTCGGAAAAGAGCCGGCCCTCGGCGTTCTGGATTCTCGCCGGGCTGATCCTGCCAGTGATGAACCTCGCGGCCCGGTACGAGATCGTCGACGCCCACAAGTTCCCGCGCAGCGGTGCGTTCGTCTTCTCGCCCAACCACTACAGCGAGATCGACCCCGTGGTCATGGGCGTCGTGGCCTGGAAGCTGGGGCGGCTGCCGCGGTTTCTGGCGAAGGCATCCGTTTTCAAGATTCCGGTCATCGGCTGGGTTCTGACCAAATCTGGCCAGATTCCGGTGCAGCGCGGCGGATCGGTGCGCGGCAGTGAACCGGTCAAGGCCGCCCAGCGTCTGGTCGAAAAGGGCCAGATCGTGGTCGTCTACCCGGAAGGCTCGCTCACCCGCGACCCCGACTTGTGGCCGATGCGGGGCAAGACCGGAGCGGTGCGCATCGCGCTCGAGCAGGGCATTCCGATCGTGCCGGCCGCCCACTGGGGCACCCAGAAGTTGATGCCGCGGTATTCCAAGAAGATCAGCCTGTTTCCGCGCAAGACCATTCGGGTGAAAATTGGCGACCCGCTCGACCTCGCCCAGTTTCGGGGGCGCAGCCTCGATACCGCCACGCTCAACGAGGCGACGGCCGTCGTGATGGTCGCCATCACTGCGTTGCTCGAAGACCTGCGCGGCGAAAAGGCTCCGGTCAAGCGCTGGAACCCGTCGGAGCACAACCAGAAAGAGACCGGCCGTTTTGAAGCCTAGAACCCCCCAGCTGCTCAAGATCCAACCAGGCACCCGGGTGGCCGTTCTCGGCGCCGGTAGTTGGGGAACCACCTTCGCCAAAATTCTGACGGATGGCGGGGCCGACGTCGTTCTGTGGGCCCGCCGCCCCGAGTTGGCCCGCGAAATCTCCGAAGCCCGCCGTAACAGCGACTACCTGCCCGGCGTGAACCTACCGTTGGGCCTGCGCGCCACGAGCCGCCTCGACCTCGCACTGGCCGGCGCTGAAATGGTCTTCGTCTCCGTGCCCAGCCAGTCCCTGCGGGAGAACCTCAAGCAGGTTGAACCGTACCTGGCCGCGAACGCGATCGTCGTCTCGCTCATGAAGGGCGTCGAGCGCTCCACCGGCATGCGCATGAGCACGGTGATCGAAGAGGTGCTGAGCATCGACCCCGCTCGCATTGCCGCGATCAGCGGGCCGAACCTGGCGCTCGAAATCGCCAAGGAGCAGCCCACGGGGGCTGTCGTCTCCTCGGTGAGCCTGGAAACCGCGCAGGCCGTGGCCAAACTGGCCACCAACCGCTATTTTCGTTCGTACATCAACACCGACGTCATCGGCACCGAATTCGGTGGCGTGCTGAAGAACCTCATTGCGGTTGCCATCGGCATCGTCGACGGTGTCGGCTTTGGCGAAAACACCAAGGCCTCGATCATCACCCGTGGTCTGGTCGAAATGACGGACTTCGCTGTGGCCTACGGCGCGCAGGCCGAGACGCTGGCCGGCCTGGCCGGTCTCGGTGACCTCATCGCCACCTGCCAGTCGCCGCTGTCCCGCAACAATACGGCCGGGCGACTGCTCGGCCAGGGTTACAGCATCAACGACGTCGTCAAGCAGATGCAGCAGACCACCGAAGGCCTCGCCTCGGTGAAGCCCGTTCTCGAACTTGCCCGCGCCAAGGGCGTTGACATGCCCATCGTCGAACAGGTACGCCAGGTGCTCGACGGCACACTCAATCCCCGCGACATTGCGCCGCACCTAACAACAGACTCCGGCGAACCGCAGGGCGAAAGGACACTTGACGATGGACAAGCTCACGGTGGTGCTTCTCTTTGGAGGGCGTTCCAGCGAACACTCGATCAGCTGCGCCACGGCGGGCGGAGTGCTGGCAGCCCTCGACCCTGATCGCTACACGGTCATTCCGGTGGGAATCACCCGTGACGGTGCGTTTGTGTTGGAAGACAACGACCCAGCCAAGTTCGCCCTGAACGCGTCCGCGTTGCCCGTTGTCGCCGACAACGGAACGCGGGTGCGCTGGCCGGAGAGCGCAGCGAGCCGGGAACTGACCGTCGTCGACGCGTCGGGTGTGCGCTCGCTCGGCACCGTCGACCTCATATTCCCGATCTTGCATGGACCGTTTGGCGAAGACGGAACGATCCAAGGCATGCTCGATCTGCTCGGCCTGCCGTATGTCGGCTCGGGAGTGCTCGCATCCGCTTTGGGTATGGACAAACACTTTGCCAAGACCGTGTTCCAGCAGGCGGCACTACCGGTAGCGCCGTGGCGCACCCTGACAGCGGATGACTGGGCGCAGGCCCCCGGAACCGCCTACGCCGCCCTCGAGCACTTGGGTCTGCCCGCGTTCGTCAAGCCGGCGCGCGCGGGTTCCAGCGTCGGCGTCAGCCGGGTGTCGACGCCCGAGCAACTGGCCGAGGCCATGACGGTGGGGCTCGCCGAGGACAACAAGGTCTTGATCGAATCCGGGCTCATCGGCCGGGAACTCGAAATTGCCGTGCTGCAGGGACGCCCGGGGGAGCCGACCCGCGCCTCCGTGGCCGGCGAGGTCGTCGTGACCGGCCGTGACTTCTACGACTTTGCCGCGAAATACCTCGACGCACCGGGGGTCGACCTGGTCTGCCCCGCTCTCTTGTCGGACGAGGAGCTGGCAGAGGTGCAACAGCTAGCGATTCGGGCGTTCGAAGCCATCGGCGGCGCCGGCCTGGCCCGGGTGGACTTCTTTCTCACGCAGGCCGGCTGGGTGATCAACGAGATCAACACCATGCCCGGCTTCACGAGCATCTCGATGTTCCCGAGCTGCTGGCTCGCCAGCGGCTACACCTACCCCGAGCTGGTCGGCGAACTCATCGCGGTGGCCATCGCCCACGCCCGCCACGGTTCCTGACCCGATCGCCACCAGCGGTCTCGTAAGACCGGACTACGGCGCGGTCGTCGCCCCGTCGGTGGGCAGCCGCACGTCTTCGGCGCCGACACAGGCCCCGGCCGCCGGAACATACCCGACCGCATTGGCCACGTCGACCAGCGCCGTTGAGCCGCTCACCGCTTCGGAATCGATGACGACCTCGATGGTGGGGTCGCGCCCGTAGGTCGTGTACCGGTAGGTCGGGGCGTCGGAGTCATCTTCGATCCAGTCGATGCCGTTGATGTTCAGGCAGGGCAGCGTCGTCGGCGCAGGCACCGGAACACCGCAGTGCAGCAGCACCGCGGCCGGGTCTCCCCAGGCCCCTGTCCCCTGGGCGTTCGTCTCCCGCGAGCGCTCGTCGGCGACGGTGGACGGCAGGTGCACGATTACGTCGGCGCAGGCCACATTGGTGGCATCGGCGGCCGGGGTCAGCGGCACGGCGGCGGCGCAGCCCGCCAGCAGCAGTGAGCCCGCGAGCACGGTGACGACGGCGATGGAACGACGGGGAGCGAAGCGCGGGAGCAGGAATGGGTGAGACATCGTATTCAGGCTACCGTTTCTTACATGACAACCGCTGCGGATGCCCCGCGTTCAGCCCCGCATACCGCCACCACCGAAACGCTCGCCGACCTGAGCGAAGGCGCCGTACTCGGCCGAATCTTTCCCCGGCTGCCGACCGCAGCCGCGCAGCTGCTTGGCCCGGGGGACGACGCAGCAGTCGTCTCCGCTCCCGACGGACGCTTCGTGGTGACGACCGACATGATGATTCAAGGTCCGGATTTTCGTCTGGCCTGGTCCACGCCGCACGACCTCGGTTGGAAGGCCGCGGCCACCAACCTCTCCGACGTGGCAGCGATGGGAGCCCGCCCGACCGCCCTCGTCGTAGCCATTGCCGCACCGCCGTCGACGCCCGTGGTGGTGCTCGAGGGCATCGCCGACGGGCTGCGGGACTGTTGTGAGGCACTCGCGCCCGGCTGCGGGGTGGTCGGCGGCGACCTGTCCGCGTCGGACGCCCTCACGCTGGCTGTGACGGCCTTCGGCGACCTGGAGGGCCGCGCGCCCGTATTGCGCTCGGGCGCGCGCCCCGGCGACGTTGTGGCGCACTCCGGGCTGCTCGGCGACGCCGGTCGCGGTCTCGAACTGCTGTTTCGCCTGGGCGTCGACGCCAACGGAGTGCCCAACCTTGACCGCGCCAACGCGCTCAAACTCTCGCACCCGACCGAAGTGGCAGCCCAGCTCACCCCCGTGCCGCCGATTGCGAGCGGACCGATCGCAGCCCTCGCGGGCGCCACCGCCATGCTCGACGTCTCCGATGGGCTCGCCATCGACGCCGGACGCATTGCGCGTGCCAGCGGAGTGGGCATCGATTTCGACTCCGCGAGCCTGGGCGACCGCATCGAGGTCGCTCTTGGCGGCGGCGAAGACCACGGGCTGCTGGCAACTTTCCCGCCCGGCGCCGTTCTGCCGGCGGGCTTTCGGAGCCTCGGAACGGTTGTGGCGGCATCCGCTTCGCACGCGGGCATGATCACCGTCGACGGTTCCCCGCACGATCAGGGCGGCTGGGACCCCTATCGCGGCTGGGACGGCGCGGCGGGCTAATTCAGTTCAGGTGGAGAGGCGTACCAGACAGTCGTGTCGCCGTAGTCCTTGCGGCGATCGAGCTCGAGCCCGGGGCCCCATTCCGGCTCGGGTGAGCGGGAACTGCGCTCCAGCACCACGAGCGCGTCGTCGGCCAGCAGTGGGGCCAACGCACTCAGATTGTGCCCGAGCTCAACCTCGGTGAGGTCGTACGGCGGGTCGATGAAGACGACATCGAAGCCGTCCTTGGTGGCCGCCAGGAACGACTGCACCGCCTGTGACGACACCGCAATCTTCAGTTCTGCACCTTTCGGGGCTGACCGCTGCACGGCCTCGCCGTTCTTGCGGCACATGGCCGCCGCGCCGTAACTGTTCTCGACCAGCGTCACCACTCGCGCTCCGCGGCTCGCTGCTTCGAGTCCCAGAGCGCCCGATCCGGCATACAGGTCGAGAACGCGCATGCCGTGCAAGGCATCAAGTGAGTCGAGTGCCGAGAAGATGGCCTCGCGCACCCGGTCGCTGGTCGGTCGGGTGCCCGATTTCGGAACCGCCAAAGTCAGGGAGCCGGCAAACCCGGAAATAATTCGCGTCATAACCCATCGAGCCTAGCTGCCCTGTCAGAGGCCCGGTTTACGATGGAACCATGACCGGTTCGAGCGCTGCCAGTGGCCCCGAATTCGATGGTGGTTCCCTGCCGGCACCCCGGCTGCAGCCTCTCACCCCCGATAGCAGCCTGACGAGTGCCCTCGGCGCACTCAAGGCGAAAGCGCTCCTGAAGGCGTTCGGTTTTCAGACCGTCAACGACTTGCTCAGCCACTACCCGCGCGACTACGCCGACCGCGAGGTGCTCCGACCGCTGAATCAACTCACCCCCGGCGCCAACATCACGGTCATCGCCGACATTGTGTCAGTGCGAGAAAAGCGCATGTCATCGCGGCCCGGCACGATCGTTGAGGTGGTCATTTCCGACGGAGGTGGGGAGTTCCTGCTCACGTTCTTCGGCAAGAGCAGCCAGCAGTGGCGTCTCGATCAATTGCGCCCAGGGCTGCGTGGCAGTTTTTCCGGCAAGGTGACCACCTTTCAAAACCGGAGTCAGCTGGCGAACCCGTCGTACAAGACCTTTGAAAGCGAAGAAGAAGAGGCTCGCGATGACCCGGCGGTGCGGCTTCGCCACAAGCCGCTCATCCCCATTTACGCGGCAACGGCCGCAGAGACCAGCTGGAACCTGCAGACCATGATCGACCAGGTGCTGCAACGCGTGGGCAACCTGCCCGACCCGGTTCCCCAGGACATGCGGATCGAACACGGCCTGCTCGACCACACCCAGGCCATCCGCTGGATTCACAGCCCCGACAATCCGAAGCAATGGAAGGCCGCGGAGGAGACGTTGCGGTTCACCGAGGCCTGGGTGCTGCAGTGCGCGCTCCTGCAGCGGCACAGTCTCGCGCGGGAGCGCCGAACCCGGCCGCGAGTGCCCACCCCTGGCGGGTACCTCGAACGCTTTGACGCGACCCTGCCGTTCGTACTGACGGTCGACCAGGAGATCTGTGCGGCCGAGATCGCCAGCGACATGGCCCGGTCTGGCCCCATGAACCGGTTGCTGCAGGGCGAGGTCGGTTCGGGCAAGACTGTTGTCGCCCTGCGGGCCATGCTCGCCGTAGCCGACAGCGGAGGCCAGACGGCGCTGCTGGCACCCACCGAAGTGCTGGCTGCGCAGCATCTGCGGTCGATCACCACGCTTCTCGGCCCCGATCTCGCGGCCGAACTCATGCCGACACTACTGACCGGCAAGCTGCCGGTCGCCCAGAAGCGCAAGGCACTGCTGCGCACGGTGTCGGGTCAGTCGCGCATCGTGATCGGCACCCACGCGCTGCTCAGCGATACCGTAACGTTCTTCGATCTCGGTTTGATCGTCATCGACGAACAGCACCGGTTTGGCGTCGACCAGCGTGAAACCCTGCGGTTGAAGGGCGCGCAGCCACCGCACGTGCTGGTCATGACGGCCACGCCCATTCCGCGCACGATCGCGATGACAGTGTTCGGCGACCTCGACGTGAGTACCATTCGCATGCTGCCGTCGGGGCGCCAAGGGATTCGCAGTGTCGTGGTGCCCATGGGCGAGAACGGAGCCCTGTTTGGGCGGGTCTGGGCGAGCCTGGCGCAGGAGCTCGCGCTCGGGCGTCAGGGCTTCGTTGTCTGTCCGGCGATTTCTCCGGCAGAAATTGAGGAAGTCCCCGCTGACCTGGTCGGAATCGAACCGTCGCACGGAGAGAAAGCCGGTCCCCTGTTCAACGTGGACGAGGTTCTCGAAGGCATGCGCGGCGTACCGACGCTCGCCCCCTATCGTCTGGAGGCCCTGCACGGGCGCATGACGAGCGACGAGAAAGACCGCATCATGCGGTCGTTCGCCGCCGGCGAGATCGATGTTCTCGTGGCCACGACCGTTATCGAGGTGGGTGTCGACGTGCCGAACGCCTCGGCCATGGTGGTGCTCGACGCGGATCGCTTCGGTGTCTCCCAGTTGCACCAGTTGCGCGGCCGTGTCGGGCGCGGGTCCGTGCCAGGCCTCTGCCTTCTGGTCACCAATTCCCGGGCCGGGTCTCCGGCCCGCCAGCGCATCGGCGATGTCGCCGCGACGCTGGATGGTTTCGTACTCGCCGAACTCGACCTCGCCCTGCGCCGAGAGGGCAACGTGCTCGGCGATCTGCAATCGGGTGACGGCTCGAAACTGCGTTTTCTTCGGGTGGCGGTCGACGGCGACCTGATCGCCGAGGTGCGACGGGCGGCCTTCCACTTGGTGACGGGCGATCCGGGCATCCGCACCAATGAGGCTCTGCGCAATGCGATCGCGCGCCGCCTGAACGATTCCGAACGCAGCTGGCTCAACAAAGGCTGATTATGTCCACGCCAAGCGGATGCGTCGGGCAGCGTTCCGTCAGCGTCTGGCAGTAGGGTGTGATCATGCGCAGGATCGCCGTTGTCCCTGGATCATTTGACCCCGTCACCCTGGGCCACTTGGACGTGATCGATCGCGCGGCCGGCCTGTTCGACGAGCTCCATGTGCTCGTGGTGCATAACCCCGACAAATCGGCCCTGTTGCCGATCAGCCAGCGAGTGTCGCTGCTGGAACAGGCCATCAAAGAAGCCGGGCTTCCGACCAATATCGTGGTCGCCAGCTGGAGCATGGGGCTGCTCGTCGACTACTGCATGGATGTCGGTGCGAGCGTTCTGGTGAAGGGCATCCGTTCGCAGGTTGACGTGGCCTACGAGACTCCCATGGCGATCGTGAATCGCAATCTGGCCGCGGTAGAAACGGTCTTTCTGCTGCCCGACCCGGCCAACGCCCATGTCTCCAGCTCCCTGGTACGCCAGGTGGCCGGTCTCGGCGGCGATGTCTCGCCCTACGTGCCACGGGCCGTAGCGGAATATCTGGAGCGTTCGCGGGTATGAACCTCAAACCGACTCGCTCCTCCACCGATTCAAGCAGGGCGGAACTGGCGTCGGTTCCGTCGAATGACGCTGACACGACCGTTGACCTCGGGGAACTGCAAGAAGCCGGACGCGCGATCATGCGCAACGTTGAGACGGTTATTGATGGCAAGCACGAGGCTGTGCAGATCGCCCTGACCGTTCTGCTGGCCGAAGGGCACCTCCTAATCGAAGATGTGCCCGGTGTCGGCAAGACCATGCTCGCCAAGGCCCTCGCCCGTTCCGTGGATTGCACGGTCGGGCGCATTCAATTCACCCCGGACCTGCTGCCCTCCGATGTGACCGGGGTGTCGGTGTTCAATCAGGCCGAGCGTCGGTTTGAGTTCAAACCGGGCCCGGTCTTCGCCAACATCGTCATCGGTGACGAGATCAACCGGGCGAGTCCGAAAACCCAGTCGGCGCTGCTGGAATCCATGGAGGAACGCCAGGTCACCGTCGACGGCGTCACGTACCCGCTCGCCCTGCCGTTCACCGTCATCGCCACCCAGAACCCGATCGAGATGGAGGGAACGTACGCCCTTCCGGAAGCGCAGCGGGACCGGTTCATGGCCCGCATCTCCATGGGATATCCCGACCCCGACTCTGAGCTCGCGATGCTCGACTCGCGCGACACGAACAGCCCGCTCGCACTGATCTCGGCCGTGGTGTCGGGGGAGACCCTGCGCGACATGATGCTCACGGCGCGAGGCGTCTTCGCCTCTGGCGCGGTCAAGGAATACGCGGTCAATCTCGTGCGGGCCACCCGCGACGACCGGGACCTGCGCCTCGGCGCCAGCCCGCGCGCGACCCTGCAGCTCATCCGTGCCGCGAAGGCCCAGGCGGCGTTGAACGGTCGGGACTACGTGCTGCCCGACGACATCGACTCGCTCGCCGTGGCCGTTCTCGGCCATCGGCTGGTCCCCACCAGCCGGGCGCTCGGCCACCACCACCAGGACAGCGGTCCGGTGATCGACGACATCGTGCGTCGAATCCTCGCTGATACGCCGGTGCCAATCGGTGTCGCGGCATCCGCTCTGTCCCGATCGGTGACGCAGGTGCGTGCCGTTGGATCTACCGGAACGTCGTAGTCATGGCACGCGGGGTGAGAGATTCCGGGCTGGTCAATGCCGACTGGTACACGCGGCTGGCAGCCCGATTCGCCACGCGTCTCACCCTGCGCGGCTGGGTTATTCTGGCCGCCGGAGTCGTGCTGTTCGCCAACGCGGTGCTGGTCAACAGCCGCGACATGCTATTCGTGGCCAGCCTGATGATTGTGGCTCCGCTCGTCGCCGCCGGTTACGTTTCGCTCCGCCCGGCCCGGGTCGAGGTCACCAGGGTCTTTCGGCCGCCGATCGTGCCGGTCGGCGGTGAGAGTGTGGTCTCGCTGCAGCTGAGCAACCTCTCGGCGACACCGCTCAGCGGCGCCTGGTGGGCTGACACCCCGTCGCCCGGCGTGGAGGCGCCGCCGGCGGCTATCCTTCCACTCGTTAGTCGGAACGGCGCAACCGGCGCGACTGTGCGTCTGGAATACACTGTCGTGCCGCGACATCGCGGCGTCTACGACGTCGGCCCGCTCCGCGTGTCACGCCAGGACCCATTTGGCTTCGCGCGCAGCGACCGAACTGCCGGCTCTCCCCACGACCTGATCGTGACGCCGCGCGTGACGCCGCTACCGGGCAACGGCCTTGCCCAGTCCAGCAACGATGGGTCGATTCGCGAGCTGGTGCGCCAGGCCACCCCCACCTCCGACGAACTCATCGCCCGCGAATACCGCCCTGGGGATGCGCTGCGTCGCGTCAACTGGCCGGCCACCGCCCGGCACGGCGAAATCATGGTGCGGCAGGAGGAGCAGCGCAGCAACCCGGAGGCCCGGATCGTGCTCGATACGACCCTGGCCGGCGCGGCGGGGCTCGGCGCCGGGCATCTTCCACCGCATCTCGGGGCCGGATTTGAACTCGAGATCGAGCTGGCAGCATCCGTTGGTGTGCACCTGCTCGACGCCGGTTACCGGGTCGAGGTGATCGAGCTGGGTGCCAGCCAGTTGCTGCCGGGCGACCAGCAGACCCTGGGCGGGTTGCACGGCGACGTGCCAGCGACTTTTCGAGCCCCCGGCGGTGATCGCGCCCTGCTGGAAGCCCTGGCCAGTGTGGTTCCGGTGCCGTGGCCGACCCGCAGCGCTCGCCTCGCCGCAGAGCGCCGGGCGCCGCTGCGCGCAGCCCTGCGGGGCGCGCAGCCATCGCTTCCGACATTCGCGATGCTCGTGAGCGTGTCCGAAGCTGATGTCGACGATCTCGTTGCCCTCGCGCGACACTGTGAACCCGCCGTCGCGTTGGTGCAACGAACGGTCGGGGCGCCGGCCCGCGAACGCCTGCAGGCCGCGGGGTGGCGCTGTGTGGAGCTGGCCACGGCCGAGAACCTGGAAGACGTGTGGAACGACGTGAGCGGGGAGCGAGGAGCCAGCCATGACTAGCCTGGTCGCTCAGGAGGCGCCGGCCGCAGATTCCCCGTCGCCGGCACGCCAGGTGAGCCCGCCTCGGGCGCACCGCCGTCGGCGCGGCGAGCGAGTTGCCGCGCTCTGGCCGCTCGCCCTCAGTTTGCTTTTCTTGCTGCTCAGCTCCTGTGCGGCGCTCGCGCCCCTGCTGCGCGGCAACGCCTGGTGGTGGGTCTGTGCGGCGGTTGGATCCGTCGTGCTGCTCAGCGCGGCTGTGTTTCGTCGGTTCGGGCTGTCGCGCCCGATCGCTCCGGTGGCGAGCGGCGCGGTGCTGGTCGGCACGATGACGCTCCTGTTCGGCGGTGGAACCGGCCTGTTCTGGATCATTCCGACGCCGCAAACCATTGGCCTGTTCAGCGGTCTGATCGACTCCGGCGGGGCGTCCATCGCCCAGCAGAGCACGCCGGCCGAGGTGACCCTCGGCATCCTCTTTCTGCTCGCCGGCGGCACCGGGCTGATCGCGGTTCTCATGGACCTGCTCGCGGTGACGCTGCGCTGGCCCGCCCTTGCCGCAGCCGGCGCACTCGTGCCGCTCCTCGTGCCGGGATTCATCATCGACGACGGGACCGACGTCGCCGTGCTCGTGGTGACGGCGGCCGCTTTTCTACTTGTGCTGCGGGTCGATGTGTCGGCGCGTCGCGCACGGGAAGCAGCGCGTCTGGCGGTCGGACCGGGCGAGCCACGTGTGTACCGGCCAGAGCGGGTGCGCGGCCGCGGCCGGATCGGCGGCACATTCGTGCTGGGATCCGTGACCATCGTGGCTGCCCTGATTCTCAGCACGCTTGCCCCCGCCTTGACATCCGGGGGACTCGTGACGGCAAGGCCTGGTGGTTTACTGTTCGGCAGCGGAGTCAGCCCCATGATCAATCTCGGGCAGGACCTGCGTCGGCCCAAGGCTGGACCGGCATTTCACTACACCTCGACCGGCACGGAGCAGCCCTATTTCACGCTGCTCACCCTCGATGAGGTCATCGGGTTGACCTGGACGGCACGCATCGACGGGGCAGACGTGCGCAATACCGTCGACGACATCCCGCGGCCATTCGGGCTCGACGCCAACGTGGAGACGGTGCCAGCGTCGACATCGGTCGTCATCGAGGGCGTCAACAGCCATTGGCTGCCCGCACCGGCC
Source organism: Cryobacterium sp. N21 (assembly GCF_002929575.1). Lineage (NCBI taxonomy): Bacteria > Bacillati > Actinomycetota > Actinomycetes > Micrococcales > Microbacteriaceae > Cryobacterium > Cryobacterium sp. N21. The sequence continues at coordinate 133,447 of NZ_PJJQ01000028.1, read as the reverse complement.
CGCGCCACCAGCATTGAGGGCCTCACCGGTCGCTGGTACTGGGACAGCCGCACCCGGGCGATTGCGAGTGTAACGGCGAACACCCTCGGCCAGGAATATACGGTGTCGTCCCTGGAGCTGAAACCCACCGCCGAGCAACTGCGGCGCTCCAGCACCGACTATCCGGCGAGCGTCCTGGGCAATCTGCAACTGCCGGTCGATCCGCCGCCGATCATCGAGGAGACGGCCCGGCAGGTGACGGCGGAAACGACATCGAACTATGACGCTGCCGTCGCCATTCAGGACTATCTGCGCAGCAGCGCCTTCATCTACGACACCGACGCGCCCGTTGAAGACGGCTACGACGGCGGGGGAGTGGATGTGATCGGAGTGTTCCTGAAGGAAAAGCGCGGCTACTGCGTGCATTTCGCCTCCGCCATGGCCGCGATGGCACGTACCTTCGGCATTCCCTCCCGGGTCTCGCTCGGCTACCTGCCCGGCGTCAAATCCCAGGACCTCGAGCAGGGGCTCGGGCAGTACAACGTGGACTCGCACGACCTGCACGCCTGGCCGGAACTGTACTTCGTGGGAATTGGCTGGGTGAGATTCGAGCCGACGCCCGGCCGCGGTACCGTCCCCAACTACGAGCAGGCAGCGGATGTCGGCACGCCGACGGCCGCGCCCGGCGGTGCCGCCGCCACGAGTGCTCCCGGGCTCAGCCCCGACCGGCTGGCCGACGATTCCGCCCTGGAACGCGGTACCACGCCGCAGAGCGTCGAGGCCAGCAACCTGCTCGCAGTACTCGGGTTCAGCGCACTGGGTCTCCTGCTGCTGCTTCTGCCCGGGGTCGCCAGACGGATGCTCCGGCGCTCGCGGGTGCGGCGCATCCGCTCCGGAGGCGCTGGCGCCGGGCTCGCCTGGATCGAAGTGCAGCACACCAGTCTCGATCACGGCATACCGACGCCGATCACCGACACTCCGCGAGCGTTTGCCGGCCGACTGGAGCGCCTTGGAACCCTCGACCCGGCGTCGACGGAAGCGCTCGAACGAGTACTCCTCGCGCTGGAGCGATCGCGGTTCGACCGGTCGCCTGTGCGGGCCGACACCCTCGCCGCCGACCTGACCCGGGTGCTGCGCGGGCTGCACGGCGGCGCGAGTGCCGGCATCCGTTTGCGGGCAAACTTTGCGCCCACCTCGCTGTTCGCCACCCTGGCCGCGGTGCTGCGCGGAGACCGTCGCGCCCGCACGATCGCCCCCTGAACGAAGCACCCACGCGCAGCGCGTACAATTTACGACCGTGACTAAGTTCAAGAAGACGCCGTACACGGTCGACGTGCGTGACCTCATCAACCGCCCGGGCACCATGCACGAACGCCACCTCGATATTGTCGTTCCCGACGACCTCGGCGCCGGCCTCGTGGCCGTGAAAGCCGGTTCGACGCTGTCGACCGAGCTGCGCCTCGAGGCGATGCACGAGGGAATCCTGGTGAGCATCGAGGTCTATGCAAGGGCGCTCGGAGAGTGCGGCCGATGCCTCAAAGACATCGACCTGCCGGTTCGAGTTCAGTTTGCCGAGCTTTTCGGTTATCCTCAGGAGGAAGCCTTCGAGTTTGAGATTCTAGACGACCATGTCGATTTGGAATCTTTGATCCGGGACGCGGTAGTGTTAGCACTTCCGTTCCAGCCGGTATGCCGGCGGGATTGCCCTGGTCTTGACAGTGAGACCGGACAACCGCTTGCCGAACTACCCGAACTCGTTTCCGACGAGCGCTACGATCCCCGGTGGTCAGCGCTTGCGGGGTTTACGGCTTCCACAGACAAAGACATGGGTGCGGACATCCATGTTTCAGACAGCAGAGAAGAGAAGTAGTCATGGCAGTTCCGAAGCGCAAGATGTCGCGTTCCAACACCCACTCGCGTCGCGCGCAGTGGAAGGCCACGCCTCCCACCCTCGTGAAGACCATGGAGGGCGGCAAGGTCGTCTACAGCCTGCCGCACCGCGCCAAGGTTGTCACCGACTCCACCGGCACCCCGTTGTTCATGGAATACAAGGGCCGTAAAGTCGCCGACATTTAAGTCGCGGCTTTTCTATGGGCCGGAGATCGGTCGATGAAAAACGCTGATACCGAGCGGTCGCCCCTGTTGGCGACCCTCGGAGTGCAGATTGAACCGGTGATTCTGGAGCTTGCTCTGACCCACCGGTCGTTTGCGTACGAAAACGGCGGAATTCCCACCAACGAGCGCCTCGAATTTCTGGGCGACTCGATTCTGGGTCAGGCCGTCACGGTGATGCTCTATCGCACCTACCCCAACCTCGATGAGGGCCACCTGGCCAAGCGCCGGGCCAGTCTGGTCTCCACGGCCGCGCTGGCGCAGATCGCTCGCGGCCTGGGTTTGGGTGAGTATATTCGACTCGGCCGAGGCGAAATCCTCACCGGCGGGCGCGATAAGGCATCCATTCTGGCCGACACCGTCGAAGCGCTCATCGGAGCGACTTTTCTCGACGCCGGTGGCGACGTCGCCACCGCGTTCGTGTTGCGCCTGATCGAGCCGCTCCTGGCCGAACCGGGCCACTTCGGTGTGTTGATGGACCCGAAGACGAGCCTGCAGGAACTCGCCGCGAGTAAAGGCGTCGGCGTTCCCGTCTACACGCTCGAAGCCAGCGGTCCCGATCACTCCAAGGTGTTCGTCGCGACCGTCGACATCGGCTCGTCCGTCAACGCCCAGGGCGTCGGCCCGAGCAAGAAATTCGCTGAAATGGCCGCGGCCCGAGGCGCCATCGACCAGCTCAACGCGCTCTAACCCTGTGCCGGAACTTCCCGAAGTCGAGGTCGTGCGCTCCGGCCTGCAACCGGCGGTCACCGGGGCCCTGGTCACCGGGGTTGAAATCTTCGACGAGCGTTCCCTGCGCCGCCACGTTCCGGCGGCTGAATCGTTCACGGAGCAGCTCACGGGGCACCGAATCCTTGCCGCCGTTCGCCGCGGCAAGTTTTTGTGGCTTCCCCTCGACAGCGGCCGGGCGCTCGTCATCCACCTCGGAATGAGCGGCCAGGTGCTGCTGCGCACGCCGGGCGCGGCGGTGGATCGCATGTTGCGCATCCGCTTGACGTTGGAACACCCGACCCACGGCGAGCTGTGGGTCAATTTCGTCGACCAGCGAATCTTCGGCAGCATGGCCGTCGACGCTATGCTCGCCACGAGCGACGGGCTGCCCGGCGGCTACTCAGGGCTGCTTTCAGCGGATGCCGCGTGGCAGCACCGCCTTCCCGCGCAGGTCGCGCACATTGCTCGCGACCCGATCGACCCGTCGTTCTCGTCTCCGATGTTTCTGGCGGCCCTCGCGCGCAAGAACACCGGCATCAAGCGGGCGCTGCTCGACCAGAACCTGATCAGCGGCATCGGCAATATCTACGCCGACGAGGCGCTCTTTGCCGCGCGCATCCACTATGAGCAGCCGGCCGCGTCGCTGTCGCGCGCCAAGGCGACGACGCTGTTCGCGGCCGTACGTACCATTCTGGAGCGTGCTCTTGCCGAGGGCGGCACGAGCTTCGACGCCCAGTACGTGAACGTGAACGGGCAGTCCGGGTATTTCGCGCACAGCCTGGAGGCCTATGGCCGGCAGGGTACGCCGTGCTCCCGCTGCGGCACCCTTCTGGTGCGCGAGCAGTTCATGAACCGCGGCTCGCACTTCTGCCCCAGCTGCCAGCGGTTGCGCTAGCCGTAGCACGTTGGTTGTCGGGCGTTCGCCGCCCGGCCAAGAGTTCGACCGTCTGGCGCGGGAGGTGCGCCAAAATGCTCGACCTGCGCCATTGCGCGGGACCGCGGGCAGCGGGCATCCGTTCGACCGCCTCGCGCTGCGCGGGACCTTCGGCGCTGCGCGCTGCGCGGGACCTACGGCGCCAGAGCGGATGAGCCCCGTCGCGCTGCGCGGGGACTGCGCCAGTTCGCGGGAGTTCGGGCCTGGCCAGAACTCCAGCGCAACGCGTCGCGCTGGACCTGCGCCAGTGCGTGCGAGTTCCGCCTCCCGCGCAGCGGCGCAGCCCCCGCGCGACCGTAGTATCCCGCCCGAGAGTGGCATCTGGGTGTCAGCTCTGCCAATCTTCGGTCATGGATATCGTTACAGATCGGTTGACGCTGCATCCCCTGACTCCGTGGGAGGCTCAGCGCATTGTTTACCGAAAGCCTGAACCCGACGATGTCTGGCATGCGGACTATCCGTTGGACGATGAGTTGAATCCACTCCGAGCCCTCGCCGAATCCCGCGAGGGCGAAGCAATCTTCACGCTCTATTCAATCCGGATCAACGACGGCGATGTCGCGGTGGGCGGCATCGGGTTCTTTGGCCCTCCCGACGTGAAAGGTTCGGTTGAAATCGGCTACGGCCTGGTGGAATCTGTTCGGGGACGAGGGCTCGCCACCGAGGCCCTCATCGCCGCGACTCAGTGTGCTTTGAGGAATGGAGCCGTGCAGATCAAGGCAGACACTGACCTCAAAAACTATGCATCGCAAGGAGTCCTCGTGAAAGCCGGGTTCACAGAAGTGTCCCGGTCCGACGAATTGATCTTCTACGAGTTCGGGTGAGCTCTGAACCAATCGAGGTCGCGTGATGGTCTTGCTGGCGCGGTCGCCGGGGCGTTAGGCCAGAGCGGCCTGGAGGCGCCGTCGCCTCAGCGCCCAGCGCACAGTCAGGCCGAGAACCATCACGATGACCGCTGGGATCAGGAGCGCGGCGGATCCGCCCTTCACACCCAGCGCGCTGAAGAACACCTGCACGCCGTAATCGAGCATCTCAGCCGGGTAGGCAGCAAGCACACGAGTTCCCGCGGCGGCGCTGACTGCCGTGAACAGTGCAGGTCCGATCCAGAGGGCAAGAAAACTGACGATCGCCGCAGCCACCCGGCCAATCGTTGCCAGGCCGCACCACGCCACGGCGAGCCCCACGATGACGGCCGGAACCCATCGGGTGGCGCTCAGCAGGGCCCTGCCCGTTTGCGATACGTCAAAGTCGAACGGATGCGCGATGAGCGCGCCCAGCCAGACACTGACCGTGACAGCGGCCAGGCTCACGCCCACCGTCGCACCGGCGGCAGGCGCTCGGGCGATGAGCACCAGAATAAGCAGTCCGATCACGTTGGCAGCAATGGTTCCGAGGGTCAGAGCGAGCAGGTAGACCTTCGCGGCCGGGCTCTCAGCGAGTCCGCTGGCGACTGTGACTGCGGTCTGCATGATGGCAAGGACCTGCACGAGCAGCACTCCGATCATGATCGCGGCGAATGCGAATCGGGGGTGCTGCGCGCGCGTCAACCGAGCGAAGCCGCCGGCCAGCGCTGACCCGGTCACGATCAGGGCGACGATGAGGGTGATGGTGTACTGGCTGAACGGCAGCAGGGCGATCGGCATGTCCTCCGGAACGGAGTCGACGGCCCACAAATTCTGAATGGGAAGGTGCATCCCGGTGACCAGCCAGGGCAGCAGCCCGACGATCGCCGCGAGCATCCCGACGATAAGGTATGACACCGGACCTATCGCTTTCATCCGTGTAAGTACAATCACCAGAACCCCCTCAGACTGAAACCGCAAGGCTAGCACTGCCTCAAACGGGGGGATTCGACGGTTCCGGCGGAGGCACGACGCGTTTCCAGGCGCCCTCGTAACCCATCGGTACAAAACCGAGCGCCTCGTTGACGGCCAGCATGTGCCGGTTCTCTTCAGCGTTGAATGTCGTCACCGACGGATGCCCGGGGCTCTCTTGCGCGAGATACTCCAGATTCGCTGTTTTCAGCAGCATGCCAAGGCGGTTCCCACGATGCTCGCGCAGCACGAGCGTGTCCTCCTGGCCGACGGAGCAGTCACTTTCGGCCGGCACCGACAGCTGGGTGAACGCGACCAGGTGACCGATCGGGTCGTGCAGCGCGGCCGCGGTGAGCATTCGACGCGGGCTGCCGACGCGGGAAGTCTCCTCGTCGACCAGCCGCTCGATGCTCCAGACATCTTCGGGCTCTTCGAGGCCGGCGGTAGGGGCATCCGTGCTCATGCGCGTATAGAGCAGAGCGAGATCGTCGCGCCAGGGCGGGGGAGTCGCCTCACTCCAGCAGTGCACGGTGTAGTCGCCGCCGGCGTGCGCCGCGGCATCCGCTCGGAAGCGGCGGATCACGCTCTCGTCGGCGGGCAGCGCGAGTCGGCTACCGCGCTCCACCTGCTCGAGCCGGAAGCCCCGGGTGAGGAGAAATCGCACTTCGGAGTTACCGAGCGGGACCGACCCGAAGCCGGTCGGGGCGGTCAGGCGTTCGCCCGGGCATCCGCTGACACCGTGTAGACGATCAGTTCGTGCCGATTCTCGGTGGCGGCGAGCAGCTCGACGCGATCGGCGAGGGCGGTGCCGATGCCGCGATTGCGCCAGGCCGGCAGTACCTGTGCGATCAGCCAGGCATGATCGTCGTTCGGGCCCTGCAAGGTCTCATAGGCGGCCCGGCCGACGACAGCACCGCCGACGCGTGCTACGAACATGCGCTTGGGATCGTGTTTCGTGGCGAGCCACACCGGCAGCAGCTCAGCAGCCGAATAGTTGAGTTCGGTCGTGCCGAACCCGTGCGCTTCGATTTCGTTACGGAGCGCGGCAACAGCCTCGAAATCGGGCCAGCCGGGCGCGGTCGCCCCGGCGGGAATGTCGAGTTCGTCGATCGAGAAGTCGGTCATGCTATGCCAGAGTAGTGCGACCCACTCGGGTGCGTGCGGTCGATTCGTGCAGAACCGCGGCGATTTTCGCTTTGCGACCCGAAATCACCGGAAAGGATGCTGTGTTCCATGGATTCTCCGCAGTTGGGTACGCCACACCGGGCACGAGCGGATGTCCCGGCCAGTGTCGGTGGGGCACGGTACCGTTGAATCAGCCCCGAGACCAGTACTCGCCGCGACCGACCGGAAGGGTCTCACGTTGTATCTGAAGAGCCTCACCCTCAAGGGGTTCAAGTCGTTTGCCCAGCCGACGACGTTCGCCTTTGAGCAAGGCGTTACCTGCGTCGTCGGTCCGAACGGGTCGGGCAAGTCCAACGTCGTCGATGCCCTCGCCTGGGTGATGGGGGAGCAGGGCGTGAAAACCTTGCGCGGCGGCAAGATGGAAGACGTCATCTTCGCCGGCACGTCGACCCGCGGTCCGCTCGGCCGGGCCGAGGTCATCCTCACCATCGACAACAGCGACGGCGCCCTGCCGATCGATTACTCCGAAGTCACCATTTCACGCACGCTCTTTCGCAACGGCGCGAGCGAGTACGCCATCAACGGGCGCACCTGCCGGCTGCTCGACGTACAAGAATTGCTCAGCGACTCCGGCCTCGGCCGCGAGATGCACGTCATCGTCGGGCAGGGCCAGCTCGACGCCGTGCTGCGCGCGACCCCGGAGGAACGCCGCGGCTTCATCGAAGAGGCCGCCGGCATTCTCAAACACCGCCGCCGCAAAGAAAAAACCCTGCGCAAGCTCGACGCCATGCAGACCAACCTCACCCGATTGAGCGACCTCGCGGGAGAGATTCGCCGCCAGCTCAAACCGCTCGGACACCAGGCCGAAATCGCGCGGGAGGCTCAGACCATCGCCGCCGTCGTGCGAGATGCCCGCGCCCGCCTGCTCGCTGACGATGTCGTGACGCTGCGCACTGCGCTCGACGCGCACAATCGCACCGAGAGTGAACGCCACACCGAGCGGGTCGTGCTGCAGGAGCAGCTTTCGCAGAAACAGGCACGGGTGCAGCGGCTCGAACTCGCCCAAGTGGGAGACGCCGTCGACCTGGCACGCCGCACCAGCTATGCCCTGGAGTCGGTGCAGGAACGACTACGCGGGCTCTTCACCCTAGCCAACCAGCGGCTGGCATTATTGGGTTCGCAGGCCGAGTCGACCGGCCTCGTCTCGAGCGTCACCCCCACCATGCTGGCCGAGGCTGCCGCCGAGGTAGAGCAGCTGCGTGCGGGCATCGGCATGGCTCAAATCGGCTGGGACGACTCACGAGGGCAGAGCGCGGCAGCCCGGTCGAGGCTCGACGCGGTCGACGAAGATATTGCAGCCCAGGCAGCACTCGTCTCTCGGCACGACCTCGACATCTCCCACCTGACCGGGCAATCCGAGACGGCAGCATCGCGGCTGGCTGCCGTACGTGGTGAGCAGTTGCGGCAGCAGAATGCCCGTGACGCGGCGACCGAACGCAGCATGAAGGCGCAGCTGCAACTTGACGAGTTGCAGTCCGCTGCGCCAGCCGGTGAACCGGACTCCGGCGAGCTGGCCGCGGCATTCGAGCTGGCGCAGGCTGCGGTTCAGGGTGTTGAGGCCGAGGTGGAGCGTCTGCGCGACGAGCTGCACGGCCATGAGCGGGAACGGGACGCCCAGGCGGCACGGCAGGGTGCGTTCTCCCTCGCGCTCGATCAGAAAGACGGCTCCTCGGCGTTGCTCGGCGCGAAGCTGGCCGGCATCCGTGGCCTCGTGGCCGACCACGTGCGGGTGCAGCCAGGGTTCGAAGCGGCGATCGCCGCCGCCCTCGGCTCTCTTGCCGATGCCGTGCTGGCCGACAACCGCGACGCCGCCCTCGCTGCCCTCGTTCAGGCCGAAAACGACGACTTCGGGCGGGTTGAGCTGATCGTGGCCAACGGCGACGACAGCGCGGCGCCGACCATCGAATTGGGTGCGCCGTCGGGCATACGCTGGGCGAACGCGGTCATCGACGGCCCGGCCGGCCTGCGCGGCCTGCTGGCTCAGACCGTCATCGCCGACGATCTTGCCGTGGCTCGAGCGGCCGAGCTGCCTCAGGGTCTCACGCTCATCACGCTGGCGGGCGAGGTCTTGAGCCCGTGGGTCGTGAGCGGCGGGTCCGGCGCCAGACAGAGCAAGCTCGAACTCGTTGCGGAGCGAGACGTGGCGGCCGAGAGGCTCGCGGCCGTCACCTCGCAGATCGAACGGGTGCGCTGTGAGTTCTCCGAACAGCGCACCCTGTTGCAGGCCTACAAAGAGCAGTCGGTCAGCGCACGGGCTGCCCTGCGCGCCTTCGAAACTCAGCTCGCCACGGTGACCGAACGTCGCGGACGACTCGTGGTGCAAGCGGATGCCGCCGCCGCCGACGTCGACCGGGTCTCCGCCGCTCTGCAGCTCGCGAGCACGGCCGGCACCGAAGCCGAGGCTGTCGCGGCGCGGGCAGCCGCTGCACTCGACACTGCCCGGTCCCAGCCACGGCCCATCCTCGACGCGACCCTGCGGGACGCTGTGTACACCGAACTTGAGGCCGCCCGCGAGACCGAGGTCGAGAACCGGCTCCAGGTGGAAACCGCCCGTGAACGCGTGCGCGCAGGCGCTGACCGCGTCGCAACACTCACCCGTCAGCTCGAGGACGACCGCACGGCCGCTGAGGCCGCAGCGCGTCGCGCGGTCATTCGTCGCCGCCAAGTGGATGCCGCCTCCCGCGTTGCCGAAACGCTTCCGGCCGTGCTCGCCGCGGCCGACCGCTCCGTCGCCGAGGCCCGGATTCAGCTCGCGAGCGCCGAAGCCGAACGGGCGAGCCAGAACACCGAACTGCAGCAGCTTCGGCAGGGCGAGAACGTGTTGCGCGAGCGGCTGGCCTCGATCACCGAAAACGTGCACGGACTCGAACTCGAGATCTACGAGAAGAAGCTGCACCTCGCGGCCCTGCTTGAACGCGCCGGCAGCGAACTGGGTCTCACCGAAGACGTGCTCGTCGGCGAATATGGTCCCGACCAGCTGATCCCGCCCGATGGCACCGACGTGAGCGGCAGCGGCAGCGAGGGCCTGGTTTTCGCTGGCGGCGCGGCCGGCGGCATCCGCTTTGATCGGGCCGAGCAGCAGAAACGGTTCGCGGCCGCCGAACGCAAGCTCGGTCAACTCGGGCGGGTCAACCCGCTGGCCCTCGAAGAATTCGCGGCGCTCGAGCAGCGGCACCGCTTTCTCACCGAGCAGCTCACCGACCTCACGGAAACCCGCAGCGACCTGCTCACCATCATCGCGGACATCGACGAGAAGATGCAGACCATCTTCTCGTCCGCGTTCGATGACACCCAGGCGGCCTTCGCCGACGTGTTCCCGGTGCTGTTTCCCGGCGGCAGCGGCAGCATCTGGCTCACCGACCCCGACGACCTGCTCACGTCCGGCATCGAGGTGTCGGTGAAACCGGCCGGAAAGAAGATCGAACGGCTGTCGCTGCTCTCCGGCGGTGAACGCTCACTCGCCGCCGTCGCGCTGCTGATTGCCATTTTCAAGGCCCGTCCGAGCCCGTTCTACATCATGGATGAGGTCGAAGCTGCGCTCGACGACGCCAACCTCGGCCGGTTGCTCACCATCTTCGAAGACCTGCGAGAGACCAGCCAGCTCATCGTGATCACGCACCAGAAACGCACCATGGAGATAGCGGATGCCCTCTACGGTGTGAGCATGCGGCAGGACGGCGTCAGTGCTGTCGTCGGCCAGCGCATCGGCACCCGCGCGGACGAACGGGCCGATGCTGCGGTCGGTTGACCCGCGGATGCGCGCGTAATTGCCGATGCGGGCGCCCTACGCCTGCGGCGGCAGTGCGGAGACGACGGGGTGGTCCTTGGCGAGCACGCCGACCTTGGCGGCGCCGCCCGGGGAGCCGAGGTCGTCGAAGAATTCGACGTTGGCTTTGTAGTAGTCGGCCCACTGTTCGGGCAGGTCGTCTTCGTAGTAGATGGCCTCGACCGGGCAGACCGGTTCGCAGGCTCCGCAGTCGACGCACTCGTCTGGATGGATATAGAGGGAGCGTTCGCCCTCATAAATGCAGTCCACCGGGCATTCGTCGATGCAGGCACGATCTTTCACATCGACACAGGGCAGGGCGATCACATAGGTCATAGTGTCAGCAAAGCTTCCGTGCGGGAGATGGCAACCTGTTCGGCGCGGGAGATCACCTTGACGCGCTCCCGGCCGGGAGTGACCAGATCCTGGGCGCCGAGCAACTGCTCGTGCGCGTCGAGGGTGCGCCAGCCGGCCCAGGTCGTGTATTCCACGCCGCGCGCCTCGAGCAGCGCCAGAATCGTATCCGCCGAGCCGAACGCCTGGTCGCGAGCGACGAGCGCCGGTACGTCTTCGACGAGCCGGGTGATGGTCTCCAAGGCATCACCCTTGGTGTGTCCAATGAGGCCGATCGGGCCGCGCTTGATCCACCCGGTGGCGTAGAGGCCGTCGATCGGCTCGCCGGCCGCATCGAGCACGCGGCCGCCGTCGTTTGGAATAACGCCGCGCACGGCGTCGAACGGCACCTCGGTGAGGGCGCTACCGCGGTAGCCGACTGCGCGATATACGGCCTGTACCGGGTAATCCACGATGACGCCGGTCGGTCGCACGCCGCCGTCTCCGGTGTGTTCGGTGCGCTCAAAACGGATGCCTTCCACCCGGCCGTCGCCGTAGACCTCGCGCGGTGCGTGCAGAAAGTGCAGGTGCAGGCGACGTGAGGCGCCCTGCGGAGCCTTGGTGAGCCATCCGTTCAGCGTGCGGGTCATGATCTTGACCTGGTTGTTGCTCGCGACGAGATGCTCGCTGTGCGAGTCGGGAGCGAAGTCCTCGGCGTAGACCACGAGGTCGACATCGGGAATATCGGCGAGCTCGCGCAGCTCGATCGGCGTGAATTTCACCTGCGACGGCCCGCGGCGGCCGAACACGTGCACGTCGGTGACCGGCGAGCCGGCCAGCCCGGCGTAGACCGAGGCCGGGATGTCGGTGGTGAGCAGATCGTCGGCGGGCTTGGCCAGAATGCGCGCCACGTCGAGGGCCACGTTGCCATTGCCGATGACGGCGACATCGGTCGCGTCGAGCGGCCAGTCCAGCGGAACGTCGGGGTGGCCGTCGTACCAGGAGACGAAGTCGGCGGCGCCGAACGAGCCGGGCAGGTCGATGCCGGGAATGACGAGCGGTGCGTCGAGAATGGCCCCGGTGGCGAAGATGACCGCGTGGTAGTGCTCGCGCAGCTCGGCCAGGGTCAGGTCGGTGCCGTAGGTCACGTTGCCGATGAAACGAATGATGCCTGCGTCGAGCATCTCCTGCAGCGACTTCACGATGCCCTTGATGCGCGGGTGATCGGGGGCGACGCCATAGCGAATCAGACCGTACGGGGCCGGCAGCGAATCGAACAGGTCGATGGCCACCTCGTGGCCGGCCTCCAGCACGAGCCGGTTGAGAATGTTGCCGGCGTAGATGCCGGCCGGGCCGGCGCCGATGATGGCAACGCGCAGGGCAGAGGGAGCGGGGGTCATAACGGGCCTTTCAAACAAGGGACAAGGACAAAGGATGCGCGCAGGTCAACGCAGGCCGGCGGCCATGAGTCCGCGGCGACGCAGCAATCGGCGCTCGATCGGCGCGAAGATGACGAGTTCGACCAGGATGCCGACGAAGAGGATCACCAGGATCGTGGCAAGTACGCCGGACAGGTCGGCGAGCTCGCGGCTCTGGTGCAGCATCGACCCGAGACCGAACCCGATGTCGCCGCCGATCACGATGATCTCCGCGGCCATGAGGGAGCGCCAGGCAAAGGCCCAGCCCTGTTTGAGACCGGAGAAGTAGCCCGGCAGGGCCGCCGGCAGCACTACGAGGGTCGCCATTTGCAGGCGCGAGGCGCCGAGGACCGTGCCAACGCGGCGCAGCTGCGGGGGAATCTGGTCGACGCCGGAGACGAGCCCATTGGCGATGGACGGCACAGCGCCCATCAGGATCACGAAGTACACGGTGGCGTCGCTGAGGCCGAACCAGATGATTGCGGCGGGCACCCAGGCGACGGAGGGCAGCACCTGCAGGCCCGACAACAGCGGACCGAGCGCTCGTCGCACCGGTCGGCATTCGGCCAGCAGCAATCCGATCGGGGTGCCGATGGCTACGGCGATGATAAAGCCGAGCCCGCCGCGTTCGAGGCTCGTCGTCACCGCGAGCTGCAGGCGGTCACTGTTCCAGGCGCTCACCAGGGCGCCGAACACATCGAGGGGTCCGGGGATCAGGTCGGGGCGCGGTTTGACGATGAGAATGTAGACCTGCCAGGCCAGGGCGAGTCCGATGAGCAGCAGAATGGGCGGCAGCACACCGTCGACGGTGCGTCGAACGGCACCGCGCGGGGTTTCGGGGACGGCCTGCAATGAATCCAATCCGGCTTCGAGGCGACGCAGTTCGTCGTGGCTCGGGTCGGGGGCCGTTGCGGTACGGGTGTCAAGCGGCATTGCGGCGGATCTCCTGTCGCAACTGGTCGGTGATTTCGTCGCTCAGCCGGGCGACTTCGGGGGATTCGATGCGGCGTGAGCCGGTGTCGGTGATGGTCCACTCGTTGACGATGCGGCCGGGGCGGGAGGACATCAGCAGGATGCGTTCGCCCAGCCGGGCGGCCTCCCGCACGTTGTGGGTGACGAACACGATGGTGCGGCCGGTCTGCCGCCAGACCCGTTCCATCTCCTCGTGCAGCAGGTCGCGGGTGATGGCGTCGAGGGCGGCGAACGGTTCGTCCATCAGTAGTACCTTGCGGTCCTGTGCCAGCGAACGGGCCAGCGCAACGCGCTGCCGCATACCTCCGGAGAGTTCGTGCGGGCGCTTGTCGGCGGCATCGGCCAGGTTGACCAGGTCGAGCAGCTCGAGGGCCTCGCCGCGGCGGTCCTTGCGGGGGACCCCGCCCAGCTTGAGGGCGAGTTCAACGTTGCGGCCGGCGGTCAGCCAGGGGAACAGTGCTGCGTCCTGGAACATGACGGCGGCCTTGCCGCTCGCCACGGTGACGGCGCCCTCGGTCGGTTTCTCCAGGCCGGCGATGATGTTCAGCAGCGTGGACTTGCCGCATCCGCTTGCCCCGAGCAGACAGACGAACTGGCCGGGCTCGATCGACAGGTTGATGTTGTCGAGCACGAGCGGGCCGGTGCCGTAGCGCTTGCCGAGAGCATCGACCGTGATGGCGGCCGGCTCGAGCGCCGTGGCAGTCGGCGCCACGGCAACGTTCGTGAGCGAACTCACGGTGACACTTCCGACCCTGCGCCCGAACCATCGCCCGCACGCGTCGGCTCGCCGGGAGCGGTGACGATGCCGGCCGCAAGGGTCGCGCCGTCCTGCGGGTGAATCACCAGGAACGCGCCGGAGCGGCGGTTCTGCGCGTAGGGTTCCACCGGCAGATCGCGCGACAAGCGGATGCTCGCCTGCCCGATATCGTTCACGGCCAGGCTCGTGGCCGGTTGGGCGCCGAGCGTCGTCAGGTCGAGCCGACCGGTGACCTCGCTGATCAGGGCCTGCATGACGGTCGTACCGAACTTCACGAGCACGCGGGCGCCCGGTGCGAGCGGGCGCGGGTCGAGCCAGAACAGGTCGGCCGAGAGGGTGCGGGTCACCGGCGGCAGGCTGCCGGCGGCGGCAATCACCGCGCCACGGGCAATGTCGAGGTCGTCGGCCAGGCGCAGCGCGATCGATTGCGGTGCGAAGGCCTCGTCGAGAGCGACCCCGGCGAAATCGATTCCGGTGACGGTGCTGGTGCCGCCGCCCGGCTCAACACTCACGGTGTCGCCGACCTTGATGCTGCCGCTCGCCACCTGCCCGGCATAGGCCCGATAGTCACGGTACGAGTCGGCGAGCTCGGGGGCGACGACGACCGCGCCCTGAGGCCGCAGCACGAGCTGTACCGGCAGGCGGAACGCCTCGGTGGTTTGGCCGCGCTCGTCCAGATCGTCGATCACCGTGAGGGTTTCGAGCAGTTCGAGCAGGCTCGGTCCGGCATACCAGGGGGTGCGCTCGGAGCGGTCGACGACGTTGTCGCCGACCAGGGCCGACACTGGAATCACATGAACTTCTGCACGTGAGTCAGAACCGAGGCCGAGTTCGGTGGTGACGAGACGAACGGATGCCTCCACCTCACGGTAGGCCGCTTCGTTGTAGTCCAGCAGGTCGATCTTGTTGACCGCGACGATCACGTGCGGCACGCGCAGCAGGGCGACGACGCTGAGGTGTCGACGGGTCTGCTCGAGCACCCCCTTACGGGCGTCGATGAGCATGATGACGGCATCCGCTGTGGTGGCGCCGGTGACCATGTTGCGGGTGTACTGTACGTGGCCGGGGCAGTCGGCGAGGATGAAGGACCGGGCGGGCGTGGCGAAATAGCGGTAGGCCACGTCGATGGTGATGCCCTGTTCGCGTTCGGCCCGCAGGCCGTCGGTCAGCAGGGCGAAGTCGATGCCGCCGCCTATCCCGCCGAAGCCGCGCTCGGTGGAGGTGCGGGTGACCGCTTCGAGCTGGTCGGCGAGGATGGCTTTCGAGTCGTGCAGCAGGCGGCCCACCAGGGTGGACTTGCCGTCGTCGACCGAACCGGCCGTCGCGAAGCGAAACAGGGTGCCAACGGGCTCGGCGACGGCGGTTTCTTCGGCTTTCGCTTGGGTGTCAATGGTGAGGGTCATCTGTTATTCCGTTCCCAATCCGCCGGCCGAGACCGGTTCTTCTGCATGTTTCACCAGCACTGCGTTGAGCAGTGCCACGTTGAACAGGCCGTCCAGGTCGCCGTCCTTGCCGAGGCCGGCCTTGACCGCCTCGGCGAGCGAGACCGGAAAGGTCGAGGCCAGCGGGTCGACATTGAATTTCACTTCGGTCAGGGCCCGGGTCAGAACGTCGTCGGCGAGTGCCTTGCCGGTGTCGGCCTTGAGCTTCGTGTTGATCGTGGCTGCCGCG
Source organism: Cryobacterium sp. N21 (assembly GCF_002929575.1). Classification (NCBI taxonomy): domain Bacteria; kingdom Bacillati; phylum Actinomycetota; class Actinomycetes; order Micrococcales; family Microbacteriaceae; genus Cryobacterium; species Cryobacterium sp. N21. Next base: position 117,795 of record NZ_PJJQ01000028.1, on the reverse strand, counting down.
TCGGCCGGGTTCTGGGTGAGCCAGTCCACGGCGGTGACGTGCCCCTGGAGCAGGGCGCTCACGGTGTCGGGATGCTCCTCGAGAAAGGCCTTACGCACGAGGAGCACGGTGGTCGGAAAGTCGCCGTTGTCCCACAGGTCGGCTTCGTTCACGAGAACGTGGCCGCCGCCTTCCAGGACGAGCCGGGACACCCACGGTTCGGGTAGCCAGGCGCCGTCGATCTTGCCGCTTTGAAACAGGGTCAGGGTTTGCGCATTGTCGCCGGGTGAGACGGTGACGTCGCCGCCGCCAATCGTGCTGGTCTCATAGCCCTCGTCGCCCAGCCAGGAGCGTAGGGCCACATCCTGGGTGTTGCCGAGCTGGGGCGTGGCGATGGTGGTGCCGGCGAGGTCGGCCGGGGTGTCAATGCCGTCGCGCACGACGAGCGCTGCCCCGCCGCTCGCGGCTCCGGCCACGATGACCGCCGACTGGCCGCCGCTCTGCACAAAGGTGTTCACGGCCGGACTCGGACCGATGTAGGCGGCGTCGATCGCACCGGCGCTCAGGGCCTCAACGGCAGACGGCCCGGCGCTGAAGATCTGGGTGCTCAGCGTGGTATCGCCGAGGGCGTCCTCGAAGAAGCCGTTCTGCAGGCCCACGAGCGCGGCGGCGTGGGTGACGTTGTCGAAGTAGCCGAGGCGCAGTTCGGTGGCTGGTCCCTGGTCGGTGGCGGGCTCGGCGCTGACCGAGGTCGCGCATCCGCTTAGAAGAAGGGTGGTTCCGAGCATGAGAGCGCCCAGACGTAGCGAATTCTTCATTAGAAGTATCCTTCCTTCTTGCGGTCTTCCATGGCGGCCTCAGAGATGCGGTCGTCGGCGCGGGTGGCGCCTCGTTCGGTGATTGTGCTCACGCCGACCTCGCGCACGACATCGGCGACGGATGCCGCACTCGAGTCGACCGCGCCGGTGCAGCTCATATCGCCCACCGTTCGGTACCGCACCGTGCGTGTCTCGACGATTTCGTCGGCGCGGGGCAGGCTGACCGGGCTGACCGAACGCCACATGTTGTCGCGGCGGTAGACCTCACGTTCATGCGCGTAGTACAGCGGGGGCAGCTCGATGTTCTCGCGTTCGATGTAACGCCAGACGTTGAGTTCGGTCCAGTTGCTGATCGGGAAGGCGCGCACGTGCTGGCCGACGGTGTGGCGTCCGTTGTAGAGGTTCCACAGTTCGGGGCGCTGGTTGCGCGGGTCCCACTGGCCGAATTCGTCGCGCAGCGAGAGGATGCGCTCCTTGGCTCGGGCCTTGTCCTCGTCGCGGCGGGCGCCGCCGAAGACGGTGTCGTGCCGGCCGGCGGCGATCGCGTCGAGCAGCGGCAGGGTCTGCAGCGGGTTGCGGGTGCCGTCAGCACGCTCCACCAGGCGGCCGTCATCGATGTAGTCCTGCACCTTGGCGACCGTCAGGCGCACGCCGTGGGCGGCGACGGTCTGGTCGCGAAACTGGAGAACCTCGGGAAAGTTGTGGCCGGTGTCCACGTGCAGCAGTGTGAACGGGATCTTGCCCGGCCAGAACGCCTTAGCGGCCAGGTGCAGCACCACGACGGAGTCCTTGCCGCCACTGAACATGAGCACGGGGCGTTCGAACTCGGCGACGACCTCGCGAATGATGTGGATCGCTTCGCTCTCGAGCACGTCGAGTTCGGAGAGACGGTGGGCTGGTGGTGAAACTGGCGTGATCGTCACAGGTGGAGCCCGCATTCTGTCTTCTCGAGGGTGGCCCAGCGGCCGGAACGGGGGTCAGCGCCCGCCGCGACGGGCTGGGTGCAGGGGGCGCATCCAATAGAGGGGTAGCCCTGGGAAAGCAGCACGTTAACCGGAACGTGATTCAGGGTGGCGTAGTCCATCAGCTCGTCGTAGCTCCAGGCGGCGACCGGGTTGACCTTGACCAGGCCGTTGCGTTCGTCCCAGGTCACCAGCGGCGTGTTGGCGCGAGTGGGGGCTTCGTCGCGGCGCACACCGGTGAACCACAGCTCGTAACCGCCGAGCGAACGCTGCAACGGTTCGACCTTGCGCATCGCGCAGCAGGCGTTGGGGTCGCGGGCGAACAATTCGGCGCCGTGCAGGGCATCCTGCTCCGGCACGGTCGTGAGCGGCAGTACGTCAACGACGGTGACCGGCAGGGCGGCGGCGACCGCGTCGCGGGTTTCATAGGTTTCAGCGAAGTGGTAGCCGGTGTCGAGAAAGAGCACGTCGACGCCCGGCAGCTGCTTCGACACGATCTCGGGCAGCACGGCGTCGGCCATGGAGCAGGCGACAGCCACGGAGTCGGCGCCGAAATTGCGGGTGACCCAGGCGACGACCTCGGCGGCGGTGGCCTCGCGGCCGTTGGCTGCTGCGGCGGCAGCGAGTTCGGCCGAGCCGGCTTCGGCCAAGGCCTCCAGCTCGGCGGCCGGGCGGCGCGCGGGAAGTTCGCGTGCCGGCGCAGCGGATGCCGCGGCGCGCGCGTTCAGGTTGATGGCGCTCATTTGAGCTCCTCCTCGTCGGCGCGGTGCGCCCACTGGGCAAAAGTTTCGTCCGTGCTGCGGGCATCCAGAAAACGACGCACGAGGCGTTCGACGTAGTCGGCCAGGTCCTCCGCGGTGACCTTGAGGCCGCGTACAGTGCGACCGAGGCCGGCTTCGTCCCGATCCACCGAGGCGAGTCCGCCGCCGAGGTGCACCTGGAAGCCGGGGGTGGAGCCGCCGTTGCCGTCCGGCAGCAGCTGTCCCTTGAGCCCGATGTCCGCGGTCTGGATGCGGGCGCAGGAGTTGGGGCATCCGTTCACGTGCAGGGTGATCGGGTGCGGGGCGTCGATTCCGGCGAGCCGCTTTTCCAACTCGAGAATGGCATCCGTTGCGGACTGCTTGGTCTCGACGATGGCGAGCTTGCAGAATTCAATGCCGGTGCAGGCGACGGTAGAGCGGCGGAACAGGCTCGGGCGGGCCGAGAGGCCGATCTCGTCGAGCGCCGCGATCAGCGGTTCGACGTGCTGTTCAGCGACGTCGAGCACCACGATTTTCTGGTGCGGCGTGGTGCGCAGGCGGGTCGAGCCATGGGCTTCGAGCAGGTCGGCGAGCTTCGTGAGGGTCCGGCCGGAGACACGGCCGACAAACGGCGCGACGCCGATGTAAAAGCGGCCGTCCTTCTGCTTGTGCACGCCGATGTGGTCGCCTTGGGTCTTGGGGCGGGGCGCGGCGGGGCCGTCAGGCAGGGTGTAGCCGAGATATTCGTCTTCGAGAATACGACGGAATTTCTCGGTTCCCCACTCGGCCAGCAGAAACTTGAGGCGTGCCTTGCCGCGCAGGCGGCGGTAGCCGTAGTCCCGAAAAATGGAGGCGACGCCCCGCCAGACCTCGGACACCTTGTCTTCGGCGACGAACGCGCCGAGGCGTTCGGCCAGGCGCGGGGTGGTGCTGAGCGCGCCGCCGACCCAGAGGTCGTAGCCGATGCCGAGTTCGGGGTGTTCGACGGCGACCAGGCCGATGTCGTTGATCTCGTGTACAACGTCCTGGCTGGGGTGGCCTGTGATGGCCGTCTTGAACTTGCGCGGCAGGTTGGCGAATTCGTCGGTGCCGAGGTACTTGCGGGCGAGCTCGTTGATCGACTCGGTGGGGTCGATCAGCTCGTCGGCGGCGATGCCGGCCACGGGGGAGCCGAGGAACACGCGCGGCACGTCGCCGCAGGCCTGGGTGGTTTCGAGGCCGACGGCTTCGAGGCGGCGCCAGATTTCGGGCATGTCCTCGATCTGGATCCAGTGCAGCTGAATGTTCTGGCGGTCGGTGATGTCGGCGGTATCGCGTCCGAAGTCGCGCGAGACCTCGCCGATGACCCGAGTCTGCTCGGTGGTGAGTTGGCCGCCGTCGATGCGCACGCGGAGCATGAAATAGCGGTCTTCGAGTTCTTCCGGTTCGAGAGTGGCGGTCTTGCCGCCGTCGATGCCGGGCTTCCGCTGGGTGTACAGGCCCCACCAGCGAAAACGGCCGTGCAGGTCGGTGCCGTCGATGGAGTCGAAACCCTGCTTGGAGTAAATCTGTTCGATGCGTCCTCGCACGGCGAGGCCATTGTCGACCTGCTTCCAGACCTCGTTGCCGTTGAGCGGTTCGGTGCCGTCGATCTTCCACTGGCCGTTCGGGCGCGTTGAGGGCCGTGGCGGGCGGGCTGCGGGCAGCTTAATCGCTGTTGGTGCATTGCCGGCCCCGGCTGCAACGGTGGGCACCGTCTCGGTTTCGTTCGGCACGTCGACTCCCTCGGTTTGCGGTGCCGCCTCGGTATTTTGGGATCCGAAGCAACGACATCAACGCTACTGCGCCGCACGAATACGGGGCAGGGAGCCGGTCACGTGCTGTCACACACTGTCACGCGGCGTCACACAGGTTGCGCGGAACGTTTCGCGCGCTAGCCGGGCAGCCGATCGCCGCGCGCAAGCCGTCGCCGTCCCCGTAGGCTAAGGACATGGCTGAACGCACCCCCTGGTCCCTCTCCGGCGCACTGCGCGGAATGTTCGCGAAGAAGACCATCGACGCCGACACCTGGGAAGACCTCGAGGATGCCCTGCTGCAGGCCGACTTCGGCCCGAATGTCACCGAAGCTGTCATCGCAGACTTGCGCGCCAAGGTCGCCAAGTACCACACGACAGACCCGACAGATCTCCAGCGGATGCTTCGCGAAGATATCGAAGAGCGGCTCTCGGTTCTCGACTCCACCCTGACGCTCTCCGAGCGCCCCGCCATCGTGCTGGTCGTCGGGGTGAACGGCGTGGGCAAAACCACCACGATCGGCAAGTTCGCCAAGTTTCTGGGCACCTACGGTCGCAGCGTCGTGATCGGGGCCGCCGACACGTTCCGCGCCGGCGCGGTCGAGCAGCTGTCGACCTGGGCCGAACGCGCCGGTGCGCAAATCGTCAAGCCGCAGATGACCGGGCAGGATCCGGCATCCGTCGCCTTTCAAACCGTCGAGAAGGCGAAGAATGAGGGCATCGAAATCGTGCTCATCGACACCGCCGGGCGGTTGCAGACCAAGGGCGGCCTGATGGACGAGCTCACCAAGATTCGCCGCGTCGTCGAGAAGCAGGGCTCGATCGCCGAGGTGCTGCTCGTGCTCGACGCCACGACCGGTCAGAACGGACTCGCCCAGGCCGAGGCGTTCATCGAACATGCCGGAGTGACCGGGCTCGTGCTGACCAAGCTTGACGGCTCAGCCCGCGGCGGCTTCGTGCTGGCCGTGCAGGAGAAAACGGGCATCCCGATCAAACTCGTCGGGCAGGGTGAGGGCATCAACGACCTCACCGGGTTCACCCCGCACGTCTTCGCGCAGAAACTCGTCGGCTGATGGATAATATTAAGGGAGCGATATGAGCATCGAACACGATTTCTTCGGAATTCTCGGCGACGAAGACGAGGGCGAGGTCTACTGGTCGGAGTCGGCGGAACTCGGTGACCAGAGCGTCGAAATCGATCTCAGCTCGCCCGATGAAGAATCGGTGACCGCCGAGGCTCTTGATATTGCCGCAGCCATGATCGGCGCCATGGAGGACCTCGACTCGCAGGTGCGCGAGTCCCTGGTAGCCGACCTGTCGGCTGAGGTGTCGGTGACCAGCCAATACATCGCCGAGCAGCTCGACGAGATGGACCAGGAGGCGATTGAGAACGCCATCATCTGGGATTCCGGCGACCAGCAGATCGACTTTCTGCGCTCACTGCGCCTGCAGCGCATCGGCTTTCACCCGCACCACAACGGCAGCGAGGCGCACTTCGCGGTGCTCGAGTACGCCATCAGCCCCGACGACACCGACGGCCTGCTGGTCGTGACGATCGACGTGCACGGCGACACGGTTCTGGTAGCCCTCGACAGCTGACCCTGCACGAGGTGCTTTATGGCCGGGTCCTTCAGGGACGGGGCCCGGGCCCCGTCCCTGGGCCCAGCTTATAAACTGGGCCCGTGGCTGGAAGGTGGGCCCGGAGCCCCGGACGGCTACCCCAGGTGCACCGCAGATCCCGCGCCGAGCAGGTCCTCCTTGCGCGGGCGCACCAGGAAGAACGCAATCGGCGCCGCCGCGAAGATGATGATGGCCGCCCACAGGAAGGCGGACTGGTATCCGCTCACGAGGGCGCCGAACTGCGCGGCCTGTGACGGTTCCTTATCGGCCAGATACGAGCTGACGGCTGCGGTGTACAGCGCGGTGAACAGGGCCGTTCCGAGCGATCCGCCGATCTGCTGCATGGCCGTCACTGCCGCGCTCGCAGCCCCGGCGTCGTGGTCGACGATTCCCGACAGTGCCACGTTCTGCAGTGGCACGAAGATCATCGCGAGGCCGGCACCGAGCAGGATCAGCCCGGGCAGCACCTCGAGTGTATAGTTGCCGCCCACCGTGATGCCGGTCAGCCAGAGCAACCCGGCCGCGCCGACGACCGGTCCGACGGTCATCGGAATGCGCACTCCGGTGCTGGCCAGAAACTTCGACAGCACGCCGGCACCGATCATGATCGTCACGGTCATCGGCAGCGAAGCAAGGCCCGACTGGATCGGGGTGTAGCCCAGCACGATCTGAAAGTAGAGCGTGAGAAAGAGCAGCCCGCCGAGCAGCGCCGCGCCCGAGAGCAGCGCGGTGAGAAAGGCGCCGCCGCGCACCTTGTTCGCCATAACGCGAAGCGGCAGCAGCGGATGATTAGACCGGCTTTCCACCAGCACGAACAGTCCCAGCAGCACGAGTCCCAGCGGGAGGCAGACGAGCACGGGCCACGTGCCCCACCCGTTCTCAGCCTGCGCGAAGCCGAAAACCAGGGATCCCAGGCCGAGTGCCACGAGAACAGCCCCCGGCACGTCATACCGCGTGTTGCCGTGCGCTTTGCTCTCGCCAATGACCGGGATCGCGGCCGCGATGGCCACGATGGCGATCGGTACGTTCACGTAGAGGCACCAGCGCCAGCTCGCATACTCGGTCAGCACGCCGCCGAGAATGAGGCCGACGGCCGCGCCGCCGCCGGCGATTGCGCCATAGACGGCGAATGCCTTGATGCGGTCCTTGCCGCCGGGAAAGTTCACCGTGAGCAGGGCGAGCGACGCCGGTGCGAGCAGCGCGGCGAACAGTCCCTGCAGACCGCGGGCGGCGAGTAGCTCCCAGGTGCTCTGGGCGGCACCGCCGAGGGCGGAGGCGATGGCGAACCCGGCCATGCCCACGATGAAGGAGCGCTTGCGTCCCCAGAAGTCGGCGATGCGCCCGCCGAGCAGCAGAAGGGCGCCGAACACGAGCGAGTACAGGGTGACGACCCAGGTGCGGTCGCCGTCGCTCATGCCGAGCGCTTCCTGCGCTTGGGGGAGCGCGATATTCACGATCGTGCCATCGAGCACCACGGTGAGCTGGGCGAGCGCCACGATGGCGAGCAGCAGCCACTTTCTGGGGTGGGGCGCGGTGGCCCTCGACGCGGGCGGAGCGGAACTGGACTGATTTGTGCTGATACCGGGCATGGGACCGACTCTATCGCGCAAACCGAACGAACCAGTTCGTTTTGAGTGAATATTTCGCTATGATCGAGATATGGCACGCGACGGAGCAGACCCCCAGACCCGGATTCTTGAGGCGGCACGCACGGAATTCGCCGCCTACGGCCTCGCCGGGGCGCGCATCGATCGCATCGCGAAGCGTGCGTCGGCGAGCAAGGAGCGCTTGTACGCCTACTACTCCAACAAGGAACGGTTGTTCCTCGAGGTGCTGGAACTGAACCTCCGTGAGTTCGCGAGCGACGCCGTACTCACCGACCACGATGTGCCGGCCTTCGCCGGCGCGCTCTTCGACCATGCGGTGCTGCACGGCGACCACCTGCGCATGATCGACTGGGCGCGGCTCGAATCCGACGGCACATGGCGGCCGGCCCTCGAAGTCATGCTCGGCTATCGCGACGAGCAGGTGCGCCGCATCCGCTTGGCGCAGGAGGCGGGACGGGTCGACGCTGCGTGGGACCCGGTTGAGCTCATGACGCTCATCTTCGGTATCGCCTCGGCCTGGGTGCACGAGCCTGGCGCTTCCCCGGCCCCCGGCGGCATTCCCGACCCGGCAGCCATGGCGGGCCGCCGCACCAACGTCATCCGCGCGGTCGAGCGCCTGATCGCACCGAGTGCAATTCGGCCGATAAACTGACACCATCATGGCAACTTTTGGAAACCTCTCAGATCGTCTTGCCGAGACGTTCAAAAACCTCCGCACCAAGGGCAAGCTCAGCGCAGCGGATGTCGATGGCACAGTCCGCGAGATCCGTCGCGCCCTGCTCGACGCCGACGTGGCCCTCGAGGTCGTCAAGGACTTCACCGGCAAGGTGCGCGAGCGCGCCCTCGGCGACGAGGTCAGCAAGGCCCTGAACCCGGCCCAGCAGGTCGTGCAGATCGTCAACGACGAGCTCATCACGATTCTCGGTGGCCAACAGCGTCGGCTCGAATTCGCCAAGAAGCCGCCGACCATCATCATGCTCGCGGGCCTGCAGGGTGCCGGTAAGACCACCCTCGCCGGCAAGCTCGCCAAGTGGCTCGCCAAAGACGGCCACACCCCGCTGCTCGTCGCCGCCGACCTGCAACGCCCCAACGCCGTCACGCAGCTGGAAGTCGTCGCGAAGCAGGCCGGCGTCGCCGTGTACGCGCCCGAGCCCGGCAACGGCGTCGGCGACCCGGTCAAGGTGGCCCGCGACGGCGTGAAGTACGCCCTGCAGAAGGTGCACGACGTGGTCATCGTGGACACCGCGGGACGCCTCGGCGTCGACGCCGAGCTCATGAAGCAGGCCGCAAATATCCGCAAGGCGATCGATCCCGACGAGGTGCTCTTCGTCATCGACGCCATGATCGGCCAGGACGCCGTCGCCACGGCGAAGGCCTTCCAGGACGGTGTCGACTTCACCGGTGTCGTGCTGACCAAGCTCGACGGTGACGCCCGCGGTGGCGCGGCCCTCTCGGTCGCGTCGCTCACCGGCCGCCCGATCATGTTCGCCTCGACCGGTGAGGGACTCGACGACTTCGAGCCGTTCCACCCCGACCGCATGGCCGGTCGTATCCTCGACCTCGGTGACATCCTCACCCTGATCGAGCAGGCGCAGGGCGCGTTCGACGAGGACGAGGCCCGCAAGGTCGCCGAGAAATTCGCGACCGACACCTTCACCCTCGACGACTTCCTCGGCCAGATGCAGCAGCTGCGCAACATGGGTTCGATCAAGAAGATGATGAGCATGCTCCCCGGCGCCGGTGCCATGAAGGCGCAGCTCGAAAACTTCGACGAGCGCGAGATCGTGCGCACCGAGGCCATCATCCAGTCGATGACCAAGCTCGAACGCACCACGCCGAAGCTGCTCAACGGCTCCCGCCGCCTGCGCATCGCGCGCGGATCGGGCTCGAGCGTCACCGAGGTCAACCAGCTCGTGCAGCGCTTCGAGCAGGCCGCCAAGATGATGAAAACCGTCGCCAGGGGCGGCATGCCCAACATTCCCGGAATGGGCCCGATCCCCGGCGCCGGCTACGGCGGCAAGCCCAAGCAGGTGGCCAAGAAGAAGGGCTCCAAGTCGGGCAACCCGGCCAAACGGGCCGCCGAGAACGCCGCGATCGCCTCGGGCGTCAAATCGACCGGAGAATCCGTCAAAGCGGATGCCGTCGGTTCCGGCTTCGGCCTCGGCTCCGGCGCCCAGCCCGGCAAGGGTAAAGCAGGCGGGCCGACGGAAGAGGAAATGGCCGCGCTTCAGAAAATGCTCGGCCGGTAGCATCCGCTCGTGGACGGGGCCCAGGCCCCGTCCACGGGCCCAGCTTATAAACTGGGCCCGTGGCCATAGGGTGGGCCCGCGAAAGGCTGGGAACCCGCGCTGAATTCGGCGCCGGGCGTCGCGACCAGCACTGGGCCCGGTCCTAGGCTTGAACCATGACTTCGACGACGAACCAGACGAACCGCAGCATGCGCCTGGGCGTACAGATCGCCCCGCAGCACGCCCAGTACTCCAAAATTCGTGACACGCTCACTGAAGTGGAGGCGCTCGGCGCCGACATCGCCTTCAACTGGGACCACTTCTTTCCGCTCACCGGCGAACCCGACGGCCTGCACTTCGAATCATGGACCATCCTTGCCGCCTGGGCCGAGCAGACCACGACCCTCGAATTCGGTGCCCTGGTCAACTGCAACAGCTATCGCAACGCCGACCTGCAGGCGGACATGGCCCGCACGATCGACCACATCAGCGGCGGACGCTTCATCTTCGGTACCGGCGCCGGCTGGTTCGAACGCGACTACCAGGAGTACGGCTACGAGTTCGGCACCCCAGGCACCCGCCTGAACGCGCTCGACGACAGCCTGAACCGCATCGAGGCCCGCTGGGCCAAGCTCAACCCATTGCCCACCCGCGATATCCCGGTGCTCATCGGCGGTGGCGGCGAGAAGAAAACCCTGCGCATCGTCGCCCAGCACGCCGACATCTGGCACTCGTTCTCGAACCCCGAAGTGCTCGAGCACAAGCTCGGCGTGCTCGGCGCCTGGTGCGACGAGGTCGGCCGCGATATCAGCGAAATCGAGATCTCCACGGAACTGCGGGGGCGCACGGTGGAAGACGCCAACGCGCTCTATGACCTCGGCACCCGCCTGTTCACGGTCGGCATCACCGGCCCCGACTACGACCTCGGCCCGGCGACCGACTGGCTGGCCTGGCGCGACAGCAAGAACGCCTGATTCGACTCGGCCCAGAAGCTGGACCAACGTCGGGCGTTGTAGGTTCGCAACCAGTAAAGCGGTCGGAGCGCGTGAGCGACAGCGGACGCCCCGTGCCGGCGGGAAGTCTTTGCCCTCGTCGAACGTTATCCGTGTAGGTCAGCCAATTGAAAGGAATATACCCATGAGCAAGACTTGGTTTATTACTGGCGCGTCCAAGGGGTTTGGCCGCCAGTGGACGGAAGCTGCGTTAGAACGTGGCGACAGCGTTGCAGGCACCGCACGAAAATTGGAAACTCTCGATGCTCTCGTTGAGAAGTACCCGAATACTTTTTTGCCGATGCGGCTCGACGTCACGGACCGGGACGCGGATTTCGCGGCCGTGCAAGAGGCGGCCGAGCACTTCGGCCAGCTCGATATCGTCGTCAATAACGCTGGGTTCGGTCACTTCGGCATGGTTGAAGAGTTGACCGAAGACGAGGCCCGAGCTCAAATCGAGACGAACCTGTTCGGCGCGCTCTGGATCACACAGGCGGCGGTGCCCGTCATGCGAAAGCAGGGTTCGGGTCACATCATCCAGGTCTCGAGTATCGGCGGTATTAGCGCCTTTCCCACCGTCGGTATCTACCATGCGTCGAAGTGGGCACTCGAGGGCTTTTCACAGTCGCTTTCCCAGGAGATCGCGGGCTTCGGCATTAACGTGACGTTGGTGGAACCCGGTAGCTTCTCGACCGATTGGTCGGGTCCCTCCGCCTCGCGCAGCGACGAGATGGCGGAGTACGCCGATGTGCGACAGGCGGCGGCGCGTCGTCCCTCTGCAAACGATCCCGGTGACCCGAAGGCTACCAGAGGTGCGATTCTCAAGGTCGTCGATGCACAGAAGCCGCCACTGCGCATCTTCTTCGGCAAGGCGCCCCTGGGCATCGCGACGAAGGACTACGAGTCACGACTGGCCACGTGGAACGAATGGCAGCCGGTGTCGATTGAGGCACACGGTGCCTGAGTCTCCAGGACCACCGCGCACTCAACGGTGAGCTGACGGAACCTTCAAGCGTATGAAATTTTCCCAGCCGCAGCGGGTGAATCAGCAAACTCTGCGTGCGGTTCCGGGATATTCGGCGACGAAACGAGGGCCAGAGTCGGGATTGTCAGGTGGTGGGCAGGGCGGCTGTCGTCTGTGCGGGATTCCAGACCGCGCGCTCGCGGTGGGCGAATTCGGCGAAGCGAATGGGCTCCCGGCCAAGGACCCCGCGCACCGTGTCGGTCAGCTCGCCCGCCATGCCGAGGCGGGCGGTGGTGTAGATCGCGGCAGTGACCAAAACCATTCCCCACGGCATGCCGAGGGTGCGGCGTGCGTGTTGGAGGTATCGCATGATGCCGGGCCGTGCATAGCGAATGGGGCGGCCGAGTTCGTCCGTCAAGATCTGGGCAACCTGCTGGTAGGTGAGGGCTTCACTCCCCGTCACCGTGTAGGCGGTGTCGGCGTGGGACGATGGTCGAGCAGGGCAGCCGCGGCGATCGCGCCGATGTCTTCCACATCGACGAATGCGGTCGCGCCCCGCCCGGCCGGAACCATGATCTCGTCGCGATCACGGATGTCGGTCAGGTGGGTGGTGGAGAGGCTCTGGTGGAAGAACGAGGCGCGAACGAACGTCCACGCGACCCCAGATGTGCGAAGCCAGGTTTCGATGGCGGCATGCGGTACGACCAGGATTGGATCGTTCGCCATTCAAAAACCTCTCGTATTGCTTCCCTACCCAAATTTTATCCGTCGTGATCGCTAGCGCACCCGCCGTAGCCGAATCGGGCCTTTCGCTGTCGACGGGTCGACCACGGCGCCGCCTTGGGTGATCTGCAGTTCACCGCGGGAGACCATGCGGCGGGCGGCTCGCCTGGCCGGTTCGATGAGATCGCGCCATTCCTCATTGCCGACAGCCTTCGCCGCGTCGGACGGACAGATCGTGGCGGTCTGTGCCCGGGCAGTGAGCAGGGTCGTGATCGATTCTTCCAACCGCAGATCGATCGCGGTGACCCCGCGGTTACGGCATGAGTCCGAGCAGTATTTCACCGAATCCCAGTCGCGCGCCCACTTCACGCGCCACTCGATCCGGCGTCCACACGACGCGCAGGTCTTCTCCGGGACGCGATCCGCAGGGGTCGAATCGGCCCGTCGATGGTGCATCATTCTAGCGGCCCAGCCCCTCGGCCAGCTCGTGGCTGAGCGCCGCAACGACCGCGGGCAGGCTGCCGCCGTGGGTGGCAGCCACGGCGAGCTGCCGCTGGTAGCTGCCGCCGTCGTCGATGATGCGGTGGAGGCCGAGCAGCTCCGGCAGGCAGCCGAGGCGCTCCGCGGTGGGGGAGAGCGTCTCGATGAGGCGACGCACGTCATCCGTTACCAGGCATTCGGCGCCCATTGCATCGAGGATGATCTCGGCGCCCAGCCCATAGCGGGCCGCCCGCCACTTGTTCTCACGCACGAACCACGGCTGCATGCGCGGTACGTCTTCGCCTTGGTCGAGGCGGGTGGACATCCACTCGACCAGGCACTGGATGAACGCGGCGATCGCGGCGAGTTCCACGGCGGTGGAGACTCCATCGCAGACGCGCACCTCGATCGTGCCCCAGCGCGGTGACGGGCGAATATCCCAGCGCACCTCGGTGACGTCCTCGATGATGCCGGTCACCGCCATGTCGTCGACGTAACGCTCCCAGGCGTCCCAGTCGGGCAGGTCCCACGGCAGGCCGGCGGTTGGAAGCTGCTGGAACATGAGCGAGCGATTGCTCGCGTAGCCGGTGTCGACGCCGGCCCAGAACGGGCTCGATGCGCTGAGCGCCTGCAGGTGCGGCACATAGGTGAGCAGGCCGTTCATGATCGGAATCACTTTGGCCTTGTTCTCGATGCCGACGTGCACGTGAATGCCCCAGATCATCATGTTGCGCCCCCACCACTGCGTGCGGTCGATGAGCTTGTGATAGCGAGCCTTGTCGGTGATGGTCTGGTCAAACCACTGCGCAAACGGATGCGAGCCGCTACAGATCACGTCCACCTCACGACCTTCCAGAACGCGACGTACCTCACCGAGCTGGCCGGCGACATCCGCTACCGCGTGGCCGACGGTGTCGTGCACGCCGGACACCAGCTCGACCGTGTTGAGCAGCAGCTCACCGGTGATCGTGGGGTGGACCGAACCGTCGGGACCGCGCAGGGCGTCGAGCACCTGGTCGGCGATATTTGCCAGATCGCCGGTCTCGCGGTCGACGAGGGCGACCTCCCACTCGATGCCCACGGTCGAGCGGGCGGATCGGGCGAAGTCGAGTGGCACGGGTGCTCCTTGGGTGGACCGGTGACGGCCGTTGAGGTTCGATTATCACAATGACAGCAATCTCTGACACAATGATTAGTCGCGATCCGTTGTGCCCGACCCTCTATCTCGGTGCAACGTGATCCTATAGAGCTTATGCCGAGTGTGCCCCCACGCTCACGGCCCAAGGTTCGCCAAACAACGAATTAACACTGGAGAATTGTGGCTGTCAAAATCCGTCTAAAGCGCATGGGCAAGATCCGTGCACCGTACTACCGCATTGTCGTTGCCGACGCGCGCACCAAGCGCGACGGTCGTGTCATCGAAGAAATCGGCATCTACCACCCCACGGAGGAGCCCTCTGTCATCGAGGTTAAGTCCGAGCGTGCGCAGTACTGGCTCAGCGTCGGCGCTCAGCCGACCGAGCAGGTTGCTGCACTCCTCAAGCTCACGGGCGACTGGGGCATCTTCAAGGGCGACAAGAACGCCAAGAGCACCGTCAAGGTGAAGGAACCGAAGGCTGCTTTCGTCGCTGACGAGAAGAAGAAGCCGGTTCTCAAGCCCAAGGCTGAGAAGCCGGTCGCCAAGGCCCCCGAGGTCGCTGCAGAAGCAACCGAAGAGGCGTAACTGTTGCTTGCTCCCGCGCTCGAACACCTTGTCAAGGGGATCGTTGATCACCCGGACGATGTGCACGTTGCAGAAAAGAATTCTGCAAGAGGCGAGGTGCTCGAGGTTCGTGTGAACCCCGAGGATCTCGGCCGGGTCATTGGTCGTGCGGGTCGCACCGCCAAGGCCCTGCGCACCCTCGTTGCAGCTCTGGCCGATGGTCGCCGCGTTCGCGTCGACGTCGTCGACACCGATTTCTAGTTCAGTGAACGATGCAACTGTGGACGACAGCGAGAAGGACCGCACCCAGCAGTTACGGGTGGGGCGCCTGACCAAGGCTCACGGGCTCAAGGGAGCAATCAAGCTCGAACTGTTCACGGATGACCCGGGACGACGTTTCGTCCCGGGCGCCGTGTTCACCCTGCAGGTTCCGACCGGTTCGGCCTGGCACGGCAAGACGATCGAACTCGTCGAGCTCCGCTGGTATAACCAGCACGCGGTCGGTTTTTTCAAGGATGTCGTCGATCGCAGCGCGGCGGAAACGCTCGCGAAGGCGATCCTCTGGATCGACGCGGACGTCGCCGAGCAGTCGGATGAAGAAGACGCCTGGTACGACCACCAGCTGGTCGGCCTCGCCGTCATGCGTGACGGTGTGCGCATCGGTACCATCGGTCGCCTCGAGCACATGCCCGCGCAAGACTTGTTGATCGTGAAAACGCCCACCGGCGACGTCATGATCCCGTTCGTGAAGGCCATCGTGCCGAGCGTCGACGTGAAAAACGGCGTAGTCACGATCACGCCGCCGCCCGGGCTGCTCGAAGAGTTGCCCGAGGACCCGGCTGACGCTGAGCCCACTCTCGAAACTGACTCTGACACGGATGCCGCGGCATCCGCTCTTAAGACAGACTAAGACTCAGACCGCACCCCTGCCGGACTGTACCGATGTGTTTCACACGGGAACAGCCCGGCATCTGTGCGCCGAGGGCTAGACGTTGAGGCGGTAGCCGCGCTTGACCACCGTCGCGACCAGCCCGGGAATGCCGAGCGTCTGCCGCAGCCGGCTGAGCGAGACCTCCATGGCATGGTCGTCGGAGTCGCCGGACAGGGCCAGCGTGAGGTCCTCACGGGAGACGACCGCCCCGCGTGCCCGCATGAGCGCCCGCAGAATGGCGAGGGCCGTCGGCGGCAGCTGCACACGTTCCTCGCCGACCTGCACGAGCGAACCGCGCAGCTGCACGAGCCCGTTCTGGGTCTCGACCCGCTCGATCATGTTCTGCTCGAGGTGTTCGCAGACCAGCCGAATCAGCGCGCCCATGCGAAAACGGGTCGGCTGAATGGGTGCGATCCCCGCGGCGATCAGCGGGGCACTGGTCACCGGGCCGACCGCTGCCGCGCAGACCTGAGTCTGCAGCGCCTTGAGTAGCTCGGGGTAGACCTCCATGCCTTCCGCCGCGGTGAACAGCGCGTGCACGGCCGGCGCACTCGTAAACGTGACGCAGTCCAGCTGGCGGGCACAGATTGCCTCGACCAGCTTGTACACCCGCTCGTCGGTGTCGTCGACGGCGATCCACCGGTACGGCGCGACGACGAGCACGCGCTCGTGCACCGCGCGCAGCCGGTCGAGCTGCTGTTCGTCCGTGGCTCCGTGCACCTGGATTCCGATCGTGAGCCCGGGCGGGTACTCGGCCAGAACCTTGTCAACGAGCGAGGCCGTCGTCTCCGAATCGCTCATCCCGGAGTCACCCAGCCCGGTCGCCCGAATGCCCCCACGCGCTTTCGGCCCGCGCACCAGGATGGTCGTCTCGGCCAGGGCGTCGGTCAGGTCGGAGCCGAGACCATCGGCCTCGGCCACCTCGAACCAGCGGCGCACTCCGTAACCGGTGGTCGCGAGCAGAATATCGGGCCGCGCGGCGATCATGGTGCGGGTGTCATCGAGCAGCGGGCCGTCCTGCTGCGAGTGCGCGATGCGCAGGGTCGGCGCGTGCACAACGCGCGCACCGCGCCGCTCAAAGGCGTCGATCAGGTCGCTGGAACGCCGATCGCTCGTCACTCCGATGCGAAACCCCACGAGCTGGTTCGGCTGCAGAAACGGTGCCGCGACCTCGATCGGCTCGACGGCACCCGGCAGGCGCACGTGGTGCACGTACAGATCGGGTGCGGGTACATCGTTCGTTTCCGTCATCAGTCGGTGCCCGCAAACTCGGCCGCTCGGGCCACGAGGTCCTCGGCGGCGGCGTCGCCGCTGTAGGCGAGGCGTACGACCTCGCCGACGACCAGCACGGCGGGGCTGCGCACGCTGGCGGCAGCGGCATCGGCCAGCACCGCCGACAGTGTGCTCACGGTGGTGCGCTGGGTGGCGCTGAACCCGCGTTCAATAATGGCCACGGGCATCTCGGCCGACATGCCGCGTCGGAGCAGCCCCTGACTGAGGGTCGGCAGGGTGCCGACGCCCATGAGTACCACGATGGTGCTGCCGAGCAGGGTGAGTCCTTCGAGTTCGTTGTCGGTGAGTGGTGCGTGGCCGCTGATCACGGTGAAGGCGTGGCTGATGCCGCGGTGGGTCAGCGGGATTCCGGCCGCGGCCGGCACCGCAAGCGCACTCGTGACGCCGGAGATGACGGTGACGGCGATGCCATTGCGGTGGCAGGCGAGCACTTCTTCACTCCCGCGACCGAAGACATAGGGGTCGCCGCCCTTGAGCCGCACGACGCGTTTGCCGGCGAGGGCATGCTCGACCATGAGTTCTTCGATTCCGGTCTGCGAGACCGGGTGGCTGCCGGCGCGTTTGCCGACGTCGATGAGCGTCGCCTGGGGTGCGAGGGAGGCGAGGTCGTCGCTCGGCGCGAGGCGGTCGAACAACACGACATCCGCTTGCGCGAGGGCGGTCACCGCGGCCACGGTCAGCAGTTCAGCGGCACCGGGGCCGCCACCCACCAGGGTGACGGGACCGGTGGTCACTGGGCCGGCGGCTACTGAACTGGAGCTGACTGACCCAGCCGTACGGGAACTCTGGGCTGTCATCTGCCTACTCTTTTCGAACGGGAATGCGGCTTCCACTTAGGAGAACAGTACTCGACGAGGCCCGTTCGGCCGGAGTCGCCGGCCTTATTTGGTCACGCTCCGTAACGAGCGCGATGCTCGGGTCGGGTTCGGCCGGAGCGTTCACGAAGGAACGAAACCGGCGCAGTCGTTCCGGGTCGGCGAGCGTCGCCGCCCACTCGTCTTCGTAGTTGTCGACGTGGGCGAGCATGGCCTGCTCGAGCTCCTCGGCCAGTCCAAGCGAGTCGTTGATGACGACGTCGCGCACGTGCTCGAGGCCTCCCTCGAGGTCCTCCATCCAGCGGGCGGTGCGCTGCATCCGATCGGCCGTGCGAATGTAGTACATCATGTAGCGGTCGATGTACTTGATCAGGGTTTCTTCGTCGAGGTCGGTCGCGAGCAGCTGCCCGTGCGCCGGCTGAAAACCGCCATTGCCGCCGACGTACATGTTCCAGCCGTTGTCGCTCGCGATAATGCCGACGTCCTTGGCCCGGGCTTCGGCGCACTCGCGGGCGCAGCCCGACACCCCGAACTTGAACTTGTGCGGCGCGCGCAGGCCGCGATAGCGCAATTCGAGCCGAATCGCGAGGCCGACGGCATCCTGCACGCCGAACCGGCACCAGGTGGAGCCGACGCAGGACTTCACGTTGCGCAGCGCTTTGCCGTAGGCCTGCCCCGACTCGAAGCCAGCGTCCACCAAAATGCGCCAGATGTCGGGCAGCTGTTCCAGCCGGGCGCCGAACAGGTCGATGCGCTGTCCGCCGGTGATCTTGGTATACAGGTCGAAGTCGAGCGCGACCTGGGCGATCACGGCCAGTTTGGTCGGGGTGATCTCGCCACCCGGAATGCGGGGGACCACCGAGTAGGTGCCGTCCTTCTGCATGTTGGCCATGGCGCGGTCGTTGGTGTCCTGCAGGGTGCCGCGGCCGGCATCAAGAATGTAGGAGGTGTTCTGGCTGGCCAGGATGGAGCCGACGGCTGGCTTGCAGACATCACAGCCACGACCGGTGCCGAAGCGGGAGAAGATCTCGTCGCTCGACGTGAGCCCCAGCACCCGCACCGATTCGAACAACTCTTGGCGGCTCAGCTCGAAGTGCTCGCACAGGGCGTGCGAGACCGTTTGACCGGATGCCGTCAGCTCGGCCTCAAGGATCTTCTTGACCAGCGGCACGCACGAACCGCACTGGGTGCCGGCCCGGGTGCAGACTTTGAGCGCGCCGAGCTCGGTACAGGCATCGGTGTGGTCGTCGCCGCGAACGGCATTTCGCACCGCGCCGGCCGAGACCATGTTGCAGGAGCAGACCAGGGCGTCGTCGGGCAGTTCGTCGCCAGCCGGGGCCTCGGCGCCCGCGGCTGAGAGGTAGGCGGCGGGCTCGCTGCTGAGCTGTCGGCCCACCATCGGGCGGAGTGCCGAGTAGGGCGTGGCGTCACCGACGAAGATGCCGCCGAGCAGGGTTTTGGCGTCGTCGGTCATGACAAGCTTTTGGTACAGCCCACGGGCCGGGTCGGCGTAGACGATTTCCAGCGAGCCGGGCGTCGTCGCGAGGGCGTCGCCGAAGCTCGCGACGTCGACGCCGGACAGCTTGAGCTTGGTGGCATCGTCGACGGTCGTGAACTCGGCGATGCCGCCGAGCAGACGGTCGGCGACGACCTCGGCCATGGCGTTGGCCGGGGCGACGAGGCCCACGCAGCGATCGTTCCAGCTGGCGACCTCGCCGATCGCCCAGATGCTCGGGTCGCTGGTGCGGCAGTCGTTGCCGATCGTGACGCCGCCGCGGGTGCCCACGGTGAGCCCGGCATCGCGGGCCAGTTCGTCGCGAGGCGAGATGCCGATCGCGTAGACGACCATGTCGGCGGCGATGTCGCGGCCGTTGCCGAGCTGCAGGCCGGTCACGGCGGTGTTGTCGTCGTTGGTGAGGATGGTGCGGGCGCGGGTGCCGAGGTGCAGTTCGATGCCCTGGGCAACGATGAGCCGGCCGAGCGACTGTCCGCCGCCCTCGTCGAGCTGGGCGGACATGAGCCAGCCGCCGGAGTGCACGATGGCCGATTCGGCGCCGAGCTTGTGCAGTCCGCCGGCCGCTTCGAGGCCGAGCAGACCGCCGCCGGCCACGACGACCTTGGGGGTGCGGCCGAGTGAGGCGGTTAGAGCGGCGAGTTCGTCGACGAGGGCGTCGACGTCGTCGAGGGTGCGGTACACCCGAATATGTTCGCGGCCGGGCAGCTCCGGTACGGGGGCACTGGAACCGGTGGCGAGCACGAGGTCGTCGTACTGCAGCACCGCGCCGGTCGACGTCGTGACCGTGCGGGCGAGCCGGTCGATGCTTGTGGCCCGTTCGTTGATGCGCAGCGCGATGCGTTCGCTGTTCCACGGGGCCGTGGGCTCGAGGGTGAGGTCGATCAGGCCGGCCAGGCGCTGGCTCAGCGCGACCCGGTCGTAGGGTCGGTGGTTTTCTTCGGCCAGCACGGTGATCGAGAGGGCGTGCTCGGTGTCGCGGGAGTGCAGCGCGTCGGTGAGGCGGTGCGCGGCCGGGCCGCCGCCGATAACGATGACGCGGCGCGGGGCGTCTGGATCGGCGCTGGCGGCATCCGCTGGGGTCGTCGATGTGACGGCGTGCGTCAAATCCATAGCGGGAACCGCAGGGTCTGGGGCAGAATACGCGGAGGCGGTTTCACGAGAAGCTGGCATCAGCATCCTTTCAAAGCGGGGCGATCATGAGCGTAGTTCGGGGCAGTTTCACCCTCGTGTCGCACGTGTGTCCCGTACTGGTCGAAAGCCCCACAGTGCGGCGTTCCCGCTGTGAGGCGGGTTTCACTCGGGGGAAACATAGGGGGCGACTGGCCGAAATATGGCTCGCCTACCGTGGTACCAACGCACAAACGCGACAACCCCCGATAGAAACCCCCTGGGAGCGCACCATGACGATGACCGACATGACAACGACCATGACCCGCCCCACAGTGGTCTGGGAGCGCGCCTGCGCCGTGACCGATCTGGAACCCAGCTGGGGCGAAGCCGCACTGATCCGCATGAAGCAGATCGCCTTATTTCTGCTCTCGCCCACCGAGATCTACGCCGTCGACCACCGCGACCCGCACACCGAGGCCAACGTCATGGCCCGCGGCATCGTCGGGTCCAAGGGAGACCGCCCCACCATCGCTTCACCGCTGCACAAAGAGGTCTACGACCTCGGTACCGGCGAATGCTTCACCAACCCGACCCTCGTGCTGAACACCTACGAGACCCGCATTGTCGGCGGCTATATCGAGGTCGCGGTCGAGACTGAACTACTCGCTGCGGCATGACCCTGCTTGGGGAACGGCGCGACACTGAACGGCGCAGCACCTTCGGGCGCCGCGCTGCGATCAGCACGCCGCTGCCCGCCGCGCTCGTCGCCATCTCGCACGGCACCAACTCGCCTGACGGCCAGGCGGCCATCGCCGCTCTCGTCTCAGCCGTCTCCCTCGCCCGCCCCGATCTGGCTGTGACCGGGGGTTTCGTTGATGTGCAGCAACCGGATGTCGCGGCGAGCCTTGGCGCGGTACGCCCGGACTGCGCCGCTGTCGTGGTGCCCCTGCTGCTCTCGGCCGGGTACCACGTCCACGTCGACCTCCAGCGTGAAACCCGCGAGCACGACCGCGTGACGACGGTATCGCGCGCGCTCGGCCCGGACGACCGACTCATCGACGTGCTGGTGCAGCGCCTTCTGGCCGACGGGTTCGACAGGCGGGTACGCGGCCAGGAGATCGTGCTCGCCGCCGCCGGCTCGAGCGATGCACGCGCAGTGCACGACTGCCGCACGGTCGGCGCCCTGCTGGAACAGCGCCTCGGCGTGCGCGTCACCGTAGGCTTTCTCTCGGCCGCAACGCCGCGACTGGCCTGCGCCGTCACCGGGGCCCGGCTCCGGGGCGCCAACGTCACCGTCAGCACCTATCTCGTGGCTCCCGGATTCTTCTTCGACCTGACCCGCGCCCAGAGCGTCGGCGCCGACCTGGTCACCGCTCCGCTGCTCCTGCCGGGGGAATCCGCCCCCGCTCCGTTGGTTGATCTGGTCCTCGACCGGTACCTCGAGGCGAAAGAGAGCGCCGGACTCTTCTAGAATTTGACCATGCGCATCGATATTGTCACCATTTTTCCCGAATTCTTCGATGTGCTCGATCTGTCTCTGCTCGGCAAGGCCCGGCAGAGCGGACTGATTGATCTGGGCGTGCACAATCTGCGCGACTCCACCATTGACCGGCACCACTCGGTCGATGACACCCCCTACGGCGGCGGTGCCGGAATGGTCATGAAGGCGGAGCCGTGGGGCGCGGCCCTGGATGCCATTCTCGGTTCCGATGCGCCCGCTGCTGCGCCCGCTGCTGCGCCCGCTGCACAGGCCGAGGGCGGCCCCATCCTCATCTTTCCCTCACCGGCGGGCGACCAGTTCACCCAGGCGATGGCCCGCGAGCTGTCCCTCGAGCAGCACCTCGTCTTCGGCTGCGGCCGCTACGAGGGCATCGACCAGCGTGTGGTCGACCACTACTCACAGCGCGGCCGGGTGCGCCTGGTCAGCCTCGGCGACTACGTGCTCAACGGGGGAGAGGTCGCCGTCATGGCCATGATCGAAGCGATCGGCAGGCTCATTCCCGGTGTCGTCGGCAATCCCGCGAGCCTCGTCGAGGAATCCCACGAAGACGGCCTGCTCGAATACCCGAGTTACACCAAGCCGGCCAGCTGGCGCGGCCTCGAAGTGCCGCCGGTGTTGCTCAGCGGCAACCACGGCGCCATCAGCACCTGGCGGCGCCAGCAGCAGATCGAACGCACCGAACGGGTGCGCCCCGATCTATTGCCGCGCACAATCTAGAGCACAACCTTCTGCCTCCAGCGAACGCCAAGGTTAGTGTCAGTCCCCGTCGATAAACTCGGGGTCGTGATCATCCGCCGTGCCTTCTACCACTGGCAATTTATTGCCGCCGGAGCCCTGCCGCTCTGGCTTCTCGTCGGTTCCGCCATATTTGGCTCCGGTGCCTGGGCGGTCCTGGGCATCTTCTTCGGAGCCGTTCTGATCGGCCTCGGGCTACTGCTGGTGGCACTCGTCATCTACGCGCGCAAAGAGGTCCGCGAAACCCGGGCGGTCTCCTATGCCGATGTCGGCGTGCTTGCACTCTGGCACCTGCTCATCATCGCAATTCCCTTTTCAACGGATGCCGCCGGCTGGCTCAGTGTGCTCGTCATCATCGGCGGGCTGGCCGTGTTCTGGTTCGCCGTCTGGGAGCTGTTCGCCGCTGCCCGGCGTCGCATGCGCGCCATGGTCGACCTGGTGGAACAGCAGGCGCGCGGGCAGTCTGCGCCGGGCCGGCCTTCACCGGCCGGGCCGCAGCATCCACTGCCCGGCCGCGGCGCACCCTTCGGACGACCCGGCACCCCCGAGACCATCATTATCGAAGAAAAGCGCGACCGGCCCTAACCTGCCCGCCCCGCTTTGCAGTGCGCGCCAGTTCATGGCAGAATAGGCGATTGTGCCGCTGCAGGACTCTGCCACAGGGGAGCCTGCTTTGTGCGGCGCACATCCTCATACTGATTGCTTCGAATGAAGCACCTAGCGTAGTCGACCTGTGGCGGGTACAGAGAGCGAAACAACATGCATATTCTCGACGCGGTAGACGCCCCATCGCTGAAGACAGATCTTCCTGACTTCCGTGCCGGCGACACCGTCAAGGTTCACGTCAACATCATTGAGGGAACCCGCTCTCGTATCCAGGTCTTCCAGGGAGTCGTCATCGGCCGCTCCGGCGAAGGCGTGCGCGAAACGTTCTGCGTTCGCAAGGTCAGCTTTCAGATCGGCGTCGAGCGTACCTTCCCGGTGCACTCCCCGGTCATCGACCACATCGAGATCGTGACCCGCGGCGATGTTCGTCGCGCGAAGCTGTACTACCTGCGCGACCTGCGTGGCAAGAAGGCCAAGATCAAGGAAAAGCGCTAACTCTCGCGCCTACTAAGATCCAACCGGATTCTTCACTGAGCTCCCCATCACCTAAACTGATGGGGAGCTCAGGCGGTTAAATGACAGATGAAGTGCTCGCCTCCAGGTCCGATCATCGGGTGACAGGGTCGAAGAAGTCTCGCAGTAAGAAGGCGTCCAGCAAGAATCGCAGCGTCTTACTGTTCATCCGCGACCTCCTGATCATTTTCGTGGTCGCACTGCTCATCTCCTTCCTGATCAAGACCTTCCTGATCCGGTCGTTCTATATCCCCTCCGGGTCGATGGAGAACACCTTGCAGATCAACGACCGCATCATCGTGAACCAGCTCGAACCGGAGCTGATTCCGATCACTCGCGGCGACGTCATCGTGTTCAAGGATCCGGGCGGATGGTTGCTGCCCCAGGCGGACGTGGTGCAAAACCCGATCGTGGCCGGCGCCGACTGGCTGCTCTCGGTCGTTGGACTCTCAGCTCCCGACAGCAATGATCACCTCATCAAACGCGTCATCGGGCTGCCCGGCGACCACGTCGTGTGCTGTAACGCCCTCGGCCAGATGAGCGTCAACGATGTTCCCCTCGACGAGTCGGCCTACGTGCTGCTGCCGGCCGGCGAGACCACGGTGTCCAAGGACGACTTCGACGTCACCATCCCGGCGGACTCGCTCTGGATGATGGGCGACAACCGCTACAACTCCAAGGACTCCCGCTACAACGGTGACACCGCCGGCAAGGGCTACGTCCCCATCGAAAACGTGGTCGGTCGTGCCCTCGTCGTGAGCTGGCCGCTGGCCCGCTGGGCCTGGCTGGATGACTACCCCGATGTGTTCCGCGAGGTGGAACAAGCCGGCAAAGGCTCCGAGTAGTGGCCGTGTCCGACCCCACCCTCGAGGTGGAGTTCGACCTGCTGCGCACCGGCGCCAGCTTCGTGATCGGCTGTGACGAGGTGGGCCGCGGCGCTCTCGCCGGGCCAGTGGCCGTAGGATTTGCCGCGGTGAACGCATCCGTTCTGGCCATGCCGGTGGGACTACGCGATTCCAAGATGCTCAGCGAACCGCGCCGGGAACTTCTCGCCCCCCTCGCCTCGCAGTGGGCGACGCACTCGGCCGTCGGGCTCGCCTCGGCCGCCGAGGTCGATGAACTCGGCATCATCGCCTGCCTCGGGCTGGCCGGTAAGCGTGCCCTGTCCGATCTATACCTGCAGGGTGTCGATGTGGCCGGCAGCATCGTGCTGCTCGATGGCAGCGACGACTGGCTGAACAAGGCCCTGGCCACCCCGTTGAGCGTCGTGACCCGCATCAAAGCTGACCGGGATTGCGGGTCGGTGGCGGCGGCATCCGTTATTGCGAAGGTGCACCGCGACCGCCTGATGATCGCCGCACACGATGGCGCTCCCGGCTACGGCTGGGCGTCGAACAAGGGCTACGGCAGCTCGGCGCACATGAGCGCGATCGACCTGCTCGGGCCGAGCCCTCTACACCGAAAATCGTGGCTCAAAATCTCAGCGTAAGATGAGATCACCATGGAAGAAGACGAATTCGAGGACTACGACCGCGAGGTCGAGTTGGCCCTGTACCGGGAATATCGAGACGTCGTTGGTCAGTTCCAGTACGTCGTCGAAACCGAACGACGCTTCTACCTCGCGAACGAGGTCGAACTGGTGCGCCGTGACACGGAACACGATTTCTACTTCGAACTGACCATGAAGGACGTCTGGGTCTGGGACGTCTACCGCTCCGATCGATTCGTGAAATCGGTGCGCGTGCTGACCTTCAAGGACGTCAACGTGGAAGAGCTCGCGTCGAAAGACTTCGAACTTCCCAAGGAACTTGCGCTCGACGAGTGAGGAATGACTCCGGGGCCTCGGGTGGCCGGACAGGACCGACGAAGGTTTAGGAAGGCAACCCTGTGATCCAGGACGCTGATCGTGCCCGTGCTCTGTGGAGCAACCGCGAGGCTCTCGCCGAGGCGATGATTCCTCTGATCGGGCGCCTCTACCGGGACAACACCGTGGTGACGAGCGTCTACGGACGCGGTCTGGTCAACAAATCGGTCGTCGGCCTGCTCAAAGCACACCGCTTCGCCCGTCACATAGCGGATGTCGAGCTTCCGCTCGAAGAGACCCTCCCCATTTTGCAGGCCATCGATGGCCTCAATCTGGGGGCTGCGTCGATCGACCTCGCGCGCCTCGCGCTCGGTTTTCGCGAGCAAAACGGCCGCGTCACCCTGGAAGAGTACCTCCGCGCTGAACTCGCCGACGTCGTCGGCCAGCACGGACTCGACGGTCGCACCAGCACCGACGTTGTGCTCTACGGTTTCGGCCGTATCGGGCGCCTGCTCGCGCGCATCCTGATCGAACACGCCGGCGGCGGGCAGGGCCTGCGCCTGCGCGCGATCGTCGTGCGCCGCGGTTCGGCCAACGACCTGGTCAAGCGGGCCAGCCTGCTGCGCCGCGACTCGGTGCACGGCCCGTTCGAGGGCACGATCACCATCGACGAGGAGAACAACACCATCCTCGCCAATGGCACACTCATCCAGGTGATCTACTCCGGCGACCCGGCCAGCGTCGACTACACGCAGTACGGCATCCACGATGCCATCGTCGTCGACAACACCGGCAAGTGGCGCGACGAGGAGGGCCTCTCCCAGCACCTGAAATGCCCCGGCGTTGCCCGGGTGCTGCTCACCGCGCCGGGCAAGGGCGCGCTCAAGAACATCGTGCACGGCATCAACCACGGGGACATTCTGCCGACCGACCGCATCATCACCGCGGCGTCCTGCACCACGAACGCGATCACCCCGGTCCTGAAGGCCGTCAACGATCGCTACGGAATCATCGACGGCCACGTCGAAACCGTGCACTCGTTCACGAATGACCAGAACCTCATCGACAACTTCCACTCCGGTGACCGTCGGGGCCGTTCAGCCGCGCTCAACATGGTGATCACCGAGACCGGTGCCGCCAAGGCCGTGGCCAAGGCCCTGCCGGAGCTGGCCGGTAAGCTCACCGGCAACGCGATCCGCGTTCCCACGCCCGACGTGTCGATGGCTATCCTCAACCTGAACCTGGCCAGCGCGACCGACAAGGAGGAGCTCAACACCTACTTGCGCACGATGTCCTTGCACTCCTCGCTGCACCGCCAGATCGACTTCATCGACTCGCCCGAGGTGGTCTCGAGCGACTTCCTCGGCTCGCGTCGCGCTGGCATCGTCGATGGCCTGGCCACCATCGTCACCGACCAGAAGGCCGTGCTCTACGTCTGGTACGACAACGAATACGGCTACAGCTGCCAGGTGATTCGGGTGCTCGAGGAGATGTCCGGCGTGCACGCGCCGATCTTCCCGCCCATCCTGGTCGAGGCGCTCGAGCCGGTCGCCTAGTGCTCTGAGTCGGACGGGGCCCAGGCCCCGTCCGTATTTTAGGGGCGGGGGTCGCAGATGACCACGGGGATGTCGCGGTCGGTTTTCGTCTGGTACTTCCGATAACCGGCGTAGGCGGCGACGATGCGCGGCCACAGCTCGGCTTTCTCGGTGGATGTCGCGGTGCGCGCCCGAAACGGCCGCGTCACTCCGCGAATGGTGAGCTCTACATTGGGCTGGGCCACGAGATTGCTGTACCAGAACGGATGCCGGTCGTCGCCGCCCTTGGACGCCACGAGCACATACCTTCCGCCCTCGTGCACCGGTGCTGTCAGCATCGTCGACCGACGCTGCCCGCTTGTGCGGCCGATCGTGTGCAGCTCGACGGCGGCCATGGTACCGATAGTCCAGCCGAGGCGTCCGCCGGAGACGAAAAGCAGCATCCGGTGTACGCCGTTCATCGCGCGCATGCCCAGATCGGTCAGCCGGTTGCCCACAGTCATAAGCCCAGCGTACGTCGCGTCGGGCGTTAGGTTGGAACAATGACTCCAGCAACGATGCTCAGTACGATTCTTCGCGAAGCCGGCACCTCGCGCCCCTATGCACAGAGCCGACCGCTGACGCTCGAACGGATTCCGGTGCCGACGCCGCGGACCGGCGAGGTGCTTGTGCGCATCGAACGCGCCAGCCTGTGCCACTCCGACCTTTCGGTCATCGATGGGTCGCGCCTACGCCCGCTGCCGATGGCGCTCGGCCACGAGGCCGCCGGCACAGTGACGGCACTCGGCGACGGCGTCGACGATCTGGCCATCGGCGACCGGGTCGTGCTGGTCTTCGTGCCGAGCTGCGGTGACTGTCGGGCCTGCCTGGCTGGGCGCCCGGCGCTGTGCCACCGCGGCGCCGAGGCCAACGGATCCGGCGACCTGTTGCACGGACCGGCCGTGCTGATCGGCGGCGAGGGCGAACGCGTCAACCACCACCTGGGGGTCTCGGCGTTCTCGCAGTACGCGGTCGTCGCCCGCGAATCGGTCGTGCCGATCGACCAGGATGTTCCGTTCGACATCGCCGCCATGTTCGGCTGCGCGGCCCTCACCGGCATCGGCGCCGTGCTCAATACCGGCGCCCTCACGTCCGGCCAGTCCGTGATCGTGTTCGGACTCGGCGCGGTCGGCCTGATGGCTGTCATGGCCGCCGCCCAGGTCGACGGCACCACCGTCATCGCGATCGATCCGCTGCCCGAAAAGCAGGCGCTGGCCATCCGCTGCGGCGCCGACCATGCCGGCTCGCCCCAACAGGCCGCCGAACTGGTGCGTGAATACGCGGGCGACGGCGTCGACCTCGCGATCGAGGCCGTCGGCAGCGCCCGGGTGATGGAGGCGAGCCTCGCCCTGCTCACCCGGGGCGGCGCGCTCGTCTCGGTGGGCCTGCCGCACCCCGAGCAGACCATCACCACCCCGGCGTTGCAGTTCGCCGGGCTAGGCCGCCGGCTGCTCGGCTCGTACATGGGCGACTCCGTGCCCAGCCGCGACGTCCCGGCCTACCTGCAGCTGTGGCGGGACGGCAAACTGCCGGTCGAACTGCTGCACACCGACACCCGACCGCTCACTGACCTCAACGAGAGCCTCGACGCGCTCGTTGCCGGCGACGTCGTGCGCCGCCTGTTCGTCATGCACGACGAATAGCCTCTCCTCCACAGGGGCCGGGCCGCGCGACTGTCCACGAATGTGGCGGCGGCCCACCCTCGGCCACGCGTGAGCGCGCACTCTGGTGTTCGGAGGCACTCGTGGCGCGCAAGGACGAACTCGGCAAACTCGGCGAAGAGCAGGCCGCGCTTTTTCTTCAGGGTGCCGGCTACACCATCCTCACCCGCAACTGGCGGTGTGCGGAGGGAGAGATCGACCTCGTCGTACAGCGCGGCGCGGCAGTCGTCTTCGTCGAGGTGAAGACGCGCAGTAGCCTGCGCTTCGGGCATCCGTTTGAGGCGGTCACCGTGAAAAAGCTGGCCCGGATGCGCCGACTCGCAGCCGCCTGGTGCGCGGCGGCCGAGCGCTGGCCGCGCCAGATTCGGCTCGACGTCATCGCTGTGATCGCGCCGAGGGGCCGTGAACCGGTCATCGAACACCTCGAGGGTGTGTTCTGATGGGAATCGCCCGCACCCACGCCGTCGCGATGCTCGGCCTGACCGGAGCACTCGTCGAGGTCGAGGCCGACATCTCCGCGCAACTACCGGGCATGATTTTGATCGGTCTGCCCGATGCCGCCCTGGCGCAGGCGACTCAGCGGGTGCGCGCCGCGGCGGCCAACAGCGGATGCCCCCTCACCGTTCACCGTCTCACCATCAATCTGTCGCCGGCCGCGTTGCCCAAGCACGGCGCCGGCTTCGACCTCGCGATCGCGTTGGCTTGCCTGGCGGCTGACAGCACCGTTTCGGGCGAATCGGTCGGTAAGGTCGTGCATTTCGGCGAACTCGCCCTCGATGGTCGGCTGCGGCCGACGCCGGGCATTCTTCCCGGGGTGATGACGGCCGCCCGCCTCGGTCACACCACTGTGATGGTGCCGATCGGCAACGAGGCCGAGGCCCGACTCGTGCCCGACGTTCGGGTGATCGGTGTCACGTCGCTGCGCGATGCGGCGATCTTTCACGGCGCCCAACTGCCCCCGATACCGGTTGAGCCGATTCTGGCCGCAACAGTGCCGACCGATCTGGTTGCCGAGCCCGACCTGGCCGACGTGATCGGCAACGACGACGCCATTTTGGCCCTGCAGATTGCCGCCGCCGGCGGTCATCACGTGTTTCTGCTCGGCCCGCCCGGAGCCGGAAAGACAATGCTTGCGGCCCGCCTGCCCGGGCTGTTGCCTGACCTCGACCCGGCGAGCTCGCTCGAGGTCAGCTCGCTGCGCTCGCTCAGCGGCCTCGGACTGGGCGACACCCTGATTACTCGGCCGCCGTGGGAAGCACCACATCACACCGCGACAGCCGCCGCCATGGTGGGCGGTGGCAACGGGCAGATTCGGCCGGGGGCCGCGTCGCAGGCCTCGCACGGCGTTCTGTTCCTCGACGAGGCTCCCGAATTCGCCTCACCGGTGCTTGACGCCCTGCGTCAGCCGCTGGAATCCGGCTGGATCAGCATTCACCGGGCCAATGCCGTCGCGCACTTTCCCGCCCGGTTTCAACTGGTCATGGCGGCCAACCCGTGCCCGTGCGGGCAGTATGGCGCTGGCGATCTGAGCTGCACCTGCCCGCCGAACGCCCGCCGCCGCTACCTCGCCCGCATCTCCGGGCCGTTGCTTGACCGCATCGACATTCAACTCAACGTCAAACGAATCACCGCCGCCCAGCTGCGCCTCGCCGCGGGCACCCTGCGGATGACGAGTGTCATCGCCCGAGAGCGGGTGGTCACCGCGCGGGCTGCCGCGGCCGAGCGGCTTCGCAGCACCGCCTGGAGTCTGAACTCCCAAGTTCCGGGCCCCTGGCTGCGCGGCGCGGCGGTGCGCCTGGCCCCGAGCACCACCGCCGGCCTCGACCGCGCGCTTGAACGTGGCGGAATCACCATGCGCGGCTACGACCGGGTGCTGCGAATCGCGTGGACCCTGGCCGACTACGACGGTCTTACCATTCCCGGCCCTGACCAGGTCGGCCAAGCCCTCTACCTACGCAAAGGAATGACATCATGACGCTGTTCGGGCTCGACGAAACCCGGGTGAGTCAGCTCACTGCCGGCGTACGCCGTGGAATGCCGGTTGACGCTGGCGACAACGCTGACTCCGCCGCGGCCGGCGAGGTCTTCGCCCGCGCGGCCTGGTCGGGCATTGCCGAACCCGGTGACGGTACGGCGGGCTTGCTCGTGGCGAGCCTTGGCGCGAGCGTGGCCCTGACCGCCATTCTCGAGTCGTGGAGCCCGGTGCGCATCGGCGCGCTCGTGCGAGACGCGCTCGGCGAAGACCCGGACGGGCCCGATCTCGTCTTTGCGGCCGGTCCCAGCGCCGATCCCACCGAAGCGGATGCTCACACCAGCGCCGAGCTGGAGCTGGCTCTCGACGCGGGACTGCAGCGCTGGCGGCCGCGGCTCAACTCGGGTGACGTCATCCGCTCGCTGCAGCAAGCGGCCCGCGTCGATGCACGGTTGCTGCTGGCCACGGATGCCCTGTGGCCGTCTTCGCTCGGCGACCTCGAACAGCATGCGCCGCTCGCGTTGTGGTGGCGCGGCGTACCCGGTGCCCTCGCCGCGCTGCCTAACTCGATCGCGCTGGTCGGGGCGCGGGCGGCCACCGGCTATGGCGA
Organism: Cryobacterium sp. N21; assembly: GCF_002929575.1. Classification (NCBI taxonomy): domain Bacteria; kingdom Bacillati; phylum Actinomycetota; class Actinomycetes; order Micrococcales; family Microbacteriaceae; genus Cryobacterium; species Cryobacterium sp. N21. The sequence goes on along the minus strand of NZ_PJJQ01000028.1, from coordinate 86,567 downwards.
GCACATCGCCATGGAAGCCTCGGCCGGGTTGGTCGACCGCGGATTCGCGGTCGTCTCCGGTGCCGCCTATGGCATCGATGGGATGGCCCACCGGGCCGCACTGGCCAGCGACGGCGTGACCGTGGCCTTTCTGGCTGGGGGAGTCGACCGGTTCTACCCGAGTGGCCACGACTCCCTGCTCACCCGAATCGTCGCCTCCGGGGCGGTGATCTCCGAGCTGCCCTGCGGCGCCGCACCCACGAAGTGGCGCTTTCTGCAGAGAAACCGGTTGATCGCCGCAGCGAGCGCGGCGACGGTCGTACTGGAGGCGGGCTGGCGGTCGGGCTCCCTCAACACGGCCGGACACGCCTCCGCGCTGGGTCGGCCGCTCGGCGCCGTACCGGGTCCCATCACGAGCCCCACCTCGGCCGGCTGCCACCGTCTCATTCGCGAATTCGCCGCGGTCTGCGTGACCAGCCCGACCGAGATGGCCGAGCTCGTCGGGGAGCGGTCGATCCAGGTGCCCCTCGACTTTGCTGTCACCGATGCCGGGCCGGGTCCGATACCGCGCACGAGCGACCAGATCCGCGTGTTCGATGCCCTGAGCGGACGCTCGCCGCGCACGGTCGCCGACCTGTCCCGTCGGGCCGGGCTGTCAAGCGCGGCAGTGCGCGGTGCCCTCGGCGGGCTCGATCTCGACGGGGCTGCCCAGGAGCGGGAGGCCGGCTGGGTGCGGCGGGCCTAGGGCTCAGTCTTGATCGTCGGTCGCGTGGGGAGTGCTCGCTGCTGTCGGCTGGGGCGGGATCGCCTTCGCGTCCGCTGATCGTGCAGGGTTAGCATCCACTGCCGCGCAGGCCCGCGCCACTGCGGCGAGGGAGAGCGCGACGTCCGCGGCATCCGTCGACCAGTTGCTCACCGAGATGCGCAGGATGTCCCGGTCGTGCCAGCGCGACCCCGACATCCAGGCCGAACCGTCGGCAATGAGTTGCTGGGTCACTTGTCGGGTGCGATCGTCGCTGCCGAAGCTCACGCACACCTGCGTGAACAAGACCTCGTTGAGCACCTTAACGCCCGGCATGGCCCGAAGGCCGTCGGCCAGGGCCTTTGCGTTCGCGGCGAGACCGTCGACCAGAGCAATCGTGCCGGCGCGGCCGAGGGATCGAAGCGCCGCCCAGACCGGAACGCCCCGTGCCCGACGGGATAATTCGGGCACCTTCTCGAACGGGTCGCCGGGGCTGCGGTGTTCGCCTGCAGCGTCCGCGGCGATGAGGTAGCTGGTGTGCACGCCGAAGACCCGGCGCACCACCTCGGGCCGCGACACGATCGCCACCCCGCAGTCGTAGGGAACGTTGAGGGTTTTGTGGGCGTCGGTGGCCCAGGAATCAGCCCGTTCCAGACCGGTTAGCTGGTCGCGAAACCGCGGACTGGCCGCCGCCCACAGGCCGAACGCGCCGTCGACGTGCACCCAGGCTCCGTGCCGGCGGGCCACGTCGATCGCCGCACCCATCGGGTCAGACGCTCCGGAATGCACGTTGCCGGCCTGAAGGCAGACGATCGCCGGGCCGGAGCCGGCATTCAGTAGCTCGGCGAGGGCGTCGGGCCGTAACCGCCCCTCAGCGTCGACATCCACCACGATCGGCGCCCCGAGACCGAGGTAGCGCAGCGTGAGATCGATGACCTCGTGACGCTCGGCGCCCACAAAGACCCGCACCCGGGGACCGCCCGTCAGGCCGTCCCGGTCGATTTCCCACCCGGCCTGCTCGAGTACCCACTGTCGACCGGCGGCGAGACCGACGAAATTGGCCATGGTCGCGCCCGTTGTGAATCCGACATCCGCTCCCGGCGGAAGCCCCAGCAGGTCGAGGAGCCAGCCGGCGGCGGTCTCCTCGAGCACGGCGGTCGCGGGCGTGGCGAAGCGCATTCCGGCATTCTGATCCCATGCGGTGACCAGCCAATCGGCGGCGAGGGCCGCCGGCAGGGTTCCGCCAATGACCCAGCCGAAGAACCGGCCGGACGGCATCGCCATCAGGCCGGGTTCGGCAAACGAAGCGAGTTCATCGATGACGTCAGCCGCAGGGGTCGGGGCAGGGGGCAGCGGGCCAGCCGACAGCGCGGCCAGGGTATCGGCGTCGACGCGGGGGCCGACCGGGCGGGAAGGAAGCGACGCAAGCCAGGCCTGGGCGTGCAGCAGCGCACGATCCAGAGCCTCGAAATAGGCGTCCGGCTGGGCAGACATGGAGCCATGATAGCCCGCCCATGCGCCCATGCGCCCTTGTCGCCGGTCGGTGACGGGGCTACTGTAACCCGCAACATCGCCAATTGCCCCACCCTGTCGACTGTCAGAATTTTCAGAGAAGTGGATGTCATGAGCGCACCAGTAGCCGTCCAACGTCGAGGCCTCGGCTTCGCACTCACCGTTCTCGCCGTTGGAGCGGCCGTCCTGGCCTCCGCTCCGGCGGCGCTCGCAAACCCCGCGACCAGCGCGCCCCGCACGATGAGCCAGCCGACCGCGATTCAGCCCGCAGCCAGCCAGTTGACCGCAACGCCGATTCCCACCATCAGCGGTGTACCGCAGGCCGGTCGGCGGCTGACCGCCTCGCCGGGCACCTGGAAACCGGCTCCGGTAACGCTGTCCTACCGCTGGAAGGTGAACGGTGTGGCGGTATCGGGCGCCACGGCATCCACTTTCACGCCCTCCAACACCCAGGTGGGCAAGCGCGTCACCGTGACCGTCACCGGCACCAAGACCGGGTATCAGACGGTCTCGAAGACGAGCGCGTCGACCAAGCCCGTCGCTCCGGCCACGATCGCCGTCGGTGCCAATCCGCGCGAGCTCATCGTGACGAAAAACGGCCGCTGGGCGTACGTCGCCAACGCCGGCGCGCGTACGGTCTCGGTGATCGACACGGCCACCGGCACAGTCATCGCCACCATTCCGCTGGGCGGCACCCCCCGAGCTCTCGCAGTGTCTACCAACCAGAAACAGGTGTTCGTGAGCACCTGCAGCGACGAAAAGATCTACGCCCTCAACATTGCCACAAACACGGTCGCCTACTCCTTCCAGGCCGGCGCCTGCGGTGACCTCGTGGCCACCCCCGACGGCAAATCGCTCTACATCGGCGGTTCGCCCTCACTGTTCGATATCACTGTGGCGACCATCGCCACCCGCTCGCTCGCCGAGCCGATCTTCACCGGTGCCCCGGTCGGTGAACTCACTCCGAGCGCTGATCGAAAGAAGGTCTACCTGAGCAACGGCGACGACTACGGCGTGCTGATCATTGACACGGCCGCGCCCCAGGGACCGCTGCAGGAGTTCAACACCTCGCACCCGCCGATCGCGTCGGCACCATCACCCGACGGTAAGACGGTCTACGCCAGCCTCGGACGCGACCTGCTCACCGGGCCGTCCAATGCCGTGGAAGTCATCGACACCGCCACGAATCGGGTGCGGGCCAGCATCGCCATCACCGCCCCCGGCGCCCTGACGGTGAGTCCAGACGGAACGAAACTCTACGTGCTGTCGACCGAGAACAACACCATCGTCACGATCAGTACCGCCACCAACCGGGTGCTCAGTCGCATCCCGGTCGGGCATACCCCGACGAGCCTCGCGGTCACCCCCGACGGCAGCAAGGTGGGCATCACCAATTACGACGACAACACGGTGTCGGTGCTGCCGGTGTTCTGACACGGCTGTCGGTGGCTGCCCGTAGTCTGAAGACCGACGAAAGGTGATTCATGGCAGCCGTGCAGCTGGGTCAGTACGCGCCCGCCGAGAAAATTCTGGTGCATGTCAGTGACACCCATTTTCTGCGCGACGGCGCGACGCTCTACGGAGCCGTCGACACCGACCAGACCGTGCATCGTGCCTTCGAGCAGCTGCACCGCTCGGGCATTCGCCCCGACGCGTTCATCCTCACCGGTGACGTGGCCGATCGCGGCGAAGCGGATGCCTACCGCCGCATTCGCGGCATCGTTGAGGCTGCAGCCGCGCAATGGGGGGCGGCGATCGTCTGGGTGATGGGAAACCACGATCAGCGCGAACCGTTTCGTGCCGAGCTTCTCGGCGAGACGCAGTCGGGCGGCGTTGGGGAGCCCGTCGATCAGGCCCCCGTCGATCAAGTGCACGACCTCGATGGCCTGCGCATCATCGTCCTCGACACGAGCGTTCCGGGCTATCACCACGGCGAGATCACCGATGACCAGCTCGAATGGCTGCGCGCGATTCTGTCAACGCCGTCCCCGCGCGGGTCAATTCTGGCCCTGCACCACCCGCCGATACCCACCCCGCTGCCGTTGATGAGCGTGCTCGAACTGCAGGACCAGCCGCGACTGGCCGCCGTACTGGCGGGCAGTGATGTGCGGGCCATCCTCGGCGGGCACCTGCACTATTCCACCCAGGGTCTGTTCGCCGGTATCCCGGTATCGGTCGCGGCTGCGACCTGCTACACGATGGACCTCGGCGCCCCCGACCGTGAACTCACCGGGGTGAACGGCGCTCAGACGCTCAACCTCGTGCACGTCTACACCGACCAGATCACGCACTCCCAGCTGCCGATCGGAGAGTTCGTCGCCGTCACGCACTTTCCCGCTGCCTATGTCGATCAGCTGGCTGTGCTCACCCCCGAAGGCCGCCGGGAGGCCTTTTCTCGCCAGCAGTGAAGGGAACCACAGGGTGGAGCTGAACAACGACATCGACGAGTTTCTGCGCTACCTCAGCGCTGAGCGCGGCTACTCGGTGCACACGCTGCGGGCCTACCGCACCGACCTGAACCAACTGGCCGGGTTTGCCGGCGACCGGGGCGTCGAGGCATCCGCTGACCTCAGTCTCGAACTGCTGCGGGAATGGCTCTGGGCGGCCACCCAGGCCGGCCTGGCCCGGGCCACCCTGGCTCGCCGGTCGGCGTCGGCGCGCAGCTTCACCGCGTGGCTGGCGCGCAGCCATGACGACAGCGCCGACCCGGCGGCCCGCCTGCGCTCGCCGAAGCCGGGGCGCACCCTGCCGCGGGTCATCACCCACACCCAGATGACCGATCTGCTCGATCTCTTGGCGGCGCGCGCCAGTGGTGGAGAGGCGCTCGCACTGCGCGATCTCGCGATTGTCGAGCTGCTCTACGCCTCGGCGCTGCGCGTCTCCGAGCTCGTGGGTCTCGATCTGCCCGACGTTGACCTGGATCGGCTGACCGTGCGGGTCACCGGCAAGGGCGCCAAGGAACGCGTGGTTCCGTTCGGGGTGCCGGCAAAACGCGCCCTCGTCGAGTACCTGCGCCAAGCCCGGCCGGCGCTGCTTGCACAAGCTGGAGCGCCGCCCAACAGCGCGACGGCGCCCAATACCGTCGCGTTGTTCCTGGGCCGCAAAGGCCAGCGCCTCGGCGTGCGCGGGGTCTATCGCCTCGTTGCTGCCCTCCTCGACGCAATCGGCGGCACCGGCCCGGCCGGACCGCACGCCCTGCGCCACACCGCTGCCACCCACCTGCTCGACGGCGGAGCCGACCTGCGCGCCGTACAGGAACTGCTCGGTCACGTCAGCCTCGGTACCACCCAGATCTACACCCACGTCTCGGCGGAACGCCTCAAAGCCAGCTACGGACTCGCCCACCCCCGTGCCTGACCGCATGACCCAGTCGCGGTCATGGCACGGCGGGCAACAACACCGCGCGCGGCACATTCCCCAGGAAGAGTAGTGGCGACACGTACCAGCCGTGCTGACGAACACCGAAGTGCAGGCACCCGGGCGGGCAATGACCGCCGCTCGCGACGGTGCCGATCAGCTGCCCGGCCCGAACATGATCGCCCACCGCGACTACGGCGTCCACCGGCTCGACCGTCGTGATCACATCGTTCGGCTGCATGATCGACAGCACCGACCGATCGACGACTCGGCCCGCAAAGGACACCACGCCGTCGTGGGCAGCAAAGACCTTCTCGTTCGCCGCGGCCGCCAGATCGATCCCGCGATGGCCGCCCGCATACTGTGATTCCGGCGCCACAAACCCCCGGATCAAACGGTGGGGTTCCGCGAGCGGCCAACGCCAAGCATCCGTTGTGGTCGCTGCGGCTGACGACGAAGTCCCGGCTGACACGGCGTCCGACGCCGGCCCAGCACCAAACACGACGATCACAGTAACGAGAGCGGATGCCGCCAGCGCGCGCAGATTCTGCATGCCTCCACCCTGCCGCCGGGCTCCGGCAACCGCCGGGCCTCGGCTGCATTGGTGTACATCTCCAGAGGTCAGGTCCTGTGGAGGAGCCGGTCACACGGCACGGTCGCCCGAGCACTCCCGTCGGTGATACGCTATCCCCAGCAGCGCTTTGTGCGCTGACTACGCGTGCCCATTTGGCCGCCATGTCCAATCGGTCCCGTCTCACGAGTAACCAGCGTGAACAGGGCGGACATGTGCCGGGCACCAGGAGTGATGATCGACCGATCATCGCACAAACCGATTGGTGGGGCCTCTCGAGGCCTGCATCAGAACAGGAGTACGGCACATGGCCGTCGTCACAATCCGCCAGCTGCTCGACAGCGGCGTGCACTTCGGGCACCAGACCCGCCGTTGGAACCCGAAGATGAAGCGCTTCATCTTCACCGAGCGTTCCGGCATCTACATCATCGACCTGCAGCAGTCGCTCGGTTTCGTTGACAAGGCCTATGACTTCGTCAAGGAGACGGTTGCCCACGGCGGCACCATCCTCTTCGTCGGCACCAAGAAGCAGGCCCAGGAATCCATCTCGGAGCAGGCGCAGCGCGTGGGCCAGCCGTACGTCAACCAGCGTTGGCTCGGTGGACTTCTCACCAACTTCCAGACTGTTTCCAAGCGTCTGGCCCGCATGAAAGAACTCGAAGAGCTCGACTTCGAAGACACCGCCAAGAGCGGTTTCACGAAGAAGGAAATGCTCATCAAGAAGCGCGAACTCGTCAAGCTGCACAAGAGCCTCGGCGGAATCCGCAACCTCACGAAGACCCCGTCTGCCCTGTGGGTTGTCGACACCAACAAGGAGCACCTCGCCATTGACGAGGCGCGCAAGCTTGGCATCCCGGTTATCGCCATCCTCGACACCAACTGCGACCCCGACGACGTGCAGTACCCGATCCCGGGCAACGACGACGCCATTCGCTCCGTTGGGCTGCTGACCCGCATCATCGCGGACGCCGCAGCCGAGGGCCTGATCCAGCGCCACGCCAAGCCGGAGGCCGAAGTTGAGCCCCTCGCCGCGTGGGAAGCTGAACTGCTCCAGGCGTCCGACGTCGAGACCACCCCCGCGCAGTCCTCTGCCGAGACCGAGAAGGTTGCCGACGCTACCATCGTGGCCGACGTGGCCGTCGTTGCAGAGCCCACCATCGCCGATGCAGTCGCCGACGCCGACGTTGCCGCCGTTCTGGCTGCCGTCGCTCCGGTTGCCGACGAGACCGTCCCAACCGACGAGACCAAGTAAGGAACCCGGTATGGCAAACTTCACACTCGAAAACGTCAAGGCTCTTCGCGAGAACCTCGGCACCGGAATGGTCGACACCAAGAATGCCCTCGTTGAAGCTGACGGCGACATGGACAAGGCCATCGAGATCCTGCGTCTCAAGGGTGCCAAGGGCAACGCCAAGCGCGCTGACCGTTCCACCTCTGAGGGACTCGTCGCCGCCAAGGAAATCGGCACAACCGCGTACATGATCGAACTCGCCTGCGAGACCGACTTCGTCGCTAAGGGCGACAAGTTCGTCGTTCTGGCCGACAAGGTTCTCGACGCGATCGCCGCCGCTGGCGCGACCACGGTCGAGGCCGGACTGGCAGCATCCGCTGGAACCCAGACCGTTGCCGAGCTCATCGACGGCGAAGCCGCAATCATCGGCGAGAAGTTCGAACTTCGCCGTGTTGCGGCCGTCACCGGCGAGTCGTTCTCGATCTACCTGCACAAGACCAGCAAGGACCTGCCCCCGCAGGTCGGCGTTGTTCTGGGCTTCTCCGGCACCGATGTGGAGACCGCGCGCAGCGTGGCCCAGCACATATCGTTCGCCAACCCCGAGTACCTCGCAGCGAGCGACGTTCCGGCCGATCTGGTGGAGACTGAGCGCAAGATCGTCACCGAGATCTCGAAGAACGAGGGCAAACCGGAAGCGGCACTGCCCAAGATCGTTGAGGGACGCGTCAAGGCGTATCTCAAGCAGGTCGCCCTGCTCGAACAGGACTACGCCAAGGACAACAAGGTGTCCGTTGCGAAGGTTCTGGACGATGCAAAACTGACCGTGTCGGGCTTCGCCCGGTTCAAGGTCGGCGCCTAACAATAAATGTCGGAGGTCGGATTGCGAAAGCAATCCGGCCTCCGTTTGTGTGTGTGCCCCCGCTGGGGTATGCGCGTGCACTTGGTAGTTTGGTAACACTCCCTCTCGGAAGGCCCCGCACGACATGACTGACACGGCCAGCTCGCCCACGACCCACACCAGCCCGACCGCGGTCGTCAAGAAACGACGGGTGCTCCTCAAACTCTCCGGTGAGGCCTTCGGCGGTGGCGCCGTCGGCGTCAATCCGGATGTCGTGAGCTCGTTGGCCCGTGAAATCGCCGAGGGCGCCAAGCAGGTCGAGGTGGCCATCGTGGTCGGCGGCGGAAACTTCTTTCGCGGTGCCGAGCTCTCCCAGCGCGGCATGGACCGCGGCCGCGCCGACTACATGGGTATGCTCGGCACTGTCATGAACGCCCTGGCCCTGCAGGACTTTCTCGAACAGGCCGGCGCCGAAACGCGCGTACAGTCCGCCATCTCGATGACCCAGGTGGCCGAGCAGTACATTCCGCGGCGCGCCGAACGCCACCTGGAGAAGGGCCGCGTCGTCATCTTCGGTGCCGGCGCCGGACTGCCCTACTTCTCCACCGACACCGTCGCCGCGCAGCGCGCCCTCGAAATCGACGCCGACGTCGTGCTGGTGGCCAAGAACGGCGTTGACGGCGTCTATTCCGACGACCCCCGCACCAACCCCGACGCCCAAAAGATTCACCACATCACCTACCTGGAAGCCCTGCAGCGCGGCCTCAAAGTGGTCGACTCCACCGCCTTCAGCCTGTGCATGGACAACCACATGCCCATGCAGGTCTTCGGCATGGCGCCGGAGGGCAACGTGACCGCAGCCATCCTCGGCACCGATCTGGGCACTCGCGTCTCCAACTAGAATTGTTCCACCACCAATAAAGGAGTCACCGTGATCGCGGATGTTCTTTCCGACGCCACTGCGCGCATGAACCGGGCCCTCGAGGCCGCCAAAGACGACTTTGGTACCGTGCGCACCGGGCGAGCCAACCCGCAAATGTTCGCGAAAATTCTGGTGAGCTACTACGGCACCCTGACGCCGCTCGAACAGCTCGCGTCGCTGCAGAACCAGGAAGCACGCACCATGCTGATCGGCCCGTATGACAAGGCAGCGCTGCGCGACATCGAAATCGCCATTCGCGACACCCCGAACCTGGGTGCCAACGTCGGCAACGACGGCACCACCATTCGCGCCACCCTGCCCGAACTCACCACGGAACGCCGCAAGGAGTTCGTGAAGATCGTCAAGGCCAAAGCAGAGGATGCCCGCATCTCGGTGCGCAACATTCGCCGCAAGGCCAAGGATGAACTCGACGCCCTCAAGAGCGAGGTCGGCGACGACGAGGTCGGTCGTGCCGAGAAGGAACTCGAGCTGATCACCAAGAGCCACGTGGACGGTATCGACGACGCTTTCAAGCGCAAGGAAGCCGAACTCCTCGAGATCTAGGAGCTTCAGATGACCGAGAAACCGGAGAATGACCAGCCGCACAAACGCGGTCGCGGCGTCAGTCGCGCCGAGTTCCGGGCGCAAGTGAAAACCACGCGCGCTGATTTCGAACGCCAAGTGCAAACCACCAAGGCCGATTTTGAACGCCAGGTGCAGGCCACACGGGCTCAACTCGACCAGGCCAACGAACGCATCGAAGCGCGTACTGGGCGCAACCTCATTCTGGCCATCCTGATCGGACTGGTGCTCGGCGGCTCCATGCTGGTGAGCCTCATCATCATCAAACAGCTTTTCATGATCTTCGCCGTCGTGATCGTCGGTTTCTGTGCGTTCGAGCTGGCCCAGGCCCTGCGGCATGCCGGACGCAACGTTCCGCGCATCCCCGTGATCATCTCGGCCATCGCGATCGTTCCGGCCGCGTTCTATGGCGGGGCAACCGGCCAATGGCTGGTCATGCTCGGCGGCATCGTGCTGATCGGCCTGTGGCGTCTGGCACTGCTGGTCATTCCGTCACATCGCGCCTTGGCCCGATCCATCGTTGGCGACGTGGGCGGCGGCATCCTGATTCAGGTCTACGTGGTCTTTCTCGCGAGTTTCGCCGTGCTGCTCGTGGCCCAGGACCACGGACAGTGGTGGACGCTCGCCTTTCTGATCTTGGTTATCTCTGCCGACACGGGAGCCTACGTCAGCGGCCTCAACTTCGGCAAGCACCCGATGGCACCGTCGATCAGCCCGAAGAAGACCTGGGAAGGCTTCATCGGGGCCGGCCTGATCTGCATGATCGCTGGTGTGCTGCTGTCGATCTTCATGCTCCAGCAGCCGTGGTGGTTCGGACTGGTGTTCGGCGCTGTCATTCTGCTCACCGCCACCTTCGGCGACCTGGCCGAATCACTGATCAAGCGTGACCTCGGCATCAAAGACATGAGCTCGTGGCTGCCAGGGCACGGCGGCTTTCTGGACCGGCTCGACTCGATCCTGCCGTCGGCCGCTGCCGCCTACGCGCTCTACCTGGTCTTTGCATGAGCCGGGCCGATTCTTTTCCCACGAACTTCGTACGAGACAATGAGGCTATGAGCACCATATTTCCCCGAGTGGTCAAGAAGTCTCTCGGCTACAACGTCTCCCAGGTCGACGCGTTCCTGGCCGCAGCCCGACGCGCGTACGACCAGCCTGACCACCCGGGCGACGACCTCGATGCCGATACCGGTGTCGTGGAGTCCGTCGACGAGATCGCCGCCGGCACCGAGACTGCCGACACCGAGACCGTCACCACGCCGCCGCCGACCACGGACGACGAAGCCGGCGCCGCCGACGGGACCGAGGCCATCCACGCGATTGTCGCGGAGAAGGCCGAGGCGGAAGCTGCCCGCACCGGTGCAGCATTGACGGCCGAGGGGATCCGTCATACCGCCTTCGCCATGCACAAGGGCGGATACTCACCCGAACACGTCGACGCGGCGCTGGAGCGGCTCGAAGACGCCTTTGCGGCTCGGGAACGCGATCAGGCGACGCACGACCGGGGCGAGCAGGCCTGGATGGCTGACGCCGAGGGCACCGCCGACGTGATCGTGGCCCGACTCAGCCGCACCCCCGGGCACCGTTTCACCCGCACCAGTGTGCTTGCGGTTGGCTATAAACGAGTGGATGTCGACCGCCTCGCGAACAAATTGGTGAAGTATTTTCAAGACGGTCGCGAGCTCACCGTTGACGAGGTTCGCACCGCCGTTTTTCGCCCTGAACGGGGCGGATACCGGGAAGCGCAGGTGGACCTCGTGCTCGACAGCGTCGTCGACGTCATGCTCGCGGTCCGCTGATTTGACCGCCGTTACTTGGTCGTTACCTAATTTGTCAGCTAAGGTCGTCTACTAATGGGTAGGCATCTGCAAGTTATCGACACTGTCCCGGCCGCGGCCCGGCCGAAAGTTCGTCGTACCCGACGCCGGGTGAAGCCCGCGCACTTCATGTTCGGCTTCACCGCCGCCTGTGCGTTCGTGCTCGTCACCGTGGTCGACCCCTACTCCGGCGCTACGGCGTCACCGTATTTTCAGATAGCCGGCAGCACGACCGATACTGGGCCGGCCCAGGCCGTTCTCGTCGCCGGCAGCTACGCCAACACCATTACCCGCGACGGCTATGCCGTTACCGAGAAGCCCCAACCGGTGCCCGTCGTCGTCGCGGTCGAAAAGAAAACGCAGAGCTTCACCGCCCCCTCTGCCGCCGTGCCCGATCCCGGCTCGGCCCAGGCCTACGCCTACGACGCCGTTGCCGCTCGCGGCTGGGGCGAAGACCAGTACAACTGCCTCGTCTCGCTCTGGCAGAAGGAATCTGGCTGGCGCGTCAACGCCCAGAACGGTTCGAGCGGAGCCTATGGGATTCCGCAGGCGCTCCCCGGCTCCAAAATGGCCACGGCGGGCGAGGACTGGGCCACCAATGCCGGAACGCAGATCGAATGGGGCCTGGGTTACATCACCGGGCGCTACGGCACCCCCTGCGGCGCGTGGGCGAAGTCGCAGGCCTCGGGCTGGTACTAGCCGCACTTCGGCTGTCGAGCGGCGCCAGGTGCGCACTTTAGACTGGAATCATGGCGCGCAGCAATCGACCCCGAGGCCGCAAAGCCCAGCAGCCGGTCGACGACGACGAAGCCGTTGACCTGAATCATCTGCTCGCGGGGTGGCGGCGCAGTGAGGTGCGGCGGGACGGCCTTTGGCACGTGCAGCCGGTTCCCGCCAAGCAGGCGGTCAAAACGTATCTGTGCCCGGGGTGCACCCAGGGAATCCTTCCCGGCACCGCTCATATCGTCACCTGGCGCGGGGATGGAGTGCTCGGCGACAACGCCGACCTCTCCAACCGGCGGCACTGGCACACCCACTGTTGGAAGATCAAATGACCCGCGAAAGTTCAGGAGAACCCGTGCCGGTTGATATTCGTGGTGGCATCGAACTGCCCGCCACCATCGAACACATCGAGCTGCGCACCAGCGACGGCCTCACCCTGGTGGGCGAGCTGGCGACCCCGGTGGATCGTGCGCCGGTAGCGACACTCGTGACGCTGCATCCGCTGCCCACCGCCGGCGGCTTCATGGACTCGCACATTCTGCGAAAGGCCGCCAACCGGCTGCCAGCCCTGGCCGATCTGGCCGTGCTGCGCTTCAACACCCGCGGCACGTCATCGCCGCGCGGCACCAGCGAGGGTGATTTCGGTCATGGCCTCACCGAACGGGCCGATGTCGCCGCGGCAATGACTTTCGTCGCCGAACGCCACCTTCCCAATCCCTGGCTGGTCGGCTGGTCCTTCGGCACCGAACTGGCCCTCAAGTACGGCCTGGAGCATCCCATCCGCGGGGCCATCCTGCTGTCACCGCCGCTGCACCGCACGACCAACGAAGAGCTGGCAGCGTGGGCCGGCAACGAACGCGAACTGGTCGCGTTGATCCCCGAGTTCGACGACTACCTGCGACCGGATGCCGCCCGCCTGCGGTTCGCCAGCGTGCCCGGTATGCGTCTGGTCGCCGTCGAGGGTGGCAAGCACCTCTGGGTGGGCGAGAATCTGACCCGTCGGGTGCTCACCGAGATCGTCGCCACCATCAACCCCGGCGCACTGCCGTTGCCGACCGAGTGGACCGCGCCGCTGCCCGCTGACTCCTGAGGCAGGTCGTCGGGCGTCAGAGTTCGTTCTGGCGGGGGATGACGACCTGTTTGACGATCATGATGACCGAAGCGGCCACCGGGATCGCGATCAGGGCACCGAGAATGCCGAGCAGGCTGCCGCCGGCCAGAGCCGCGATCACGACGACCGCGCCCGGCACAGAGACGGCCCGGTTCATGATGTTGGGGCTGAGTACGTATGCCTCGACCTGCATATAGATGAGGTAGTAGATCGCCGCGGCCAGCGCGGTCTGCGGAGAACTGCCGATCTCGGGAATCAGGCAGGTCAGCACGATGATGACCGAACCGGAGATCGTACCGACCAGCGGAATCAGCGAAAGCAGGAAGGCGATGAACGCCAGCAGCGCCGGGAACGGCGCGCCGATGATCGACAGAAAGATGAAGCTCAGCACGCCATTGACCGAGGCCAACGCCGCCTGGCCGACGATGTAGCGGCCGACGGCCGTGGTGATCTGTTCGCTGATGTCGGTGAACCGTTCCCGCTTGGACGCGGGAACCAGCTGGTAGGTGGCGCGTTTCATGTTGTTCAGCGAGGCCGTGAAGTAGAGCGTGAGAATCAGGATGATGAGCCCGCCGAACAGCCCGTTCACGAAGGCCAACCCCGACTGCACGACCGTCGCCGTGATGTTGGTGAGGTTTCCGCCGAGAAAATTAGTGATCGTCTTGGTGATCTCGGTGATGTCGAGACCGGGGAACTGCTTCTGCAGATCGCTCAGGAAAGTTGAGCTGTTCACGGCCGTGACGAGCTCGGGAATGAGCTTGGACAGCTTGGAGACCTGGTCGACGATGATTGGCACGATCGCAAAGATCACGCCGGTGAGTACGCCGAGGACGCCCGCGACGACGATGAGAATGGCCGCCCAGCGCGGGAACTTCTTCTTCTCCAGCCAGGAGACCGCCGGGTCGAGGCCGAGCGCAATGAACAGCGCGGCCCCGACATAGATGATGATCGTCTGCAGGGTGATCACCGAGGTGATGATCAGCAGGCCCAGGCCTACGCCCAGGGTTCCGACGAGTCCGAATCGAAAGGCGTTCTGAATTTTCACGTGTCGTCTCCAAGATAGGGAATTACTCGGCTGCGACCCGTTCTGCCTGGGTCAAAACGCTGCGTAGGCTTTCAAAATAACCGGCAACGGCGTCGCGCTCAATCCTAATCTGGGACAACCGGTCTTCGGCGTCGGCAACGAGGGTACGTGAGCGTGTCGTGGCGTCGGTGACGAGCGCGGTTGCCGTGGTGTGGGCGTCGCTGAGAATGCGCGCGGCGCTCTCTTCGGCCAGTTCCTTGTTGGCTTTGGCCTCTTCGCGAGCGCCAGCATCGAGCTGGTCGTTGAGCGTGCGCAGTTCCGCGGTACGCTCGGTCGTCTCGGTGAGCTGTTTGGCAGCATCGAGCTGGAACTTCTGCGCCTGCGCCACGGCTTCCTGGTGCCGGGCGAGGTGCTCCTGCTCGGCCTCGTCACGGCGGGCCTTCAGCTCCACGTCGAAGTCGGCTCGCGCCTGGTCGATCTCCCGGGCCAGACGGCTAGCTTCGTGCTCGCCCTTCTTGCGCGTGGCGGTGAGCTGGTTCTCCAGATCGATGCGGGCCTGCTCGGCCTCGGCCTCGGCGTCGATGCGGGCCTGCTGGTTCTCGCGGGCCAGGTCGGCGGCGGCCTGCTCCACCTCGGCGGCGAGGGCCGCGCGGCCCTGTTCGATCTCGCGGGACAGACCGGCACGCTTGCGATCAAGTTCGCGGGCCAGATCGGTCTGAGCCTGCTCGCGTTCGACCTCGGTCACTGCGTGTGCCTGTTCGATCTCGCGGGCCAGGTCAATGCGCCCCTGTTCGATCTCGGCGGCGAGCAGGGTGCGCGCCTGGTCTGCCTCGTGGGCGCCAGCCAGCCGGGCGAGCTCGGACTCCCGAGCCAGATCGACTCTGGCCTGGTCGGTCTCGGCGGCCAGATCGACGCGGGCCTGCTCGGTTTCGCGCTGCAGGTCAGCCCGCTGCTGGTCGAGTTCCAGGGCTACTTCGGCGCGGGTGAGTTCGGTCTCGTTTGTCAGACCGGCCGCGATCTCGCGGGCTTCGGTGGCTTCACGCTGAGCGACCACGCGTACTTCTGCCGCTTCACGATCGGCTTCAGAGCGGATGGCCGCAACCTCACGCTTGACCGTGGCACGGGCTTCCGCAGCCTCGGTGGCGACAGCGCCCCGAATCAGGGAGGCATCGCGAACCGCATCCTGAACGATCTGGGCCTGGTCGTCCTGGGCACGGGCGCGCACGTCATCCGCTTCGACCCTGACGTCATCGAGCACCCGACGCGCCTTGACTGCGGCGTCGGACAGGGTGCGTTCGGCCTGCTCGAGGGCATTGTGACGGAGCAGTTGCACCTCGTCAGTGGTAGCGGCCCGAAGCTTTTCGGCGTCGATATCGGCCTGGGCGATGACGCGAGTGGACTGCTCTTCGGCGACGCGAAGGGTGTTCTCCAACTTGGTTCCAAGTCCGGAGAAGGTGGGGCTTCCAACCTCTTCGATCTCGGCGTTGAGATCGTCGATGCGCGCCGCCAGGCGTTTGACCTCGCGGCCGGCCTCGGCGTTCTGGGTGTTCGCTTGAATCAGTTCGCGACGCAGCGACTGGATAGCCTTGGCCACCTCGTCCTTGTCGTAGCCGCGAAATACCTGGGTGAAATCAGCTTCGTCGTCAGACACTTTTACTCCTTACAGATGGGGCCCCGGCCCTCGATGGATCATGCATGACGGGGAACGCCCCCAATTTTAGTGTCTCGCCGCCGTCGCGAATACCCGATCATCGGCTGGCCGGGCCTCGGCTGCTATTAGGCACCTTTCAGGTGAACGCAGTAACGTAGAAGGTCCGTGTCTGAGGACTTTCAGTCACGTGAGTCAGCCAGAGTGACTGAACAGTACCAACCAGCTCAAATGCTGAAGGGTGATACGTGCGTTTTGTTCTTGCCATTGCGGCCTTCGTTCTTGCTGCCGTGATGATCGTTCTCGGCATCGCACAGCGCACGATCCTGCTCGAGCCCGCTTTCACGTCCCTGAGCTCGACCGTCACCGGAACGGCGAAGTACACCGTGATCGACCCGAGCGCCCTCGCAGCCTCTTCGGGCAGCCAGACCATCAACGTGCGCGGAGACGGGCCCATCTTCGTGGCCTACGGGCGGTCGGAAGACGTCGCGGCCTGGATCGGTGACGACTCATTTGCCACCGTCGGCCTGAGCGAGAAAACCGGTGAGCTCACCTCCACCATCACTGCGGCGGTCACGCCCGACGATTCTGAGGGGGCCACGGGCGGTGGCGCAGGGACGGATGCCGCCACAACGGATGCCGCCGCCGCGATCATGAATCCGGCCGGCTCCGACCTGTGGCTCGACGAATACTCCGGCACGAACTCCGTGACCACCACGCTGACCCTGCCGGAGGGCATCTCGGTGATCGTCGCGTCGGACGGAATCGAACCGGCGCCCGCCAGCATCCGTTTATCGTGGGCGTCCGACAATTCCACGCCGTGGGCGGGCCCGCTGCTGGCCGGTGGTGCCTTGCTGCTATTGGCCGGCCTGGTGTTGTACCTACTGGCCCTGCTGCATCTGCGTCGATCCCGTCGTCCGCGCCGCAATGTTCCGCGCGGTCCGCGTATGCCCAGGTTGCCGCGCGCGCCGCGTCCGAAGGCGATCAAGGCCAGTCAGATCACGTCACGGCGAGGAATCGCTCGCCGGGTCGCCATCCTTCCCATGATCGTGGTTTCCGGTCTGGCGTTGAGTGGCTGTTCGGCAGATCTGTGGCCGGATTTCAGCACGGCCAACACCGCCACAGCGACCCCAACGCCGACGCCCCAGTCCACCGATTCCGTCGAAGCTGCCGCCGAGCTGCCACCGCCCGCCGTGACCGTCTCCCAGCTTGAGACGATCATGAGCGAAATTTCGCTGCTCACTGCGGATGCCGATGCGAACCTGAATACCGAGACCCTCGCCACGCGATTCACCGGCCCGGCCCTGGAACAACGACTGGCCAACTACAAGATTCGCGCCGTGGATCCGGCCGTGGCGCCGCTCGTCGCTCTGGCGGGTGCTCCGCTCACCTTCACCTTGCCGCAGCAGACGAATTCCTGGCCGCGGGTGGTCATGACCGTCATCCAGGATGAAAACGACCCCAGCATTCCGACGATGGCGGTCATCCTCAAGCAGGAATCGCCCCGCACGAACTACCAAGTGGATTACCTGTTCGCGCTCGAGCAGTCGGCGCACGTTCCCAAGGTGGCTCCGGCCATCGTCGGTGCTCCGGCCATCGCTCCCGACAACAAGTTGCTGTTGCTGCCGCCGGATGAATTGGCCGCCGCGTACGCCGACATCCTGGTGCAGGGCGAAGCCAGCCCCTCCTTCGGGCTGTTCGAGAGCGAGGGCGATAATTTCCGGGTGCAGGTCGCCGACCTGAATGCGGCCAAGATCGCCGCCCTGCCGTCGACCGCGTCGATCGAGTTCGCGGCTGCCGCGGGCAGCGATGAAGCCGTCGCCCTCGCGACCAACGACTCGGGCAGCATCGTGGCGGTCAGCATGACCGAGACCGAAACGGTCAAGCCGGTGGATGCCGGTGCCACCGTGGGTCCGGCGGCCGATGCCCTCGCCACGAAGGCGCTCTCCGGCATCACCACCACGGCCAAGGGCTTCTCGAACACCTACCGCGACCAGCTGTTGTTCTATGTGCCCACGGCCGGTTCGAGCGACAAAATCGTGCTTCTGGGCTTTGCCCAGGGCCTCATCACATCGGCGGAGCTTCCATGACGAATATGCCCCCTTCCGGATCGAACCTGCGCGGAGCGGTCGACCTCTCCTCGCTCGTGAACCGTGCCCCGACGGGCGCGCCCCCGGTGGCCACGAACGGGGCGCCCGTGACCGGTGCACCCGTGGGGGGAGCGCCGGCGCCGTCCGGCCCCGTCATGGTTCCGAGTCTCGTCATCGACGGCACGGACGCCAATTTCGGTGAGCTGCTCGAGCTCTCGTCCCGCGTTCCCGTGATCGTCGGGCTGTGGGCACCCCGCAGCGAGCCTTCGACCCAGCTTCTGGCGGTGCTCGAGAAGCTCATCACCGGCCTCGACGGCCGGTTCGTGCTGGCCCGCGTTGACATTGACGCGAATCCGCAACTCGCTCAGGCGTTCCAGGTCCGGACGGTGCCCACGGTCGCCGCCGTCATCACCGGTCAGCCGGTACAGCTCTTCAACGGCCCGCTCGGCGAGGAGCAGATCGCGGAGCTGCTCGTTCGGGTGCTCGAGCTCGCCGCCCAGCAGGGCGTGACCGGCACGGCCGAGGCCGCCGACGCGAACGCCGGCACCGAGCCGGCCGTTGCCGTCGATGAGCCGTTGCCACCGCACCACCTGGAGGCGTACACCGCCATCGAGGCCGGCGACTACGCCACCGCCCAGAGCGAATACCGCACTGCACTGGCGCAGAACCCGAACGACACGATGGCCGTGGCCGGACTGGCCCAGGTTAGCCTGCTGGCGCGGCTGCAGGGCAAGACCATCGACCAGATTCGCAATGGGGCGGCATCCGCTCCCGACGATCTCGACGCCCAACTTCTGGTCGCCGACCTCGATCTGTCCGGCGGCCACATCGAGGACGCTTTCGATCGGTTGCTCGGCCTCTTTCCGGCCCAGCCAGCCCCCGGGCGCAACGCCATCCGCGAGCGCATCCTCGAGCTGTTCGAGGTCGTCGGCCAGGACGATCCCCGCGTCCCCCCGACACGCTCGCGCCTCACCGCCCTCCTCTACTAACTTTCCATTTCGCTCTCGCGGGATAGTTAGCGGCGGAGGCGCAACCAGAGACCGGCCAGAGGCGGCAGGGTCACGGTCGCCGAGGCCGGGCGACCGGCCCAGGGCTCGTTATACGCCTCCACACTGCCCTGATTTCCCACACCGGAGCCGCCGAAGTCGCCGGCATCCGTGTTGAGGATTTCCTCCCACTGCCCGGCGAACGGAAGGCCGACCCGGTAGTCGGTGTGCGGCTGGCCGGCGAAGTTGAAGAAGCACGCGACCGGAACGCCGTGGTTGTCCCAGCGCAGAAACGACACGACGTTCTGGCTGGCAGCGCCGCCGTCGAGCAGTTCGAAGCCGCCCGGGTCGTTGTCCCGGCTCCATAGGCTCGCGTTGTCGCGGTAGACCCGGTTGAGCTGGCCGACGAGATTGAACAGGCCGCGGTGTGCCGGCTGGTCGAGCATCCACCAGTCCAATCCGCGCTCTTCGCTCCACTCCGAACGCTGACCGAACTCGCTGCCCATGAACAATAGCTGCTTGCCGGGGTGCGCCCACATGAACGCGAGGTAGGCGCGCACATTGGCGAGTTGCTGCCAGGAGTCACCGGGCATCTTGGAGACCAGGGCGCCCTTGCCGTGCACGACCTCGTCGTGGCTGATCGGCAGCAGGAAGTTCTCGCTAAAGGCGTAGATGAACGAGAACGTGATGTCGTTGTGATGGTATGAGCGGTACATCGGGTCGACCTGCATGTACTCGAGCGAGTCGTGCATCCAGCCCATGTTCCACTTGAACCCGAAACCGAGGCCGCCACCGCTGGTCGGCGCCGTCACTCCGCCCCAGTTGGTGGATTCCTCGGCGATCATGATCGTGCCCGGATTGCGCTTGTACGCCGTCGCGGTGATCTCCTGCAGCAGGCTGATCGCCTCAAGGTTCTCGTTGCCGCCGTACTGGTTCGGCTCCCACTGGCCGTCTTCGCGCGAATAGTCGAGGTAGAGCATGGAGGCGACGGCGTCGACGCGCAGGGCGTCGATGTGGAATTCTTCGAGCCAGTACAGCGCGTTGGCGACGAGGAAGTTGCGCACCTGCATCTGCCCGAAGTCGAAAATGTAGGTGCCCCAGTCCAGCTGCTCACCGCGACGCGGGTCGGGGTGCTCGTACAGGGCCTGGCCGTCGAACCGGGCCAGGGCGAAGTCGTCCTTGGGAAAGTGACCGGGCACCCAGTCCATGATCACGCCGATGCCGGCCTGGTGCAGCTGGTCGATCAGGTAGCGCAGGTCGTCGGGGGAGCCGAACCGGCTGGTCGGTGCGTAATAGCCGCTGACCTGGTAGCCCCAGGAACCGCCAAACGGATGCTCCGCCAGGGGCATGAATTCCACGTGCGTGAAGCTCAGTTCCTGCAGGTAACCGACGAGCTCATCGGCCAGGTCTCGGTAGCCGAGGCCGGGGCGCCAAGAGCCGACGTGCATCTCGTAGACGCTCATGGCCTGGATGTGCGGATCGTTGGCCTTGCGATTGAAGAGCCAGGCGTCATCCGCCCACTCGTAGTGGGACTCTGTGACGACCGACGCGGTCTGCGGTGGTACCTCGGCGAGACGGGCCATCGGGTCGGCCTTTTCCACCCAGGCGCCGGACTGCGCGAGCAGCTGAAACTTGTAGTTGGTGCCGAGTTCGAGGCCCGGAATGAACAGCTCCCAGACGCCGGTGCTTCCCATGTTGCGCATGGCGTGGGTCACGCCGTTCCACCCGTTGAAGTCGCCGATCACCCGTGCGGCGCGGGCGTGCGGTGCCCACACCGCGAACGAAGTGCCGGTCGATGACGCCGTGATGCCCTGGTGCTGACGGTGGTGGGCGCCCAAAACGTCCCAGAGGCGCTCGTGGCGGCCTTCACCGATGAGGTGCAGGTCCAGCTCGCCGAGGGTCGGGATGAATCGGTACGGGTCATCGCAGATCCAGGTGAGGGCGTCCTCGTAGCGGGCCTCGATCGTGTAGTCGCTGAGTCCGAGGGTGCTTTCGCCCTGCCAGATGCCGTGCGCGAGGTGCGCCAGCTCCACGTGGGAGCCGTTGGCGAGAATGGCGAAGACCTCGGTTGCAAGCGGGCGTAGGGCGCGAATGATCACGAGCGGGTCGGAGACGCCAGTCTGGTGGGCGAGGTGCTGGCCGAGAATTTCGTGGGGGTTGTAGTAGCTGCCGGCGGCGACGGTCTCCAGGATGTGATCGTCGATCGCAGCCGGCTCGGGCGGGGCGACGTGCTTTTTCACAGACGGTGTCTTCGGGGACTGAGCCTTCTTAGCGTCGATTTTCTTTCCCTGACCCTTCTTGTCCGTGGACTTGTTCTTCTTCTTGTGTTTCTTCTTGCCGTCGCTCATGCGCGGCCCTGGCCAGGATCGTGGGGAGTGACGTGCAGAATGTGCACCGGTTCGGTGAAAGCATCGAGCCGCACGAAGTTATCGGCCGACCAGGTCCAGGTGGCACCCGAGACGAGGTCGTGCACGTCGAAGGTGTCGCCGCGCGCAATGCCGAACCGGGTCACGTCGAGGTGCACCACGGTCTGGCGCACCGAGTGCGGGTCGACGTTGGCGACGATGAGGAGGGCATCCGCTTGGCCGGTGCCGGTGAACGCCGCGTCGAGGTACTTGCTGTAGACGAGGATCGAATCGTCGTCGCTCGAGTGGATGTCGAGGTTGCGCAGTTGGCCGAGCGCCGGATGCTCGGAGCGGATGCGGTTCAGCAGCGTGAGGTACGGCGCAAGGGACTGACCTAGCTCCTCGGCCTTGCTCCAGTCACGCGGCCGGTACTCGTACTTCTCGTTGTCGATGCTCTCTTCGGCGCCCGGCCGTGCGACGTTCTCGAACAGATCGAAACCGGCGTAGACCCCCCAGCTCGGCGCCGCCGTCGCGGCCAGTGCCGCTCGAATCTTGAAGGCGGCCGGCCCGCCAAATTGCAGGTATTCGGTGAGAATATCGGGGGTGTTCACGAACAGGTTCGGGTGCAGAAAGTCGGGGGTGTCGGTGGCGAGGCCGTCGAAGAACTCCTCGAGCTCGATCTTCGTGTTGCGCCAGGTGAAGTAGGTGTACGACTGCTGGAAGCCGACCTTGCCGAGCGCCTGCATGAGGGCCGGGCGAGTGAACGCTTCGGCCAGAAACACCACGTCGGGGTCGGCCTGGTTGACTTCGGCGAGCAGCCATTCCCAGAAGTCGAGCGGTTTGGTGTGCGGGTTGTCCACCCGAAAGATACGCACGCCGAGGCTGATCCAGTAACGCAGCAGGCGCAGCGCCTCGGCGCGGATGCCGTCCGGATCATTGTCGAAATTGATCGGGTAGATATCCTGATATTTTTTCGGCGGGTTTTCGGCGTAGGCGATGCTGCCGTCGGGCAGCGTCGTGAACCACTCCGGGTGTTCCGTGACCCAGGGATGGTCGGGGGAAGCCTGCAGCGCAAAGTCGAGGGCGACCTCGATGCCGAGGGAGGCGGCCTTCTGCAGAAAGAACGTGAAGTCGGCCACCGTGCCGAGGTCTGGGTGGATGGCGTCGTGGCCGCCGTCTTTCGAGCCGATCGCCCAGGGCGAGCCCGGATCGCCGGGGGCGACCTCGAGCGAATTATTCGGCCCCTTGCGAAAGGCCTGCCCGATCGGGTGAATCGGCGGAAGGTAGAGCACGTCGAAGCCCATGGCGGCCACTTCGGGCAGTCGCTTGGCTGCGGTGCGGAACGTTCCGCTTTTCCAGCTGCCGTCGGCGCGCCGCACGGCGCCCTCCGAGCGTGGAAAGAATTCGTACCAGGAGCCGACCCCGGCTCTGGCCCGTTCGACGATAATCGTGCGCTCGGCCGATAGCGAGGCTAGTCCGGCGAGGGGGTGGGCACTGATGGCCTGCAGGAGGGCGGCATCTGCCACGGCGAGAAAACGCTCGGTGGCCGGCTTACCGGTGTCGGCGAGGGTCTTCGCGGCCGCTTGAAACAGACGGCGGGCGGCGAGCGGGCGGGCTTTGTCGACGCCGGCCTGGGTGAGGAGTTCGCCGCCGATGGTGAACATGAGTTCCACGTCAATGCCGGCCGGTATCTTGATCGCGGCATTGTGTTCCCAGGTGGCGAAGTCGTCGGCGTAGGCTCGCACCCGATAGGTCCAGTGGCCAGCAGCGCCGAGTTGGGCCTCGGTGCCGTAGCGGTCGGTGCCGTCGGCCTGCAACGCCATCGGATGCCGCGTGGTGCTGCCGTCGGGCGCCGTCAGCTGCAGATCGACGCCGATGAGGTCGTGTCCCTCACGAAAAGCGGTCGCGCCAAACGGCACCACTTCGCCCACGAAGGCGCGGGCCGGCCAGAGGTTGTCGTTCAGCTGGGGAGACAGGTCGAGAACGGGGATTCGACCAACGGATGCGGCGGCGCGGCTTCCCGCAGCCGCGCCCGCAGACGCGCGCGCGGGGGCGCTGCTCGATGCTGTCGTCAGGATCGTTTTTTTTGCTGCTGTCTTGGCCACACCACGACCGTAGCGTGAAAGCGTGGCAATGGCTTCCGCGTTCTGCCCTCCTGGCGTGCGCGCGGTGAAGTTTGACTGTTACGTGTTGGACACGTGGCACCCCTAAGGTTGACCTCGTGAAGGCCATCCGTAAATTTACCGTCCGTGCCGTTCTCCCCGAGCCGCTCGCGGCTCTGGAGGAGCTTGCCGGCAATCTCCGCTGGTCGTGGCATGAGCCCACACGGCAACTATTCGAGCACATTGCCCCCGAGCTCTGGCGCGAGATCGGCACCGACCCGGTCGCGCTGCTCGGTGCCGTCGCCCCGCGTCGCCTCGACGATCTCGCGCAGGATCACGACTACGTCGCCGAGGTCAACGCCACCCGTGACGGGTTGCGCGACTATCTCGAGCAGCCACGCTGGTACCAGGGGCTCGAGGGCGAGAAGCCGGCCGCCATCGCCTACTTCTCACCGGAGTTCGGCATCGCCGCTGCCCTGCCGCAGTATTCGGGGGGCCTCGGCATTCTCGCCGGTGACCACCTGAAGAGCGCTTCGGACCTTGGCCTGCCTTTGGTCGGCGTCGGCCTGTTCTATCGCGCCGGCTACTTCAGCCAGGCCATCTCTCCTGACGGCTGGCAGATGGAAAGCTATCCGCTGCTCGACCCCGACGGGCTTCCGCTCGCCGTGCTGCGCCGGGCCGACGGCTCCGCCGTACAGGTGTCGCTCGCGCTGCCCGACGACCGCACCCTGCATGCCCGGGTCTGGCAGGCCAAGGTGGGCCGAGTGCGTTTGCTGTTGCTCGACGCCGACATTCCGGAGAACGCCGACGACCTGCGCCTGGTCACCGACCGCCTGTATGGCGGCGGCGGCGAACACCGCCTGCTGCAGGAACTGCTGCTGGGCATCGGCGGTGCTCGCGCGGTGAAGCTGTGGAGCTCGCTGCACGGACTGCCGGAGCCCGAAGTGTTCCACACCAACGAGGGTCACGCCGGTTTCCTCGGCCTCGAGCGCATCTCCAGCCTGATCGGCGAGGGCCTCAGCTTTCAGGAAGCTCTGCAGGTGGCCCGCGCCGGCACCGTTTTCACCACCCACACTCCGGTCGCCGCCGGCATCGACCGCTTCGAGCGGTCGCTCGTGCGACGCTACTTCGGCACCGACCTGCTGCCCGGCGTCGATGTGGAAGATCTGCTCGCGCTCGGCGCTGAGAGCTACGATGGCGGTTCCAACGACGTGTTCAACATGGCCATTATGGGGTTGCGGCTCGGCCAGCACGCCAACGGTGTCTCGACCCTGCACGGCGAGGTCAGCCGTCGCATGTTCAACGGCCTGTGGCCTGGCTTTGATTCAGCGGATGTTCCGATCACGTCGATCACGAATGGCGTGCACGCGCAGAGTTGGACCGACCCGGCGCTGAAGAGCCTCGCCCACACCAAGCTCGGCACGAGCGACACCTCGACGGCCAACTGGGCCTCTGCGGATGTCTCCGACCAGGACCTGTGGTCGGTGCGCGGTCAGATGCGCCTGCAATTCGTCGAGGATGCCCGCCGCCGACTGCTGAACGCCTGGCGGGACCAGAACCCGGGCGGCATCCCCCCGACCTGGATCAATCGTGTCTTCGACCCGAACGTGCTGACCATCGGGTTCGCCCGCCGTGTTCCTACCTACAAGCGGCTCACCCTGATGTTGCACGACCCTGAACGTTTGCGCGCCCTGCTGCTGCACTCGGAGCATCCGATTCAGATCGTCATCGCCGGCAAGTCGCACCCCGCCGACGAAGAGGGCAAACGCCTGATCCAGAAGATCGTGCAGTTCGCGGCCGACCCGGCCCTGCGCACGCGCATCGCTTTTCTGCCCGACTACAACATCGCCATGGCCCAGCTGATGTACCCGGGAACGGATGTTTGGCTCAACAATCCGCTCCGTCCGCTCGAGGCCTGCGGAACGAGCGGCATGAAGGCTGCCCTCAACGGTGCCCTCAACCTGTCGATCCTCGACGGCTGGTGGCCCGAATACTACGACGGCAAGAACGGCTGGGCGATTCCGTCTGCCGATTCGGCCGGCGACTCCGCTGAACGCGACCGGCTCGAAGCCGAAGCGCTCTACGACCTGATCGAGCATCAGGTCGCCCCGACGTTCTACGAACGGAACGCCGATGACGTGCCCGAACGGTGGGTCTCGAATATTCGGCACACCCTCGCCACCCTCTCGCCGGCACTGTCCGCCGACCGTATGGTCAGCGAGTACGTGCAGCGGCTGTATCGCCCGGCCGGACACTACGAAGGGCTGATGTCGGCCAACAACTACCGCGCGGCCCGCGAACTGGCCGCGTGGAAGGGCCGGATCGTGTCGGCCTGGCCGCAGGTCGCGGTGACCCACGTGGAATCGGGCGGTGTCTCGTCGGTGCCCGAAGTGGGCGACGACCTGCACCTGCGCGCACACGTGCAGCTCGGCGGACTGGCGGCAGAGGACGTGACCGTCGAGGTCGTCTACGGCAAGAGCCTGGGCACCGACGAGCTGCGCGACGTGGCCATTCAGGCGCTCGAACCGGCACCGCTGAAAGAAGCATCGACCGGCGGCGCCACCCTGTTCACCGGAACGGTCGAGCTCGACCGGGCCGGAGCCTTTGGGTATACCGTGCGTGTCGTTCCCCGCAATGACCTGCTGATCAGCCCGGCCGAAATGGGTCTGGTCGCCATCGCGAACTAGCCGGTCAGGCGCGCCGTGCGCGGCGCGGAACGAACGCGCCGTGCGCCCGCATCAGCTGCATCGACGCACCGGACACGAACAGGGCAGTGCCGGGCGCGTGCTCGATCACCGAGTCGCGCAGGTCGTCGTGACCGGAATCCCAGAGCAGTGTGTAGGCATCCACTCCCTCGTGCGCTGGCAGGGTGACCGTCTCGTCCTGCTCGCGGGCGTTCACCACGAGCAAAATACGGTTGAAGGCTTCGTGTTCGGGGGTGGACGCTGCCATGTACTGCAGGGTGCGCTCGGTCGGCGAGTTCCAGGCCTCCCCGGTGAGCGCTTCGCCGGCGATGTTGTACCAGTCCAGCTGGCTGGCGCTCGGCGTCGTCTCGCCGAAGCGACCGAAGTGCACGGGGCGCAGGGCCGGGTTTTCCCGGCGCAGCTGCAGAAGGCGGCGGGTGACCCGGTGCAGGTCCTGCTGCCAGTCGTCGAAGTCCCAGTTGAGCCAGGTCAGCTCGCTGTCCTGGCAGTAGGCGTTGTTGTTGCCGCGCTGGCTGCGGCCGAACTCGTCGCCGGCGGTGAGCATGGGAATGCCGGCCGAGAGCAGCAGTGTGCCGAGCAGGTTGCGCATGGCCTTCCGCCTGGTGGCCAGAATGGCCACGTCGCGGGTCGGACCCTCGACGCCGTGGTTGTAGGAGCTGTTGTTGTCGGTGCCGTCACGGTTCGACTCGCCGTTGCCGAGGTTGTGCTTCGTATCGTAGGCGGTGAGATCGGCGAGGGTGAAGCCGTCGTGCGCGGTGATGAAGTTGAGCGAGGCGAGCGGGCCGCGCGCTTCCGAAAAAGTGTTCGACGACCCGGCGACGCGGGTCGCAAAGCGTCCGATGCCGCTGCCGGCCGAGCCGGTCAGACGCAGACTCTTCATGTCGGAGAGCCAGAAGTCGCGCATCCGATCGCGGTAGCGGTCGTTCCACTCGGTCCACCCGGGCGGAAAATTGCCGGTCTGCCAGCCGCCCTGCCCGACATCCCACGGTTCGGCGATGAGTTTCACACCCGCCAGCTCCGGGTCGTCGCGAATCTCGGTGAGCAGCGGATGCTGCGGGTCGTAGACCACGCCGGCGTCCCGGCCGAGCGTAGCGGCCAGGTCGAAGCGGAACCCATCGACCTGCACCTCGTTGGCCCAGTACCGCAGGGAATCGAGCACGAGGCGCTTCGGCACGTCGTGGCTGAAATTGACCGTGTTGCCGCACCCGGTCACGTCGATATACGCCCCGGAATCGTCCTGACGGTAATATGCCGCGTTATCGATGCCGCGCAGGCTCGTGACCGGGCCGTTGCGACCCTCCTCGGCCGTGTGGTTGTAGACCACGTCCAAAATGACTTCGAGCCCGGCCTCGTGCAGCAGCTTGACCATGCCTTTGAACTCGCGCAGCACAGCGGCCGGACCGGCCGACTGCGCTGCCTGGGTGGCGTAGTCGGCGTGCGGCGAAAAAAAGTTGAGGGTGTTGTAACCCCAGTAGTTGATTAGGCCCTGTTTGATGAGACGCTGCTCCGACACGAACGCCTGCACCGGCAACAGCTCGACCGCGGTCACGCCGAGGTCTTTTAGGTAGGCGATGGTCGATTCGTGGGCGAGCCCGGCATAGGTGCCGCGCAGGACGGCCGGCACCAGCGGATTGAGCCGGCTGACGCCGCGCACGTGCGCCTCATAGACCACCGTGTGGTCGAGGGCGACTTTCGGTTTCGTGGCGCCGTTCCAGTCGAAATAGTCATCGACCACCGAGGACTGCCAAAGTCCGGCCCCGACCCGCACCAGACCACGAGAATACGGTTCGATCAGGGTTTTCTCCGGGTGAAACGAGTTCTTCGAGCTGGCCGGGCCGGAGACGCGGATACCGTAGCGGCGCCCAGGGGACAGCGTGCGCGATTTGCCGGACCACACGCCGTGCACGTCCTTGGTCATCGGCACGCTCTTGACGATCCAGTTCGGGTCGGTGTCGTCGAAAAGACACAGGTCCATGGCGTCGGCGTGTTCGGCCCACACCCGTAGTTCGCCGCCGGCGCTGGTTAGTCGCACACCGAGGTTGCGCAGGGGATCGGTGGAACTCATGGGTTCAAGAATAATCAGTGTGCGGGAAGCTGACGACCACCGGCATCCGCTCGACGGTAAATTTGGGGTGCGTAAAATTTGGGGGCGTAAAATAGGGGGCATGGTTGTCTATTTGGACCATGCGGCGACCACGCCCATGCTCCCCGCCGCTATTGCCGCCTACGCCGAAGCGATGGGTGTCGTCGGTAACCCCGCTTCGGTGCACAGCCAGGGGCAGAATGCCAAGCGGATGCTCGAAGAGTCGCGCGAAATCGTGGCCGCCAGCCTCGGCTGCGACCCGATCGAGGTTGTTTTCACCGGCAGCGGCACCGAGGCCATCAACCTCGGAATCAAGGGGCTGTACTGGGCGCGCGCCCCGCGCCGGCGCATTCTGGTGCCCGGCGGCGAACACCACGCCACCCTCGACACCGTCGAGTGGCTCGCCGAGCATGACGGTGCCGTGATCGAGTGGATTCCGCTCGACGACCAGGGCCGCGTCGACCTCGCCGCGCTCAAGGCTGCTATTGCCCGGGACCCGTTTGATATTGCGCTGGTCAGCGTGATCATGGCCAACAATGAGGTCGGCACCATCGAACCCGTCGCCGAGGTGGCGGCGCTCGCCGCGGTGCACGGCATTCCGGTGCACGTCGACGCCGTTGCGGCGTACGGCTATATTCCGGTGGACTTTCGCACGCTGGCCGCCGCCGGGGTGTCGGCGCTCAGCGTCTCGGCGCACAAGGTCGGCGGACCGGTCGGTATCGGCGCTCTCGTGCTCGGTCGCGCCACCACCGTCGAACCGCTCATCCACGGTGGCGGACAGCAGCGTAAGGTGCGCAGCGGCACGCAGGATGTCGCGGCAGCGGTGTCGTTCGCGGTGGCGGCATCCGCTCTGTCGGCTGAGCTGTCTGCGGCTGCCGGCGGCGAAACCGCGCGCCTGGCAGCCCTGCGCGACCGGGTGATCGCAGGCGTGGCGCGGGTCGCACCCGATGCTGTGCTCAATGGCGACCCGATCATTCGGCTGCCGGGTAACGCGCACTTCAGTTTTGCCGGCTGCGAGGGCGACTCGCTGCTGTTTCTGCTCGACGCCGCCGGAGTGTCGGTGTCGACCGGGTCGGCCTGCCAGGCCGGGGTGCCCGAACCCTCGCACGTGCTGCGGGCGATGGGGCGCAACGAGATCGAATCCCGCGGTGCTCTGCGGATCACCCTGGGCCACACGTCGACCGATGCCGACGTCGACGCGCTGCTCGCGGCGTTGCCGGCCGCGCACGCCCAGGCGCTCCGGGCCGGAATGGCCGATCGGGTGCCCGGGCGCTGACCTTGGCCGTGTCAGATACTCCGCGTACACTCGTTGGGTGAAGGTTTTAGCAGCAATGAGTGGCGGTGTTGATTCCGCCGTCGCAGCCGCGCGCGCGGTCGAAGCGGGGCACGAGGTGGTCGGCGTGCATCTCGCACTGAGCCGAATGCCGGGCACGTTGCGCACCGGCAGTCGCGGCTGTTGCACCGTTGAAGATTCAATGGATGCCCAGCGCGCCGCCAACATCATGGGCATCCCCTACTACGTCTGGGACTTCTCCGAACGGTTCAAGCTCGACGTCGTCGACGACTTTATCGCCGAATACGCCGCCGGCCGTACCCCGAACCCGTGCATGCGCTGCAACGAAAAGATCAAGTTCGCCGCCCTGCTCGAAAAGGCCATGGCCCTCGGCTTCGACGCCGTCTGCACCGGCCACTACGCGAGCATTCTGACGGATGCCGATGGCAACAAGGAGCTGCACCGCGCGGCCGCCTGGGCTAAAGACCAGTCCTACGTGCTCGGCGTGCTCACCGCTGACCAGATTAACCACTCCATGTTTCCGCTCGGCGCCACGCCGACCAAGGCCGAGGTGCGGAAAGAAGCCGCCGAACGCGGCTTCTCGGTGGCGAACAAGCCCGACTCCTACGACATCTGCTTTATTCCAGACGGCGATACCAAGGGCTGGCTCGGCGAACGCGTCGCCCCGGTAACCGGCGACATCCTTGACCGGGAGGGCAACACCCTCGGGCAGCACGACGGCGCCGTCGCGTTTACGGTCGGCCAGCGCAAGGGCCTCTCCATTGGCACTCCGGCCGCCGACGGCAAGCCGCGCTTCGTGCTTGAGGTGCGCCCGATCACCAACACGGTCGTCGTCGGTCCGAAGGAGGCGCTCGCCATCAAGGAGATCGCCGGCAACAAGTACACCTGGGCCGGGCTCGCCCCCGAGCATCCAGAGGTGGAATTCGCCTGTCATGTGCAGATTCGCGCCCACGCCGACCCGGAACCTGCCGTAGCCCAGGTCGTTTCAACCGCCGCCGTCACCGGCGTCGACGGCACGGTCGAATTGCGCATCATTCCGAACCAGCCGCTCGCCGGCGTCGCCCCCGGGCAGACCGCCGTCGTCTACGTCGGCACCCGGGTACTCGGCCAATGCACCATCGATCGCACGGTCAGCGCCGTACCGATTTCATCAGGCAGTTCCGTCTCAGCACCTACCGCTTCGGCCAGCCCCGTCCCGGTCAATGCCTGAGTCCGTCGCCGACACCACCCCTGACGACCTCGTCGCCGCAGCCGCCGAGGCTGCCGACATCACCACCCGCGTACTCGCCGCCCGGGACGCCTACTACGGGCAGGACACGGTCGTCATCTCCGACGCCGACTACGACCTGCTCGTGCGGCGCCTCGGCGAGCTGGAGCGGCTGCACCCCGAGCTGCAGAGCCAAGACAGCCCCACTCAGACCGTCGGCGGCCGCGCCGAGGTCACACTGTTCGACCCGGTCACCCACGCCGAACGGATGCTCAGCCTCGACAACGTCTTCTCCCTCGACGAGTTCGACGCCTGGGCCCGCAAGGCCGCGGAGAACTCGGGCCGCGCGGTGCACTATCTGTGCGAGCTCAAGATCGACGGCCTCGCCATCAATCTGCGCTACGCCGATGGAGTGCTCGTCTCCGCGGCCACCCGCGGTGACGGGGTCGTCGGCGAAGACGTCACCGAGAACATAGACCTCGTGCCCGGCATCCCGTCTCGCCTGGACGGCACCGGGCATCCGTCGTTGATGGAGGTGCGTGGCGAGGTGTTCTTTCCCACTGCCGCCTTCGACGAGCTGAATGCCGCACAGTCCGCAGCGGGCGAGCGAGTGTTCGCGAATGCCCGCAACGCGGCGGCCGGGTCGCTGCGCCAGAAGGCGGCCGGCAAGAACACCGACCAACTGCGCCTCATGAAGGCCCGCCTGGGGCGGCTGCGCATGCTCGTGCACGGCATCGGCGCCTGGGAGAACCCGCCCGTCAGCACGCAATCCGAGGTCTACGGCCTGCTCGACGGGTGGGGACTGCCGACCAGCAGCTACTTCAAGGTGGTCGAGTCGGTTGCCGAGGCTGCCGAGTTCATCGAGTACTACGGAGCCCACCGCGGCAGCGTGGTGCACGAACTCGACGGCATCGTCATCAAGATCGACGAACTGGCCCTGCACGCCGAACTCGGCGCCACAAACCGGGCACCGCGCTGGGCCATCGCCTACAAGTACCCGCCAGAGCAGGTCAACACGAAACTGCTCGACATTATCGTCAGTGTCGGCCGCACCGGCCGGGCGACCCCCTTCGCCGTGATGGAAAAGGTGCTCGTGGCCGGCAGTGAGGTGCGCCAGGCCACCCTGCACAACCAGGACGTCGTGAAGGCCAAGGGCGTGCTGATCGGCGACACGATCGTGCTGCGCAAGGCTGGCGACGTCATTCCCGAGGTGCTCGGCCCGGTCGTCGAGCTGCGCGACGGCACCGAACGCGAATTCGTCATGCCCCTGAACTGCCCGGAATGCGGCACTCCGCTGGCCCCGGCGAAGGAGGGCGATATCGATTTGCGCTGCCCGAACGCGCGCAGCTGCCCGGCCCAGGTACGCGGCCGGGTCGAGCACATCGGCAGTCGCGGCGGTCTCGACATCGAGGTTCTCGGCGAGGTTGCCGCCTCCGCGCTGACCCAGCCGATTGTGCCGGCCGACCCGCCGCTGCCCACCGAGGCGGGCCTGTTCGACCTCAAGCTGGCGGACCTGCTGCCGATCCAGGTGATCGTGCGCGACGCCGAAACCGGACTGCCGAAGGAAGACGACGACGGGGTCGCAAAAATCCGCATGCCGTTCTCGCGCAATCCGAACCCCGCCGAGAAGAAGGCGGGCCTGACCGGTTTGCAGCCCTCGGCGAGTGCCCTCAAACTGCTCGCCGAGATCGAGAAAGCCAAGACCAAGCCGCTCTGGCGCATCCTGGTATCGCTCAACATCCGTCACGTCGGCCCGGTCGCCGCCCGCGCACTGGCGAACCATTTCGGTTCGCTCGACGCCATTCGCGCGGCCAGCCGGGAGGAACTCGCCGAGGTCGACGGCGTCGGCGGCATTATCGCTGACGCGGTGCTCGCCTGGTTCCTGGTGGACTGGCACGTCGCAATCATCACCCAGTGGGCCGCGGCCGGCGTGCAATTCGCCACGCTGGGGCATTCAGGTCCTGGCGCGGCCGAGGCCGCCGGAGGAGTGCTCGCCGGGCTCACTGTCGTCGCTACCGGCTCGCTCGAGGGCTTCACGCGGGAGGGCGCCCAGGAGGCGATCATCGCCGCCGGCGGCAAGAGCGCGTCGAGCGTGTCGAAGAACACTGACTTCGTCGCCGCCGGGCCGGGCGCAGGATCCAAGCTCGGCAAGGCCGAAACCCTCGGCATCCGCATTCTCGACGCCGACGAGTTTCGTACCCTGCTCGCGGAGGGGCCGGCCGGGTTGGCGCCCGCGTCCTCACCTGCATCCACGTAGGCTGCCGCACAGGTTTCCTTGGTTTTGCGTGAAATTCCACCGGCCGCGCACCGAGCGTCCGACGTTGTTCGTAATGGGCCACTACAGCCAGTCCTCTTGAAATGCGGCTGCTGTCGGTGTAAGCCGAAATCAGGCCGATGCGTTGTCGCCTCTTTCGAAGGAGTGCCATGCCCAGCACATGCGATTACTATTTCTCCGCCGAACTCGTTCGTCGACCATGAGCCTGCTCCGTGGGTTCCTGGGCGGCGCGGCGGCTGGCGCGGCAGGCACCACCGCGCTCAACGCCGTGAGCTACCTCAGGATGGCGCTCAAAGGCAGACCGGCCAGCTCCACTCCGCAGGCCACCGTCGAGAAACTTGCCGACGTCGCCCAGCTCACAATCCCCGGATCTGACGTGGTGAGAAAAAATCGGATCGCGGGCATCGGGCCGATGACCGGTGTGATCGTGGGCGTGGGTGTTGGTGCACTGCTCGGACTCTTCCGCTCTGCCGGTTGGCGACCCGCGCCGGTGATGAGCGGACTGGCGGCCACGGTTGGCGCGCTGATTGGCGGCAACGTGCCGATGACGGTTCT
Source organism: Cryobacterium sp. N21 (assembly GCF_002929575.1). Lineage (NCBI taxonomy): Bacteria > Bacillati > Actinomycetota > Actinomycetes > Micrococcales > Microbacteriaceae > Cryobacterium > Cryobacterium sp. N21. The sequence goes on along the minus strand of NZ_PJJQ01000028.1, from coordinate 52,871 downwards.
CGGGGTGACCGACCCCCGCACCTGGACCGCCAAAGACTGGGCCAGCGACATCGCCCCGCACTGGCATATGGGGTTGTTGTCGCCGCTACCCTGTGGGGCTTCGGGCGGCAAGCGCCGTCCCGCTGAACGCGCCGTCCCGGTGAACGGGTCCCGGTGAACGGGTCGTCCGGCTGATCAGGGGCGGCACCCGCGAATGCCGCCCCGCCGAACTCGGCGACCATGTCGGTGCCTGTGATGGTTGCGCTTTCGGTTGGATCATTGGACGAACTCGTGTTCACTCCTTCCACGTTCGAGTCCGAGCGGTGAACGCGCCGCGGCGAGTTAGTTCGACAGTGGTCTACTCGGGCTTGAGGATGACTTTGGTCCACCCGTTATTGCGGTCGCCGAAGTTCTTGTAGGCATCCACGGCTTCGCTGAGCGGGACCTCGTGCGAAACGATCCATGAAGGCTTGGCCTTGCCCACGGCAATCAGGTCGCGCAATTGCCGATTGTATTTCTTCACCGGGCATTGGCCGCTGCCCATGCTTTGCCCCTTGAGCCACTGCAGGCCATAGTCAATGGCCAGCTTGCCCTGCTTANTCTGCCGGCAGAAAGACGCCGACAACGCCAATGCCCCCGGTGATGCGCACGGACTGAATCAGCCGATTCAGAGTCATAGCGGGATCTTCGGTGCCCTGTGGATCGTGGGCCTGATAGCCCACGCATTCACAACCCCGATCCGCGCCTTTACCCTTGGTCTGGTCCAGCACGAACTGAACCGGATCCACCTTCGAATCATCAACGGCGGTCGCACCGATCTGCTCAACGAGGGCCAGCCGGTCCGGGCGTCGGTCCACAACCCAGACTTTACTCGCGCCCTTGATCGTCGCGGACAGGGCGGCCATGAGCCCGACCGGACCCGCACCGTAGATCACCACGGTGTCACCGGGGATCACGCCGGCCATCTCGGTAGCGTGATAACCCGTCGGAAAGATGTCCGACAGCATCACGTAATCGTTTTGCTTTTCTATCGCGTCTTCACCCAAGCGCAGGCAGTTGCTGTCGCCGTAGGGCACGCGCAGCATTTGGGCTTGACCGCCGGGATACGGACCCATTCCCGCGAAGCCGTAAGCGGCGCCCGCGCCGACCGGGTCTGGTTGAGTGGTCATGCAATAGTTGGTAAAACCGCGTTCGCAATTCTTGCAAAATCCGCAGGAAATATTGAACGGCAACACGACCCGATCGCCGACCTTGACCGCGTCGACGCCGTTACCGATCTCGATGACCTCGCCCATATTTTCGTGGCCAAACGTGCGTCCAACTTCGAAGTCGGTGCGCCCCTCGTACATGTGCAAATCTGAACCGCAGATATTTGTTGCCGTAATGCGAACCAAAACATCAGTGGGACGTTCGATCTTGGCGTCCGGAACGTCTTCAACACTGACTTCATTTGGGCCCTTGTAAACGACTGCCTTCATTTCTTTTCACTCCTTGACTTTTTTGAATGTGGCTGCGGAAGATCCGTCTTCACTTTCGGAGGTATTGAATGGATGAATGTCCCGACAGTTCTAGACTGTGCGGAAAATGAGCATGCCTCAGTTTTATCACGATCGGACATGATCTGCCACTGCGCACCTCGTGGAGGTGGCTGTCCGGACGGTGACCAAATTCAGAGAACCCGACCTGACCGGAGTGCGCTTCAGGAACGAGCGGACGCCGTCACAGAATATCGAGCGGTTGTTTTCCGCGAGGCACCGGAAATGCGTTATCGAGAGCCAGACAATCTTCAGCATCGAGAACCACCGCGCCCGCGCCGACATTCTGGCGCACGTGCTCGAGAGACGAAGCCTTGGGGATCGCGATGATGCCCGGTTGCCGGATAACCCAGGCCAGGGCGATCTGGGCAGCAGTCACCCCGTGCCATTTTCCCAGTTCGGCCAGCAGCGGATGTTCCAACAGGGACGGTCCCTGCCCGAGCGGCGAATAGGCCATAAGCGGCATACGCTGGTGTTGCTGCCAAAGCAGCAGATCGAACTCGATGCCCCGACTGCCGAGGTTGTAGAGCACCTGGTTGGTGGCACATCCCTCGGGTACTGGCTCCAGATCATCCAGGTCGAAATTCGATAACCCCCAACTCCGAATCTTGCCAGCGGCACGGAGGTGTTCGAACCCGTCGACGGTCTCGGCGAGTGGAATACTGCCGGACCAATGCAGTAAGTAGACATCGAGTCGATCGGTTCCGAGCCGGCGCAGGCTGCGCTCGCACGCAGCGACGACACCGCTGCGGCTCGCATTATGTGGGTAGACCTTGCTGACCAGCACGACCTCATCGCGTCGCCCTCGAATGGCCTCGCCGACGAGTTCTTCCGAGGCACCGTCGCCATACATTTCGGCGGTGTCGATCACGGTCAGGCCGGCGTCGATCCCGGCGCCCAGGGCCGCCACCTCGGTCTTTCGCTTCGCGGGGTCTTCACCGAGATGCCAGGTTCCCTGCCCAATGACGGGTACCCGAACGCCGTTAAAGAAGTCGGTTTCGCGCATGCGGTTCCTTGCGTCGTGTGCATATCCAGACGGTCTGGCTTACGTAGTCTCAAGACTCAGAACGATCTTGCCCAGGTGGGAGTTCCCGGCCATCAGGTCCTGCGCTTGTTGGACTTCGGTCCAGGGCAGAATCCGATCAATCGATGGGCGTAGTGCTTCGAAAGCCGGGTCGACCTCGGCGCGCAGCGCGGCGACGATCTCGGCTTTTTTTCCGCAGCGTCGCGGGTGCGAAAAGTGACCCCAATGATGCTCAATCGTTTAAACGCCAGTGCTTCCAAATCAAGAACACCGTGGGCACCGCCGAGGCGCCCCACACCGACCAGGCGTCCCAGGAGTGCGGCGCAGCGAATATTGTCCGCAAGATACGGGCCACCAACATGGTCGATGATGACGTCGACCCCGCGGCCATCCGTCAGTTCCAAAACCCGATCAGCGAAACCGGCCTCGTTAACGTCGACCACGTGATCGGCACCCTGGGAACGGAGCAGGTCAGTTGCCCGGTCCGTGCGAACGGTTGCGATAACCGCTCCAGCGCCCAGGTATTTTGCCAACTGTACGTACTGAAGACGCACCGATGAGGCAGCCGCATGAATCAGCACCGTTTCGCCCGGCCTGAGGCCACCCGCGGTGCGGAGCGCGTTGTGCTCGGTCATCAACCCGAGGATGGCAGCGGCACCCTCCGCGTAGGACCACGCCCGCGGAATCGGTACGACCAGCGCAGCGTCGACAACGATTTCCTCGCTCAAACCGCCGCTGACGGTGGCCATGACACGGTCCCCGAACTGTACTCCCTTGACCTCGCATCCCACCGTGACGACATCGCCCGCGGCATCCAGCCCCACAACGACCGGTGCGCTGCCCGGGCTGACCGGTTGGTGGGTTCCGGCGCGCTGGGCAAGGTCGGCACGATTCAACGACGCAGTCCGCACACGGATCTTCACCTGACGCGGGCCCGGTTCAGGGCTCGGCAGATCGCGCATCGAAAGCACGGAACCACCCAGGTTCTGCTCAACAACAAGTGCTCTCATATCTAAAGTGTGCTCCTACGCGGTTAGTTCCCGCTGAAATTCTGGCTCCAGGAGACTTTTTTCTCCTCGTTGGCGATGCCAGGCTTCACAGGATCAAAGCGAATGGCCCACCGGTGCCGGTGCCGGTCCAGGCAACGGACACGGACGCCAGGGGCGCGGGTGCGCACCTGGTGCGGTCGGCGGATCGGGCTCGCGGCGGCTGGCGAATAGGATTGGGGTATCCACCCCAATGCGTATCGGAGTTCCATGTCGGAAATCACGGCTGAGCAGGTTGCCCATTTGGCATACCTTGCTCGGATCGACCTCAGCCCCCTCGAGATCACCAATCTCACCCACGACCTCGGCCAGATCGTCGACTCGATTGCCAAGGTCTCTGAGGTAGCCACCGCTGACACCCCGGCCACGAGCCACCCGATGCCGCTGACCAACGTCTACCGTGAAGACGTCGTCGTGCCATCACTGACCGTCGAGCAGGCCCTGTCCGGCGCCCCCGACCGCGCCGGTGACAAATTCCGCGTGCCCGCCATTCTGGACGAGGAGTAACCATGACCTATCTCACCAAGCTCTCCGCCGCAGCGCTCAGCGAGCTGCTGGTCAGCAAGCAGGTCAGCGCCGTCGAAGCGACCAGCGCGCACCTCGACCACATCACGGCCGTCGACACCGACCTGCACGCCTTTCTGCACGTGGCGGGCGAGGCCGCCCTGGCGACCGCCGCCCAGATTGACGCCCGCCGCGCTGCCGGCGAGGTGCTGAACCCGCTCGCCGGGGTTCCGATCGCGATCAAAGACGTGCTGGCCACCCAAGACATGCCCACCACCGCCGGGTCGAAAATTCTTGAAGGCTGGGTTCCGCCCTACGACGCGACCGTCGTTGCCCGACTGCGTGCGGCCGGCCTCGTGCCGCTCGGCAAGACCAACATGGACGAATTTGCCATGGGGTCCTCCACCGAACACTCCGCCTACGGAATTACTCGCAACCCCTGGGACCGCGACCGTATCCCCGGTGGCTCCGGTGGCGGCTCGGCCGCGGCCGTCGCTTCTTTCCAGGCGCCGCTCGCCCTCGGCAGCGACACCGGCGGATCCATCCGCCAGCCCGCCGCCGTCACCGGCTCGGTCGGCGTCAAGCCCACCTACGGCGGAGTCTCCCGCTACGGGGCGATCGCCCTGGCCTCCAGCCTCGACCAGGTCGGACCGGTCTCCCGCACGGTCTATGACGCTGCCCTGCTGCATGACGTCATCGGCGGCCACGACCCCCTCGACTCCACCTCGCTGACCGACAGCTGGCCGTCGATGGCCGCCGCCGCGCGCGACGGTCTCAAGGACGGCGCCCTCACGGGCGTGCGCATCGGCGTCATCAAGGAACTCTCCGGCGACGGATTCCAGGCTGGCGTCACCCAGCGCTTCAACGAAACCCTCGCGCTGCTCGTCGCCGCTGGCGCCGAGATCATCGAGGTCTCCGCACCGAACTTCGAGTATGCCGTCGCGGCGTATTACCTGATTCTGCCCGCCGAAGCGTCGAGTAACCTGGCCCGCTTCGACTCGGTGCGATTCGGCATCCGCGTCAACCCGGAAAGCGGTTCGCTCACGAGCGAGCACGTGATGAGCACCACCCGAGAGGCCGGTTTCGGTCCCGAAGTCAAGCGCCGTATCATCCTCGGCACCTACGCCCTGAGCGCCGGTTACTACGACGCGTACTACGGCAGCGCGCAGAAGGTGCGCACGCTCATTCAGCGTGACTTCGCCGCCGCGTTCGGCCAGGTCGACGTTCTGATGTCGCCGAGCGCCCCAACCACGGCGTTCAAGTTTGGTGAGAAGCTCGCCGATCCGATGGCTATGTACATCAACGACGTGACCACCATCCCGGCGAACCTGGCTGGTGTGCCCGGAATGAGCATCCCGATCGGGCTCGCGCCCGAAGACGGCCTGCCCGTCGGCCTGCAGATCATGGCCCCCGCCAAAGCGGATGCCCGCCTCTACACCGTCGGCGCCGCGATCGAGCAGCTGCTCGAAGCGAGCTGGGGGCACACCATGCTCAGCCAGGCTCCAGCCCTGACCCCGACCGAAATGTTTGCCAGCGAAGAGGGAGCCGTCTGATGAAGGCTGAATTGATGGACTTCGATAAGGCACTCGAACTGTTCGAGCCGGTGCTCGGCTTCGAGGTGCACGTCGAACTCAACACCAAGACCAAGATGTTCTGCGGCTGCGCCAACGAGTTCGGCTCCGGCGCCAACACGAACACCTGCCCGACCTGCCTCGGCCTGCCCGGCGGACTGCCGCAGGTGAACAAGAAGGCGCTGGAATCCAGCATCCGTTTGGGGCTGGCTTTGGGGTGTGAGATCGCCGAACACTCGCGGTTCGCCCGCAAGAACTACTTCTACCCCGACACGGCGAAGAACTTTCAGACCAGCCAGTACGACGACCCGATCTGCCACGACGGATCGATCACGATCGAACTCGAGAGCGGCCGCCTGGTCACCGTCGAGATCGAACGTGCGCACATGGAAGACGACGCCGGCAAGCTCACCCACATGGGTGGCGCGACCGGACGCATCCAGGGCGCCGACTACTCGCTCGTCGACTATAACCGTGGCGGTGTGCCACTGGTCGAGATCGTCACCCAGATGATCGAGGGCGCCGAACACGACGCCCCCGAGATCGGCAAGACCTACGTCGCCGCCATTCGCGAGATCGCCAAGGCGCTCGGCGTCTCCAACGCTCGCATGGAAGAGGGCAACGTGCGTTGCGACGCCAACGTCTCCCTGCGCCCGCGCGGGTCGAACGTGCTCGGCACCCGCACCGAGACCAAGAACGTCAACTCCCTGAGAAGCGTCGAGCGCGCGGTGCGCTACGAAATCCAGCGTCAGGCGGCCGTGCTTTCCGGCGGAGGCACCATTACGCAGGAGACCCGGCACTGGCACGAGGACACCGGAATCACGAGCGCCGGTCGGCCTAAGAGCGACGCCGACGACTACCGGTACTTTCCGGAGCCCGACCTGCTGCCGATGGCACCGTCGCGCGAATGGGTCGAAGAGCTGCGCCTGACCCTGCCCGAGCCGCCCGCGGCCCGTCGCAAGCGCTTGCAGGCGGCCTGGGGTTTTGTGAACCTCGAGTTCCAGGACGTCGTGAACTCCGACCTGCTCGACGCGGTCGAGGCGACCGTCGCCGCCGGGGCATCCGCTCAGGCATCGCGCAAGTGGTGGACCGGCGAAATCGCCCGGCTCGCCAACGTGGCCAACGTCGCCGCCGACTCGCTCGTGACGCCGGTGCAGCTCGCCGCGCTCATCGCACTGGTCGAAGCCGGAAGCCTCACCGACCGCCTGGCCCGCCAGGTGCTCGAAGGTGTCATCGCCGGCGAAGGAACCCCGGCCGAGGTCGTCGAAAGCCGGGGACTGGCCGTGGTCTCCGACGACGGCGCGCTCATCGCGGCGATCGACGCCGCACTGCTCGGCCAGCCCGACGTGCTCGCCAAGATTCGTGACGGCAAGGTGCAGGCCGCCGGCGCCGTCATCGGGGCCGTTATGAAGGCCATGCGCGGGCAAGCGGATGCCGCGCGCGTGCGCGAACTCGTGCTCGAACGCGCCGCCGCAATCGAGTAGCCGGTGACAACTCAGGCTTTCGGAGTGGGCGTGCAGGTCGTGGTGCACCTCGACCGCACCCGCTTTCCCGACTCCCTCATCGACGACCCGATCGGCGTGATCGTCGCGCCGGGGGAGTCGGAGGGCTCCGGGCTCTACGCACCGACCGTGCAGCGCGAGAAGTTCTGGGTCGTGGCCTTCGAGGAGCCGTTCGTCGGCCTCGACGGGTCGGGTCCGCACGACTCCGCGCGCATTCCGCAGAGCTTCCTGGAAGCGGCGCCGGAGGCGTGAACGTGACTGCTCCGGAGCAGGACGGACGCGCGCCGTCGACCCGCGACATCCGTCGGTGGCGGCAATACCTCGCCGACGAACAGGCCGAGGCCGCGGTCTACCGCGACCTCGCCAATCGTCGCGCCGGCGAAGAGCGGCAAATTCTGCTCGCCCTCGCCGACGCCGAAGGCCGGCACGAAGAACACTGGCGGAACCTGCTCGGCAGCGACGTCGGTTCACCGCGGCGCGGTGCTTTGCGCACCCGATTTCTTGGTCTGCTGGCCCGCCGGTTCGGTTCGGTGTTCGTGCTTGCCCTCGCCCAGCGGGCCGAGGGACGCTCGCCCTATCAAGCGGATGCCGACGCGACCAGCGCCATGGCCGCCGACGAAACCGTGCACGAAGAGGTCGTGCGCGGTCTCGCCGCCCGCGGCCGCAAACGCCTCTCCGGCACCTTTCGGGCCGCCGTGTTCGGCGTCAACGACGGGCTGGTGAGTAACCTCGCCCTCGTGCTCGGTATCGGCGCCACCGGTGTGCCGGCCGCGACCATTCTGTTCACCGGCATTGCCGGGCTGCTGGCCGGGGCGCTGTCGATGGGGGCCGGCGAATACGTCTCGGTGCGGTCCCAGCGAGAACTGCTCGAGGCATCCAGCCCCGCGGCTCCCGCCAAGAGCGTGCTCTCCCACCTCGACCTCGCCGCCAACGAGCTGACCCTGGTCTATCGCGCCCGTGGCATGTCCGAGGAGAAAGCTGAAACCTACGCCCGCGGCGTGCTGGCCACCGCGTACGCGGCAACCGGACCGATTGCCGCGGTCACCAAAGCGGCGCCGGAGCCCGACGAGCACGAGGCCATCGGAACGGGCACCGGCGCCGCCCTGTCGAGCTTCTGCTTCTTCGCCTCCGGCGCACTGCTGCCGGTGCTGCCCTACCTGTTCGGTCTGAGCGGCTACGCGGCCATCATCGTCGCGACTGTAATGGTGGGCGTGGCCCTGCTCGCCACCGGGGCTGTCGTGGGGCTGCTCTCCGGTGGTCCGCCGCTGAAACGAGCGTTGCGGCAGCTCGTCATCGGCCTCGGCGCGGCCGCCGTCACGTACCTGCTCGGGCTGGTGTTCGGCACCTCGATCGGCTAGCTCGGCGCCGGCCCGGCCACGATGGCCAGTCCAGTCTGTCCGCACCACTGGAACGTATGACCGGCCGGCAGGCCTGGTGCCCCGCCGGACTGGTCGTTGAGGTGTTCCGATAGACCGGGCAGGCGCAGCAGCGCGCCGGTCGCGAGGTGAGTGTCGGTCGAGACCACCACCCGGCCACTGGAGTTGATGACCGTGACCGAGACGCCGTCTGCGCCGAGGCGCGGTATGAGGCCGCGTTCGATCTCGTCGACCGAGAGGTCGATGCCGACAACCCCGATCAGCTCGGCGGCTCGATACACCGGAAGCGTCAGAGTGAGCGTGTACTCATCCGTGCACAGGTAGTCGACGTAGGGGCCGGTAATGTGTCGGCGTCCCGTCTGTTCTGGAACCCGCCACCATTCCAGCGCGGTGTAGTCCCGAAAACTCTCATCGAGAGGGTCTTCGACCGTTTCCAGATGGCGGATGCCGGTGGCGGGCAGCCCCGACACGGCCGGGTTCTGGCCGCCCAGCCACCAGGCCAGGTGCCAGCCCAGAAAGTTCGGCGCGGACACAAAACCGGCTCCGATGACGCACCCCTCGGAGTCGGTGAACTCGCGGCGCACCAGAGATTCCATCAGGGGATCCAGGTCGGCCCGGTCGGCGATACGATCCGGCCGCGCGGCATAGCGTTCCACCAGGTCTGCCCAGTGTTCCAGCCGAGCGAAGACCGGGTCGAAGACGGCGGCAACGGATGAAAAACCGGCCGCGGTCTGCGGCCCATCGTGCTCGGGAGTGAGCGTTTCGGGCGTCATGCGGGTGCACCCGTGGGAAGTACCGCGGTGGTGCTCACTGTCGCTGTGCTGTCGGTCATCGTTGACCTGCCCTTCAGTTCCAGGAGTGATTTCGCCTCGATAAGCCACTCGATGGACTCGATGATCTGCGTCACGGTCAGCTGTCGGGCGCGAGCGCCGTCCTCGGCGATGAGGGCCGCGACCGTCGCGCGCTGCACGGCCTGGCAGCGTTCGCGGCGGCTCGCGTCCCGCAGGCTGAGCCAGAGCAGGGAACCGAACTCGGCCTGCAGACGCAATTCTTCGCGCACGAGCCGGGCGGATTGGCTGAGCGCGGCCACCTCGAGACGGAAGGTACCCTGACCGCGGCGCGCGGCATCCGCTGTGCCGGCATCGGCGCGGTCGAGGATACGCTCGAGGTTCTCGATATCGGCCGCGCTGGCCCGGTCGGCGGCGAGCTCGGCAGCGAGACCTGCGATCGCGGAATAATGCACGCCCAGGTCGCGAACCTGCACCCGGGACCAGGCCACCAGGCGTTCATCCTGCAGGTCGGTCGCACCCCGCCCGGCGAACGTGACGAAACTGCCGCCGTCGCGGCCGCGCTTGGTGTGCACGAGCTTGTTCCGGCGCAGAATTTCCAGGGCTTCGCGGGCGGTGACCGTGGCCACGCCCAGCTGGCGGGCCAGCTCGGCCTCACTCGGCAGGCGTTCGCCGTCGTGCAGCACCCCGAGCACAATCGCATCGGTCAGCCGCTGCAACACCAGCTCGGCCCGGCCAGCGCCGTCAAGCGGGGCGAAAATGGCCGCGCGCGTTCCCGATCCGGCTCGGATGGACTGCGGCATCGGCGGCTCATTTCAGGTTGTGACACGACCGTAACATCCCGGCGCACATTTATGACATCTAACTCCATATGATTAGCCTGTGAGTGAGCAGGGAGTCGTTGAATGAGTGAGGAGATCTCGTGACCGGTGTGCAGCCCGCCATCCGTCTGACCGGTCTGACCAAGAGTTTTGGAAGCGTCCATGCCGTCGACGGCGTCGACCTGGATATCATCGAGGGGGAGTTCTTCTCCATGCTCGGCCCGTCGGGATCCGGAAAGACCACGGTTCTGCGCCTGATTGCCGGTTTCGAGCAGCCGACCAGCGGAACGATTTCGCTGCTCGGGCAGGACGTCACCGACCGGGCGCCGTTCGACCGCGACGTGAACACGGTGTTTCAGGACTACGCGTTGTTTCCGCACATGAGCGTGCTCGACAACGTGGCCTACGGGTTGCGGGTGCGCGGCGTCGCCAAGCGCGCCAGGCACGAACAGGCCCGTCAAGCCCTCGATACCGTGCGTTTGGGCAGTTTCGCCGATCGAAAGCCCAGCCAGCTCTCCGGCGGGCAGCGCCAGCGGGTGGCCCTGGCCCGGGCTACCGTCGTGCAGCCCAAGGTGCTGCTGCTCGACGAACCACTCGGCGCACTCGACCTCAAACTGCGCGAGCAGATGCAGGTCGAACTCAAGGAACTGCAGCGCACCCTGGGTATCACCTTCATTTTTGTCACCCACGACCAGCAGGAAGCCCTGACGCTCAGCGACCGCATCGCCGTGTTCAACGAGGGCAAAATCGAACAGCTCGGCACCCCGGCCGAGATCTACGAGCGCCCAGCTTCACCGTTCGTCGCGGCGTTCGTGGGCACCTCCAACATTTTCGATGACACCGTGTCGCAGACGCTTCTCGGTCGCGCTGGCACCCACTCGGTGCGCCCGGAGAAGGTTAGCGTGACCACCGAGAACCGGCCGCTTTCAGCCGATCGAACGGCCGCCGGCGTTCTCGCCGAGGTGATCTATGTCGGCAGCAGCACCCAGCTCATCGTCGACCTCGACGCCGGCACGCGGGTCGTCGTGCTCGAACAGAACGATGCGCACCGCGTGGCGACCAACGGGCGCGGCGCACGCGTCACCGTTGGCTGGAACGACTCCGACATCGTCACCCTCGCCCCACCAGTACTCACTTCCCACCCCTGACCGCACATCCCTGACCGCACCTCACGAATGGAGAAAGTCATGAAACGCAGTTCTACCCGTACCCGCTTCACCGCTGGCGCCCTCAGCGGCGTCGCGATCGTGTCGGTTGCCCTTCTTCTCACCGCCTGCGGTACCAGCCAGGGCGGCGGCACCGCTGCGCCGACCGAGGCTCAGGCCGAGCTCGGCGAGATGGAAGGCAGCGTCTCGCTGCTGGCCTGGCCCGGCTACGTCGAAGACGGCAGCAACGATCCAACGGTCGACTGGGTCAGCGCCTTCGAAGAGAAGACCGGCTGCACGGTCACCAGCAAGACTTACGGCACCTCCGACGAAGCGTTCAGCCTCATGAAGACCGGTGACTACGACGTCGTCGCGGCCTCCGGTGATGCCTCCCTGCGGCTTGTCGCCTCGGGGGACGTGGCGCCGGTCAACACCGACCTCATTCCCAACTACGCGGGCATCTTCGACTTTCTGAAGATGCAGTCCTGGAACAGCGTCGACGGTGTCTCCTACGGCATTCCGCACGGCTATGGTGCCAACTTGCTCATGTACAACACGGAGGTCGTGACCCCGGCACCCACGTCGTGGAATGTCGTCTTCGACAAGTCGTCCGACTACAAGGGTGCGGTGACCGCCTACGATTCGCCGATTTCGATAGCGGATGCCGCGGTCTACCTCATGGCGCACCAGCCGGAACTGGGAATTAAGAACCCGTACGCGCTCGACGAAACGCAGCTGGCGGCATCCGTTGAGCTGTTCAAGAACCAGCGCATCAACGTGGGCGAATACTGGTCGGACTACCTCAAGGAGGTGCAGGCCTTCGAAACCGGCGACACCGTGGTCGGTACCACCTGGCAGGTCATTCGCAACTCGCTCGCTGAGGGTACCCCGGCCGAAGTCGTGCTGCCCGAGGAAGGCGCGACTGGCTGGTCGGACACCTGGATGATCGCCGCAGGCGCGAAGAGCCCCAACTGCGCCTACGCCTGGCTGGACTACATCGCGAGCCCCGAAGCCAACGCGCAAGCCACCGAGTACTTCGGTGAGGCACCGTCCAACGCCGGAGCCTGCGACTTCACGGTCAACCCCGACCACTGTGCCAGCTACCACGCCGGCGACGCCGACTACGCGGCGCAGATCTGGTACTGGTCGACACCGATCGCGGAGTGCCTCGACGGGCGCACCGACGTGCAGTGCACCGATTACTCCGACTGGACCACCGCCTGGCAAGAAATCAAGGGCTAATCCGCCTGCTCGAGTCAGACAGAAGGAAGAATCATGACGGTTGACGCTCCCGCGCCACCCACCCGTCGGGCGGTGGTGCCCCAGCACCGTCGCACCATCGCCCGGCGGGGCTCGGTCTTTCTCAGCCGGCACCCACGACTGCGGCTGTCACTGCTGCTGAGTGCCCCCCTGTTCTGGCTCGGCCTGGTCTACGTCGCGGCCCTCGCCGCACTGCTGATCACCGCCCTGTGGACGGTGGACTCGTTCACCGGGCAGATTTCGCAAACCTGGACCCTCGACAACATCGTGGCGGTGCTCACAGGTTCGCTTTACCAAACCGTCACGCTGCGCACGGTCGGCGTGGCGCTGCTGGTCACGATCATCGACATTGTGATCGCGCTTCCAATCGCGTTCTACATGGCCAAGGTGGCGAGCCCTGGCGCCCAGCGGATTCTTGTGATCGCCATTCTGATGCCGCTCTGGGCGAGCTACCTGGTGAAGGCGTACGCCTGGCGATCGGTGCTCTCCCAGGGTGGAATTTTCGAATGGCTGGTGTCGCCGTTTGGCGGGCACAGTCCCGGTTACGGTCTGCCGGCAACGATCATCACCCTGTCCTACCTGTGGTTGCCGTACGTCATTCTGCCGATCTATGCGGGACTGGAGCGGGTGCCGGATTCACTGCTGGAGGCATCCGGTGATCTTGGCGGGGGTACCTGGGCGACGCTGCGCCTGGTAGTACTGCCCATGATCTGGCCGGCGATCATTGCCGGGTCGATCTTCAGTTTCTCACTGTCGCTCGGTGACTACATCACCGTAAATATCGTCGGCGGGGCCAACCAGATGCTCGGCAACCTCGTCTACACCAACGTGGGGGCCGCGAACAACCTGCCGCTCGCGGCCGCGATCGCGCTCATTCCCATTTTGATCATCTTCGCCTACCTCGCCGCCGTGCGGCGCACGGGCGCACTCAACAACCTGTAGGAGCCCTGCCATGCGTCTGAATCGCCCCGCCCGTGGTCTGCTCGCGGCCATCACGGCCGTGGTGCTGGCCCTTATTTATCTGCCCCTGCTCGTGGTCTTCGTGAACTCCTTCAGCACCAGCCAGAACCTCACCTGGCCGCCGCCGGGCTTCACCTTGGAATGGTGGGCCAAGGCGTTTCAGAGCGACGGTGCCCTTGACGCGGTGCTGACCAGCCTGCAAGTGGCCCTGGCCTCGACGGCGGTGGCGCTCGTGCTCGGCACGCTCATCTCGCTCGGGCTGCAACGCTTCGAATTCTTCGGCCGGGATGCCATCAGCCTGCTGGTCATCCTGCCGATCGCGCTGCCCGGCATCGTCACCGGCATCGCCCTGAACAATGCCTTCCGCACCGGACTCGGCGTGCAACTGTCGATTCTGACGCTCATCATCGCCCACGCCACGTTTTGTATCGTGACCGTGTTCAACAACGTGATCGCCCGGCTGCGGCGCCTCGGCACGAGCCTCGAAGATGCCTCGTCGGATCTCGGCGCCGGAATCTGGACCACGTTTCGCCTGGTGACCTTTCCCCAGTTGCGGTCAGCCCTGTTCGCCGGCGGCCTGCTCGCCTTCGCCCTGAGCTTTGACGAGATCATCGTGACGACGTTCACCGCCGGATCGAGTGTGAAGACCCTGCCGTTGTGGATTCTGGACAACCTGTTCCGGCCCCACCAGGCGCCGGTCGTCAATGTCATCGCCGTGGTGCTCGTGCTGGTTTCGATCATTCCCATCTACTTCGCGCAGCGCATTGCCGGCGCCGAAAAGGTTGTGCGCTAGCCGTTCGTGACCGGAACGGGTTAGGGTTTTTCGGTGGGCAGACAGGACGGCAGTGGGCGGCAGATTTCGGCGGACGACGTCGATGACCGATCAGCGACGGTGCTGCACGTTGACCTCGATGCGTTCTTCGTGTCGGTCGAGCTGCTGTCGCACCCCGAATACGTACGCCTGCCGGTGATCGTGGGCCACCGCGGGGGTCGGTCGGTCGTCACGGCGGCCAACTATATTGCGCGGCGCTACGGCGTGAACTCAGCGATGCCGATGGCACTCGCCCTGCGGCAGTGCCCGAACGCGATCGTGCTCGAGCCGCACATGGGCCTCTACAGGGACTATTCCACCCGGGTGATGAGCATTTTCGACGACGTCACCCCGCTCGTGGAACGGCTCGGCATCGACGAAGCCTTCCTCGACGTGGCCGGCGCAACCAATCTGTTCGGCTCCCCGGCCGTGATCGGCGAACTCATCCGCGCGCGGGTGCTCGCCGAGACCGGGCTGGTCTGCTCGGTGGGCGCGGCGTCGACCAAGTTTGTCGCCAAGCTTGCCTCCGGCCTGTCCAAACCCAACGGGCTGCTCGTCGTTCCGGCCGACGAAACGATCGAGTTCCTGCATCCGCTGCCCGTGACGGCCCTGTGGGGCGTAGGGGCGGCCACCGAGCAGACCCTGACCCGCCTCGGCCTGAAACTCATCGGCGACATCGCGCACGCGCCGCTGGACGTGCTGAAAAGGACGCTCGGGGAGGCATCCGGTCACAAGCTGTTCGAGCTGTCCTGGGGGCGTGACCCGCGTTCGGTGACGCTCGAGCGGGAGGAGAAGAGCGTCGGCCACGAGGTCACGTTCAAGCACGACGTGACCGACATTGACCGACTGCGCAGCGAGTTGCTGCGGCAGTGTGACCTCGTTGCGGCGCGGCTGCGGAGGGGCGATCTGGTTGCCAGGCGCGTGTCACTCAAGCTGCGCTACACCGATTTCAGCACGGTCACCCGTTCGCGCACCCTCGCCGAGCCCAGCAATGTCGGGCGGCGCATCTACGAGGAGGCCGTGGCCGCGTTCGACCTACTGGCCGCGGCGGGCATCCGCGTGCGCCTGATCGGGGTGCGGGCCGAGCAGCTGGGTACGGCGTCGGGATCGGTGGGGCTGTGGGATCCCGACGAGGATTGGCGGGGCGCCGAGCTGGCGGTCGACTCCGTGACCGAGCGATTCGGGGCGGGAATCGTGCGTCCGGCCTCGTTCTTCAAACCTCGCCCATAAGGCACGAGTCGACTACCCTGTTGGAATGACCAGCCTCCCGGAAAAACTCGCAGAAACGTTCCGTTCCGCCGGTGTGAAATCGGCGTACGGTGACCCCGTGCAAATCGACGGCGTCACCCTCGTACCCGTTGCGCTCACCTATTACGGCTTCGGCGGCGGCGACGCCGGTGAGGGCGGTGCCGGATCCGGCGGAGGCGGGGGCGGAGTGTCGCTGCCGATCGGCGCCTACGTGAAGTCGGGTGGTACCGCCCGGTTCGAGCCGAATGTCATCGCGCTGCTCGCCGTCGGCGCGCCGTTCCTGCTCGTGGCCGGCCGCGCCCTGGCCCGGGTGATCCGGGCCCTGAAGAAGTAGCCGCCCCTGCTGATGCTGCCCGTGGACGGGGCCCGGGCCCCGTCCACGGGCCCAGTTTATAGACTGGGCCCGTGGTCCTAAGGTGGGCCCGGGCGAGTGCCGCGCGGCTTGCGCGCAGAGCGGATGCGGCGCGGCCAGCGCGGCCGACGCGCGAACCGACCCGCGAACCCGCCCTGCGTGAACCGACGGCGCAGCCAGCGTGGCAGCCGACGCCGCAGCCAAGCCGGAAAGTGCCACGGGCCGCTCACCGGTAGGCCCGCAGCGATACGACGGCGGCGCAGAATGAAGCGGCGCATCAATACGAGGTATAGCCCTGCCAGCACGAGCAGAATGCCGATGCTCATCTCGTGATCCCCATGCCACAAGTCTAAGCGGGGCACTAGAATTGAACACGATCACGGGAGTCCGGTACACCGGGCTGAGAGGAAGCTGACCAAGCTTCGACCGTCGAACCTGATCTGGATCATGCCAGCGCAGGGAGGCTTCTCGATCCCGTGCCCTGTATTCACCTACGGAAAGGGCACGAACAGTGCACGCTACAACGACATCATTCAATCAGTCCAGCCGCGACGCATCGACGGCGAAAAAGCCGCGCAACTTTCGCTGGCGCGTCGTCGACATCGTCGTCGCGAGCGTCATTGGCGTGGCGAGCGGCGTCATCTTCTGGGCCTGGGGCCTCGCCTGGTCGCCGCTCAGCGCGATCCTCACGTTCACGCCCGGCCTCGAAGGCCTGTTGGCCGGCGGCTGGTTGTTTGCCGGAGTGCTCGGCGGCCTCATCATTCGCAAGCCCGGTGCGGCCCTCTACACCGAGGTCATCGCGGCCGTCGTGTCGATGCTGATCGGCACCCAGTGGGGCTTCTCCACGCTCATCTGGGGCATCGTCGAGGGCCTCGGCGCGGAGATCGTGCTGGCCCTGTTCTTGTACGCCAACTGGCGTCTCGGCGTCGCCCTCCTCGCCGGCGCCGGCGCCGGCGTGGCCGTTGGGCTGCTCGACACGACCGTCAGTTATGCGGCACTGGATATCGGTTTCAAGGCCGTCTACTTCGTATCCGCCGTCGTATCGGGCACTGTGCTCGCCGGGCTGCTGTCCTGGCTCGCCGTGCGCGGCCTGGCCCGCACCGGCGCGCTCAACCGATTCGCCGCCGGCCGGGAAGGTTCGCGCGCACCCGCCGCGATCAGTTAAGCGGATGCCAGCCCCTTCGTCGCACGCGTCCGCTCGCGGCCCGCAGATTCGGCCCGTGCAGATCGAAGCCCGAGGCTGGGGCTGGCGCCATGCCGGACGCCACAACCAAGCGGTGTCGAGGCTCGACCTGCGGATCGAGCCCGGCGAACGGGTCTTGCTGCTCGGGGCCAGCGGCGCCGGCAAGAGCACCCTGGTGCACGCGTTGGCCGGAGTGCTCGGCGACGCCGAGGACGGCGACGAGACGGGCAGTCTGCTCATTGACGGCAGGCGCGCGGCCGCGGCGCGGGGTCGGGTCGGACTCGTGCTGCAGGACCCGGACTCCCAGGTGGTACTCGCCCGGGTCGGCGACGACGTGGCGTTCGGCTGCGAGAACCTGGCTGTTCCGCGGGCAGAGATCTGGCCGCGCGTGCGGCGTGCCCTTGCCGAGGTCGGTCTGAACCTGCCGCTCGACCATCCCACGTCGAGCCTGAGTGGCGGCCAGAAACAGCGCCTGGCCCTGGCCGGTGTGCTGGCCATGCAGCCCGGACTACTACTGCTCGACGAACCGACCGCGAACCTCGACCCGGTCGGGGTCATCGAGGTGCGTGACGCCGTCGTGCGCTCTCTCGACCATTCCGGGGCCACCCTCGTCGTCATCGAACACCGCGTTGAGGTCTGGCAGGACGTCGTCGACCGCGTCATCGTGCTCGACCCGACCGGCGGTGCGCTGGCCGACGGGCCGACGCGCGAGATTCTCGCCATCCAGGGCGAGCGGCTGGCTCAGGCCGGCGTCTGGGTGCCAGCCCTGCCACCCCGGTTTCCGGTGCGGCACCCGATCAGCAATCCTCAGAGCCTGTTGCGGGCCGAGGGACTCGCGGTCGGGCGTGTTCCGTTTGGCCGACGCGCGGCATCCGTTGTCGCTGACGGAATCACCCTCTCCGTCGACGCCGGCAGGGCCACCGTCGTGACAGGGCCGAACGGCGCCGGCAAGTCCACCCTCGTCCTGACCCTGGCCGGTCTGTTGAAACCGGCCGGCGGAACGCTGCGCGCGAGCGACAGCCTGGCGGCTGGCATCCCGGCTGAGCCGCACCGGTGGCGCTCCCGGCAGCTGCTCACCCGCATCGGTGCCGTCTTCCAAGACCCCGAGCACCAGTTTCTGGCCGCCACGGTGCGCGGCGACCTGACTATCGGCCCGCACGCCCTCGGACTGAGCCCGGCTGAGCAGACCAGCCGCGTCGACGAGCTCATGCACCGGCTGCGGCTCGACTACCTCGCCGACGCCAACCCGTTCACCCTGTCCGGCGGCGAAAAGAGACGGATGTCCGTCGCCACCGTTCTCGCCACCCGCCCTCGCCTGCTCGTGCTCGATGAGCCGACGTTCGGGCAGGATTCCCGCACCTGGCAGGAACTCGTGGGCCTGCTCGCCGAGCTGCTCGACGAAGGCACCGCAATCGTTGCGGTCACCCACGACGCCCAGTTCGTCAGCGCTCTCGCAGATGAGGAGTATCGACTCGGCACGCCGATCACTCTGGGGGTGGCCAAGCCGTGAGCCTGATGACCCCCAGCATCCGCCCCAGCGTGGTTGCCCGCCTCAACCCGGTGGCCAAGCTCGCCGTTGCCCTCATCGTGAGCTGTGCGCTGCTGCTGTCGATCGACTGGGTGTCGGCGGGCGTGGCCCTGCTGCTCGAGGCCGTGCTACTCGCCTGGTGCGGCCTGAGCGCCCGCCATTTCTGGCTGCGCACGGCGCCGGTCTGGATCGCAGCGCCCATGGCATCGATCACGACGATTCTTTACGGTGAAGACTCCGGCGCGCTGCTCTGGCAGTTCGGCTTCATCTCGGTGACCGAGGGCTCCGCCCAGCTGGGTCTGGCCATCGGGCTGAGAGTGCTCGCGATCGGCCTGCCCGGCATCGTTCTGCTTGCCACGACCGACCCGACCGATCTCGCCGACGCCCTGGCCCAGGTACTGCGCCTGCCAGCTCGGTTCGTACTCGGCGGACTGGCCGGGCTGCGACTCGTGGGCATGTTCATCGACGACTGGCATTCGCTCGGACTTGCCCGGCGAGCCCGCGGGGTCGGCGATGGCGGCGGTCTGCGCGGCGCCGCCCGCCGGTTCTTCGGCCCGGCCTTCTCCCTGCTCGTCATCTCGGTGCGACGCGGCAGTAAGCTCGCCACGGCCATGGAAGCCCGCGGCTTCGGCAGCGACGAGCCCCGTACGTGGGCGAGGCCATCGCGCGTTCGGGCAGCGGATGCCGCTCTCGTCGCCATTGGATTTGCCATCGCCGGCATCGCCATCGGCGTCGCGGTGTGGGCAGAGACCTGGAGCTTTATTCTTGCCTGAAGCCAGCCCCAATATTAACTCGTTGCTGGCACCGCTGCTGCGAGCCCTGGCCGCGGCCGGACCGAACCCGGTCGTGCTCCTCGACGGGCCGAGCGGCGCCGGCAAGAGCACCCTCGCCGAGGCCCTCGTGGCCCACTGGCCGGGCGCGAACACGCCGCAGCTGGTGCGGATGGACGACATCTACCCAGGCTGGGACGGCCTCGACGCGGCGGTCGAGCACCTGCACCGGTGCATTCTCCTACCCCGATACAGCGGAAGCCCCGCGGCCTGGCAGCGTTACGACTGGGCCGTGAACGAGCCGGCGGAGTGGCATCCGCTTGACGCCGCCCGACCGCTGATCGTGGAGGGCTGCGGAACCCTCGCCGCCCGGCACGAAGCGCTCAGCGACGTGCGTGTCTGGCTTGCGGCGGACGACGAGCTGCGCAAACGGCGCGCGCTGGGTCGCGACGGCGAAGCCTTTCGAAGCCACTGGGACCAGTGGCAGCAGGAATGGGCCAGCTACCTCTCACGGGAAACGCCCGAGATTCGGGCAACGGTTCGCCTGCAGGCCACACGGGACTAGATTGGCTTCCATGAGCCCAGACAGTGACACCCCGACCCTGTACATCGCCGAGTTCATCGACGGCCCGCTTGAGGGTCAGATCGATTCCCGCGCGCTCGTGCGGGGAAAACACGCGCCCCGCATCAGCATGGTTGCCGCCGTCGGCGGCCTCGAGTCGGTGTTCTGGTACGACGAGGTCGACGAACGTGACGTGAGCGGGCAACTCCGCGTACGGTACGCCTTCGACCAGGGCGACAGCGACCCCATCGACACCGAGGTTGAGCCGCTGTAGAACTACTGGTCGAGCAGGGCCGTGATCATCACGATCGGATGCAGCAGCCGCCAGCCCGGCCCCGGGTCGGCGATGCCCTGGTCCAGTTTCAGCGCCGCCGAGAGTTTCTCCCCGGCAACGGTGAGCCGCACCTGGCCCACGTTCGCGCCGGTGCGGGCCGTGGCGAAGTCCTTGAGCTCGACCGTTGCGGCCTCGGGAGTCGTGGCCTGCCAGGCGTAGCGGGTGCGCGACACCCCGACCACGGCCGAGGCCTCATCGCCCCACGCCGATTCGAACGTGGCATAGGCATCGCCGGCGGCCAGAACCGGCAGCGGTCCCACGCCAGCCCGCGCGCTCGCCATGAGGGCGGTCAGGTCTGCCGTGAGCGCATCATAGGTCGGCTCACCGATAAACGCACCGGAGAACGTGAAACTTGAGGCGCCGTCACTGACCGTGGCGGTGAACAGAAAGCAGACCCCGGCGGCATCCGTATAGCTGCGCGAAACGCCTGTGATGCCCTCCTCGGGCAAGTACGACGTCGTATTCTGCACTCCGCGACGGTTCGCCAAAGCGGTTGCAGGACTGGCCAGCATCGAAGACACGATCGGGTCGGTCGCGGCCAGGCCGGCGAGGTGGGCCAGATCGGTGGCGGTTCCGGCGCTCGCATCGTGCAGCCCGGTGGCGTCGACGACGGAGGTGCCGGTCAGCCCGTTGTCGGACAGCCAGGCGTTGGCAGCCACCACGTAGGCGTCGACCGAACCGAACGCCCAGCGGGCCACGGTATCGGCGTGATTGTTGCTCGATCCGAGCAGCAGCGCCTGCAGTAGCTCGAGTTCGGCCCACTGCTCGTCGGCGAAGACAGCGACCGAGCGCGCTCCGGCCTTGTCGTAGTCGAGGTAGCTCTGAAAATCGGCGGCCGTGAGCGTCACGATCGGGCCAGACTCGCCCGCCACAATCGGTTTCGCGTCGAGAACGACGAGGGCGGTCACCACTTTGGCAATGGAGGCCAGGGGAAGCGCCTCGGCCGTGCCCGCGACCGCGATCGGCGCCGAAGGTTGCGAACCCTCCGCGCGGGTTGACGTCGTGCCGGACGCGTCGCTGGTCGTGGCGGCGAGAACGGTGATTGCGCTCGCGCCGTTGGCGGGAAGCACCGGGGGAGTGGGTGCCGTGGCCGTGGCGGCGGGCGTGACCGTGAAGGCGGTGACCGGTGGCAGGGGCCCCAGCAGCGTCGCGGGGCCGTAGACGCCGAAACCGAGGATCACCACGGTTCCGACCAGAATGCCAACGAGACGGCCGGGACGGAAGGAGCTCATTCTTCAAGGCTAGACCGCTCGGAGTCAGCCCCAGCCGAGTTCGTGCAGCCTGTCGTCATCAATGCCGTAGAAATGGGCGATTTCATGCACCAGGGTGATGTGAATTTCATCGTGCAGGTCGTCCAGGGTTTCGCAGATCGCCAAAAGCGGCTCACGATACAGCACAATACGATCGGGCATCTCACCAAAGCCGTACTGGCCGCGCTCGGTGAGGGCGACCCCGTCATACAGGCCCAGGATGTTGAGGGTGCCGTCTTCGGGACGGTCTTCGACCACGAAGATCACGTTGTCGAGCCCGTCGACCATGTCGTCGGGCAGAAGATCGAGTTCGTCAACGACGAGGCGCTCGAATGCGGACGCGTCAAGTTGTAACATCGCGGCCTGCCTTCGACGCCCGACAAGCCAGTGTTTCATTGGGGTGAGTAACGGGGATTGAACCCGCGACCTCCTGGACCACAACCAGGCGCTCTGCCAACTGAGCTATACCCACCATGCGTCCCCACGATTTCACGCGGGGCAACTCAGCAATCCTATTACACCTCGGAGGCGAATAAGTGCACAACTTCGGCCGCGTGCGACTTGGCCTCGTCACTGGTCGGGCCCGGGTCGGCCACGAACACCGTCTGACGGTAGTACGCGAGCTCGCGAATTGATTCAAGAATGTCGGCGAGGGCGCGGTGGCCCCCGTCTTTCGCCGGGGCGTTGAAGTACACCCGCGGGTACCAGCGTCGGGCGAGCTCCTTGATTGAGGACACGTCGACGTTGCGGTAGTGCAGCTGGTTGTCAAGGCGCGGCATGTAACGGGTGAGGAAGGCCCGGTCGGTGCCGATAGAGTTGCCGGCCAGCGGAGCCTTTTGCTCGGACGGGATGAACTTCAAGACATATTCGAGAACCTGGAACTCGGCCTCGGCGGCGCTGACGCCGCCCGGAATCTCGGTGATCAGACCAGAGGAGGTGTGCATATTGCGCACGAAGTCGCCCATGTTTTCGAGGGCGGAGTCATTGGGCTTGATGATGATGTCAAGGCCGGGGTCAAGCACATTGAGGTCGTAGTCGGTGATGACGACGGCAATCTCGACGAGTTCGTCGCGGTCCAGGTCGAGCCCTGTCATCTCGCAATCGATCCAAACCAGTCGGTCGGGACTTTTCGACGTCGGGGAGGTCGCGGGGGATGTTGTCGGTGCTGTACCAGTCGTGCTGTTCGTCATTCGTCGAGTCTACCGGTGGCCTGCGACAGGGCCTGTAAACTTGAGGGCTACCGATGTTCAACGCACCACCTGCGAGGCCCTGATGGAATTCACACTGTATTCGTCGTCATTTTGCGAACCGTGCATGCAAACGCGAGCGGTCCTCGCCGAGGCGAAACGGCTGGTTTCCGGGGCGACGATGCGCGAGATCGACGTGGCCGGTGAACCCGAGCAGGCCGAGGCGCTGCTCATTCGCAACACTCCCACGGTCATCATCACCAACGGTGTCGGTGCCGAGGTTTTTCGTGCGGCGGGTGTTCCCACCCTCGCGCAGGTGCTCGTCGCGGCCGCCAAGGCGCTCTGACGTTTACGGCTCGTTGGTCACGCTCCCGCTACGCCGCCCTGCACTGCCCGGCCCTCCGGAGAGATCACATCGCCGTAGTACTCGATCACGAATGACCGCGCCAGCCGGCCGGCCGTGGGCCCGTCACCCGCGGAGATCGCGGCCAGAATTTCCCGGTCGTGGGCCAGCGACAATTCCATCTTGGCCGCCGAGTCGGGTGAACGATCGAGTCCGCCGGTGACCATGTCGATGAGCGCTCCGCGGGTTGCCTCCCCACAGATCTGCATGAGCTGGTTGTCACTGGCGGCCCACACGCTGGCGTGGAACGCGACATCCGCTCGGCTGAAGGCGACCGGACCGTGCGCGATCTCTGCCTGCATGGCGTCTACGGCGGCGCGCATCGCCTCCAGCTGCTCCTCGGTGCGGTGCTGCGCGGCCAGGGTGCAGGCGGCGTCCTCCAGCATGATGCGAAACTCCACGAGCTCCGACAGTGCGATGGTTTCCAGGCGCACCAAACGGTTCACGGTCTTGGTGAGAATGGCCGGAGACGCTTGCAGAACCTCCGGTCCGCGCGGGTCGCCGGGCCGCGAGCGCACCAGCCCTGTGCTCTCGAGTACGCGCAGCGCCTCCCGGATGGTCGACCGGCTCACTTCGAAGGTGAGCATCAGTTCGCGCTCGCTTGGCAGGCGATCGCCGGGGCGGAGGTCGCGTGTGCTGATGGCTGACTCGATCTGCTCGACGACGCGTTCGTAGGCTTTGACAGTTTTCACGGCGGTAAATGCGGCTTTGCGAGTCATTGGCACTCCCTCGAGGTTGCGACCGGCGTCATAGAACTGGCGCCAATTGAAGCGGTGTCAATATCGGGGTCGATCTTGACGATCTGAGATCTACATGTAAAGCTGACTTTGGTACAGAGTGTACTGGTCTGACCATGTATTTCTCCGGTATGGACAGCACATTTCCACAGTATTTCTGGCCGCTCGTTTTCGGGCCAGCCGAACCAGAGGGGCACGTTCGAATGAGGGCACACACCCGGCGAAGCCTGTTCGCCAGCATTGCCACGGTCATGGTTGCGTCGATGGCCCTGGTCGGTTGTTCCACCGGTTCGACGACCGCCGAGGGGGAGCCGGACACATCGTTGACCGTTGGTCTGCTGGCCACGCCCGGCAACCTCGACTACACCACGACCGCCGGTGCCGCCATTCCACAAGCACTGCTCTACAACGTCTACGAGGGACTGGTGAAACTCGACAACGACGGCACCATCATCCCCTTGCTCGCCACATCCTGGACCGTCAGCGACGACGGCCTGGTCTATGACTTTCTGCTGCACGAGGGCGTGACCTTTTCCGACGGGTCGCCGTTCACGGCCGAGAGCGTCAAGTTCAGCCTGGAACGGGTCAAGGACAACTGGACCGCCAACGGGCCGGCCTACCTTGATCCGATCGCCAGCATCGAGGCCGTCAGCGACACCGAGGCCCGCATCACCCTGTCAAAGCCGAGCAACAGCTGGCTCTTCAATATGACTGGTCCGGTCGGCACGATGTTCACCGAATCCGGAATCGCTGACCTGGCCACGGCCCCGGTAGGCACCGGGCCGTACACGGTCAGCTCGTTCAAAACCGGGGACAGCCTCGTGCTTGCCGCCAACACCGACTACTGGGGCGAGGCCCCCTATATGACCGACGTCACCCTGCGCTACTTCACGGACGCAACAGCGCAGACCAATGCCCTGCTGAGCGGCGACATCAACCTCATCTCGGGCATCTCGCAGTTTCAGCTGGTCGACCAGTTCAAGGCCAACGCCGACTTCCAGGTGCTCGAGGGCGCCAGCACGGGCGAGGTTACCCTGTCGATGAACAACGCGAGCGACGCATTCAGTGACGTTCGGGTGCGGCAGGCGGTCGTGTATGCGATCGACCGTCAGGCCGTCATGGACACGGCGAACAGCGGTTACGGCCTGCTGATCGGCTCCATGGTGCCGCCGACCGACCCCTGGTACGACAAGGGTCTGGCCGATCTGTACCCCTACGACCCCGAGAAAGCCACCGAACTGCTCGACGAAGCCGGAGTCAGCGACCTGACTGTGGCTTTCAAGATTCCCAACCTTCCGTACGCCGTGGCCGGGGCGCAGGTCGTCAAGGACCAGCTCGCCAAGGTGGGCATCACCGCCAACGTGACGGCCCTCGAATTTCCCGCCGTGTGGCTCGATGACGTCTTCTCGGGCCACGACTACGACATGTCGCTCATCATGCACAGTGAACCGCGTGACGTGACGGTCTTCGCCGCCCCCACTTACTACGCGGGGTACAACTCGCCCGAGGTGATGACCAAATTTGCCGAAGCGGATGCCGCCGACCCGGCCACCTACATCGAACTGATGAAGGAGGCCACGACCACCATGGCCGAGGAAGCCGCCGCAGATTGGCTCTATCTGCAGCCGGCCATCTCCCTCGCCGACGCTGACCTGCTCGGGGTGCCCAAGAACACGCCGAGCCTCGCGCTGGACCTGTCGACCATCGCACGATAGGGCGAGGTTGCCGGAACGCGTACGGTTGGTGTGAAACAGTCAGAGGAAAGTTATGGTTCTTGTGGTTCTGCGCCGCATCGGCGTGTTCGCCACCACGGTCGTCGTGGCCTCAATCGTGACGTTTTTGATGCTGTCGATTCTGCCCGGCAACGCCGCACGCATCGCCCTGGGCGTGCAGGCGAGTGAAGCGGATGTTGCAGCGCAAGCCACACTCATGGGTCTCGACCGCCCCGCGATCGTGCGCTACCTGGACTGGTTCGGGCACGTGCTCATCGGCGACTTCGGCACCTCCACTGTGTCGCGTCAGCCGATCGGGCCCGAAATAGCGGATGCCCTCGGCATCACCGTGATCCTGGTGCTGACCAGCGTCGTGCTCGCCCTGCTGTTTGCGATCCCGTTCGGAATCCTGACCGCAGTCAGGCAGCGAAAGCCCGACGGAGCGATTCTCTCCGGCATCAGCCAGATCGGCGTCGCCGTGCCGGGGTTTCTGGCCGGGATGCTGCTCGTCACCGTCTTCGCCGTGACGCTCCGCTGGCTACCGGCGGGCGGCTGGGTTGACCCCGGCGAGGACTTCGGCGGATTCCTCGAGCACCTGATCCTCCCCGCGATCGCCCTCGGCAGTGTGCAGGGTGCCGTGCTCAGCCGCTACGTGCGCTCATCCGTTTTGGAGGTCATGCGGGAAGACTTCATCCGCACCGCCAGGGCCAAAGGCCTCGGCGCGGGGCGGGCACTGTTTCGGCACGGGCTGCGGAACGCTGCCGTTCCGGTGATGACCGTGCTCGGCCTGCAGATTGCCACCCTTTTGGTCGGCGCCGTCGTGATCGAGCGGGTGTTCAGCATTCCCGGCCTCGGCAGCCTGCTGCTCGACAAGGTCGCCCTGCGCGACCTGCCCGCCGTTCAGGGCATCGTGCTCGTACTGGTCGTGTTCGTGCTGGCGCTGAACTTTCTGGTCGACCTCGCCTTCACCGTGATCGATCCCCGACTCCGGAGCGCCACATGACCGCCATCAAGCCAAGGACGCCGACGCGACGTGCTGCCGGTCACAGCGGCCGAGCCACGCTCTGGGCCGGACTCGTGCTCATCGGCCTCGTCGTGCTGGCCGCCGTCGTCTCGGCTTTCTGGACCCCGTTCGATCCCGAAGGCGTCTTCTCCGATTCCATCCTGCGCCCGCCCGGCGCCGAACATCTGCTGGGCACCGACAGTTTCGGGCGAGACGTCTTCAGCTCCATTCTGCGCGGCGCACAGATCTCACTGCTCGTGGGTACGGTCGCGGTCGGGATCGCGGCCGTGCTCGGCGTGCCGTTCGGTATCGTGGCCGGCATGAATCCGGGCCGACTCGACCAGTTCATGATGCGCGGCAACGACATCTCGCTCGCCTTCCCGGCCCTGCTGCTCGCAATCATCTTCGGTGCCATCTTCGGCGCCGGCACCGTCACGGCCATGGTGGCCCTCGGCATCGGCACGGCACCGGCGTTCGCCCTCATCGCCCGCAGCGGCACCATGCAGATCATGAGCCGTGAATACGTGCAGGCCGCCCGCGCCTCGGGCAAGAGCGGCCTCTTCATCGGCATGCGGCACATTCTGCCCAATATCAGCGGCATGCTCATCGTGCAGGCGTCGGTCTCCTTCGGCATCGCCGTTCTCGCCGAAGCAGCCCTCTCCTATCTGGGGCTCGGCACCCCGCCGCCGACCCCGTCGTGGGGCCGCATGCTGCAGGATGCCCAGGGTTATCTGTTCATTGAACCGCTGCTCATCGTCTGGCCGGGAATCGCCATCGCCATCGCGGTGCTCGGCTTCAACCTGCTCGGGGATGGCCTCCGCGATCGCTTCGACCCCAGAATGCAGGTGAATCGATGACCGTGCCTACCCTCAGCGTAAACGACCTACGGGTTGCCTCGCCCTTCGCCGACCTGCTGCACGGCATCAGCTTCGACATCTCCGCCGGCGAACGGGTCGGCCTGATCGGGGAATCCGGGTCGGGAAAGTCGCTCACCGCGACCTCCGTCATGGGGCTGCTGCCGGAAACCCTCACGGCCACCGGCACGATCCGGCTGAACGGGGTCGACGCCGACCTGCTCACCGCGCCCGAACGCCGCCTGAACCAATTGCGCGGCACCACCATGGCCATGGTTTTTCAGGAACCGATGACCGCCCTGAACCCGCTCATGCGGGTCGGCACCCAGGTTGCCGAGATCATGACGGTGCACCACACGGAAACCGGGCGGCGCCAGGCTCGGCAGCGGGCCGTCGAGCTTCTGGCCCTGGTCAAACTACCCAACCCTGCCGAGGCGGCCCTCGCCTTTCCGCACCAGCTCTCCGGCGGGCAACGCCAACGGGTGATGCTAGCGATGGCCATGGCCAACGACCCGCTTTTGTTGCTCTGCGACGAACCGACCACGGCCCTCGACGTCACGGTGCAGGCCGAGGTGCTGAAGCTCATCGGCAACCTCGTCACCGAGCGCGGCACCGCGCTGCTGCTGATCACCCACGACATCGCCGTGGTCGCCGAAGTCTGCCAGCGGGTGCTCGTGATGTACCGGGGCGAGATCGTCGAAGACGGGCCGGTGGGGCGCGTGTTGACCGCGCCGCAGCATCCGTACACGCAAAAACTGATCGCGGCCTCCGACCTCTCCTCGGTCGATGACCGCGGCCGCCTGCACACCATGTCGATGCCGGTCGTCGGCAGGCCACCCGCGGCAGTATCCGCGCCCCGTCAGATTCACACGGATGCCGCCGCCGCGGTAATCCGGCCGCCGCACCGCGCCGTCCACCAGCGCCTCGAGCCGGGCGATCCTCCGGTGATCTTCAACGAGGTGACCGGTGCGCCCGCCATCTCGGTGCGCGACCTCAGCCGGCAGTACCGACGACGCGGCGGCGGACTGTTCGCAACGGCACCCATCGTGCATGGTCTGCGCGACGTGTCCTTCGACGTGGCCGAGGGTCAGCGATTCGGCATCGTGGGGGAGTCCGGCTCCGGCAAATCCACCCTCATGCGCATCCTCTGCGCCCTCGACCAACCGACGACCGGCACGGTCGACGTGCTCGGGCAACCCATCGCGGGAGCCTCCGAACGGCACCTGCGCGACTTTCGCAGCCAGGTGCAGATCGTGTTCCAGGACCCGATGGGGTCCCTCGATCCGCGCATGAAGGTGCGTGACATCGTCGCCGAACCCCTGCGCAATGTCAATCGGGCCGAGGCCCTTGCCCGGGTGGAGGCCCAGCTCAATGCGGTCGGGCTCGACGCCGATGTGATGAACCGGCATCCGCACCAGTTCTCCGGCGGCCAGCGGCAACGCATCTCCATTGCACGGGCCCTCATCACCAGGCCCCGGGTTCTGGTGGCCGACGAGGCGGTCAGCGCCCTCGACGTGTCGGTGCGCGCCCAGGTGCTGAACCTGCTCGCCGACCTGGTCGACGAATACCAGCTCACGCTCGTGTTCGTCTCGCACGACCTCGGTGTTATTCGCCACCTCTGCGACACCGTGGCCGTCATCTCCGACGGTCGCATCGTCGAATGCGGGCCCACCGCCGACGTCTACGACAGTCCGTTGCACCCGTACACGCGCCAACTGGTCAGCGCCACGCCATCCATGGACGAGCTGGCCCGCCGCGTCGCCCCCTGAAGCCGCACCTGACCCATTGGAGATGCCATGACCGAGACCGCGCCAATCGAATGCCTGTCGGCGACCGAGCTCGTAGCGCGCTACCGCAGCGGCGACCTCTCTCCGGTGGAGGTGACGCTTGCGGTAGTCGACAAAGCCGAGCGGCTGCAGCCCGAGTTGAACTGCTTTTGGGGCCTCGATCGGGTCGGAGCGCTCGATGCGGCCGCGGCCAGCGAACGGCGCTGGGCCGCTGGGCATCCGCTCGGCACCATCGACGGCGTACCCACCAGTATCAAGGAAAATGTGGCCGTGCGCGGCTTCAGCCAGCCGTCCGGCACCGCCGCCAAGTTCGACGCCGTCGTCGCGACCGAAGACGGGCCGAGCGCCGCGCGCATCCGCGAGGCCGGCGGGGTCATCTTCGGCGTCACGGTCATGCCCGACTACGGCATGCTCTCCTCCGGCGTGTCGAGCCTGCACGGAATCACCCGCAGCCCTTGGAACCCGGCCTGGACCGTCGGCGGGTCAAGCGCCGGCGCGGGCGCTGCGGCCGCGGCCGGAATCGGTCCGCTACACACCGGCTCCGACATCGGCGGCTCCCTGCGACTGCCGGCCACCTGGCTGGGGCTCGTGACCCTGAAACCGAGTTTCGGCCGTATCGCCGTTGACCCGCCGTACATGGGCCGGGTGGCCGGGCCGCTGACCAGAACAGTGGATGACGCCGCCCTGCTCATGGGCGTGCTCACCCAGCCAGACCCGCGCGACTACACCAGTCTCGGCGAGCAGAACCTGGACTGGACCGACGTGCACTGCGGCGGCGACGGGGTCGCGGGACTGCGGGTCGGGTACCACCTGGCCGGCGGAGCGGGTATGGCGACCGACCCGGAGGTGGCGGCATCCGTTTTGCAGGCAGTGGAACGCTTCGCAGCGGCCGGCGCGATCGTGGAGGAGATCGCCCCGCCGATGACCGAGAAGTACCTCGCCGACCTCGACCTGTTTCTGCGGGTGCGTTCCCTCGCCGACTATGAGGTGCTCCAACCGGCCCGGCAGGCGATGGTTCTCGACTTCATTCGGGACTGGGTGCTGGGTGGCGCTGGCGTGTCGGGCACCGAGGTGGTGCGGTGTTACCAGAGCATTCAGGACCTGCGCGCGGCGACCGTCGCGGCCACGGCGCCGTATGACGTCGTGCTGTCGCCGGTGTCACCGGTCGCCGCGTTTCCGGCGGAGTGGCCGATGCCGACCAATGATGCGGCCACCTCGCTCGACCACATCGCGTTTACCGCGCCGTACAACTTCTCGGAGCAGCCGGCCAGCTCGGTGAACTGCGGATTCACGGCCGACGGTCGCCCGATCGGGCTGCACATTGCCGGGCGCCGGTTCGAAGATCTGGCGGTTCTGCGGGCCACCCACTGGTACGAGCAGGCGCGGCCCGAGTCGGCCGAGCCGGTCTGGCCGTTTCACACCGTTCACGAGCCGGCTCACTAACCGACCGGCTCCCTTCGGCTGGCCTCGAGGAGCCCCGCCCACGGGGCTATTCGTCGGTCAGGGGGTGGCCGCTGGTCTCCTCGGTTTCTCCGGGTGGGCGCCACCCGAGTTCCTTGGAGATTGTCGTTGTCGTCGCGAGGAGTTCTGGCAGTAGCTTTCTGAGTTGAGTCAGATCTGCCTTGTTCTTGAACGCCGTGACGGAAATGCCACCAACGACGGCGTTCGCATGGTCCCAAACCGGCGCTGCGATGCAATTGGTGAAGGATTCAAACTCGCCGTCGTCCGTTGCCCATCCCTGCTCCCGCACAGTTTCCAGGAGGACGAGGAAATCCTTCCTCGCCGTGATAGTGGTCGGGGTGAACTTCTCAAAGGTCGCTTGAGCGATGATGGCGTCACGCTGTTCGGGCGGGAGGTTGGCGAGCGTTGCCTTACTCACGCCTGCGGTGTGGATGACGACGAAATCGCCAATCCGGGTGTTGAGACTGATCGCCTGCGCCGGTTCGATCTTGTCGACGTAGATGATGTGGTCGCCTTGCGGGACGGCGAATTGGATGGTGTGACCGAGCCGATCGCCCAGTGCAACAATGTGCGGATGAACGACGCTGCGCAGATCGAATTGGTCGAGGGCACGTTGTGCGAGTCCTGCCAATCGAAAGCCCACGCCGTACCGCCCGAGTTCATCACGGCGCACGAAACCGCCCGCGGTCAGGGTTTGCACTAAACGCAGCGCCGTGGTGCGATGAACCCCCATTTCCGCAGCGACCTCTTTGAGTTCACGTGGGTGCACGCTGCAGAATTCGAGAATTTCGATAGCGCGCCTGACTGTTTGGCTCATCCGTCCATCTCCCGATTCAACTCCGCCGACAGCCCGGATCACTGATGGCTATTGCCTTCACCGGGCGTGCCCGGTGCGGGTACGACGATCGTGCCGCTCCACCTCATGTTACCGATTCACCGTCACCGCGTCGGTGCCCCTGTTTCGGGCCGCCACCGGGGAGTCGATCCCAGTACGCCGACCGTCAGGAGCACGTTCGCGAACCGTCGGACGTCGCCGGTGACGATGCACAGGGCCAGGTCGGGTGATCGCGCAACAGTGTAGAACGTGAAGCGATCCACGAAATCGGCGGTGACCATCCCCGCGATGGTTTCGACGACCTCGTCCTGGACCTGGCTCGGAATGGCGTCGGGCGCAGGACGAATCATGGTGATTTTCTCCACCGGGATCGACTCTAGAATCAGGCATAGGACATCGGGAACGGTGGGCACTCCCGCCTCCAGATTGAGGTGGACCGTCGTGGCGTTGGGACCGACGGCCGTGCGCGCCGGATAATGCCCGTCCGTGATCAGCACGGTTGATCCGTGGCCTGCTCCAGCCAGCGCGCCAAGAATCTGTGGATGAATAAGTCGCGACGTGATCATCAGGCCGTCGCCTAGGCGAAGTACGCTCCGCCGTTGATGTTCACGGTCGTGCCAGTCACGAACGCTGACAGCTCAGACGCGAGCCAAAGAGCTGGACCAGCCACATCCGCTGGAATGCCGGCGCGCTGCAGCGGAATTGTGCTGAGGGTGACCCGTTTCGATTCCGCGGTCGTGAACGTGTCGTGGAAGGGGGTCGCCTCGATGAAGCCGGGGGCCAGTGCGTTGACAGTGATGTTCCGTGGCGCCACCTCCTTGGCTAATCCGCGGGTGAATCCGAACATGGCTGCCTTGGACGCCGCATAAGCCGTTGCACCGCTGTGTGCACCGTTGATTCCCGCGAGAGAGGCGACGTTGATGATGCGCCCGCCATCTCGGATGAACGGCATCGCGTAGTGGGTCGCCAGAAAGGTGCTGTCGAGGTTGGTTGCCATAACCGTTCGCCACAGTTCGAAGCTCATCTCGCCAATGCTGGAACGCTGCACGAGACCGCCGACATTATTTACGAGAATATCGAGGCCACCCAGATCGCGATTAATCGTAGCGAAGGCTGCCTGCACCGCGCCTTCGTCGGTTGCCTCGAGGCCGACGGCCACGAGCGGCGAGCCGGTCGCAGCCTCGATCCGATTGACGAAATCATCGTCTGGCGCGTGCGTACGGTATGTTACGGCGATCCGGGCACCGGAATCGGCAAACTGTAGGGCGATCTCTCGACCGATTCCGACACCCCCACCGGTGATCAGGGCGGTCTTGTTTTCGAGAAGCTGCGTCATAGTGTTCCTTTTGTCTGTTGGTTGGAAAATGTGGGTGGCTATTTCATGCCGCTCATCGCGACACCCTTGACGAGGTACCGCTGCAGGGTGATGAACAGAATGATCGTCGGAATCATGCTGATCATGGTCGCGGCGTTGATCAGGTTCCACTGGTTGAACTCGCCCCCGGCAAAGTTGACGAGTCCAACAGTGACGGTATACATCGACTCGTTCTGGGCCACGAGCATCGGCCAGAGAAAGGTATTCCAGGTGAACATGAACTTGATGATGATGAACACCACGATTGCCGGCGCCACCATCGGTGTGATGATCCGGATCAGAATTCGTAGGTCGCTCGCACCGTCAACCCGGGCCGCCTCGACATAGCTGTAGGGAATACCCTCCATGAATTGGCGCAGAAGGTACAGCCCGAGAACAGTGAACAGATCGGGAAAGGCCAACCCGACATAGGTGTTGGTCAGGCCTGCGCCGGAGATCATCAGGTACATCGGAATCACGAGTGCTTCCTGCGGAACCATGAACAGCGCGAGCACCACGAGAAACAGCGGTTCTTTGAATGGAAAGGTGAAGTAGGCGAAGGCATACGCACCGAGGAGCGCGATAACCAAGCTCGTGACGATTCCGATCCCGGTGACCACGAACGAGTTGACGATGTATCGACCGAAGTCGTATTGCGCAAAGAGTTGCACGTAATTGCTGAAATTGAAGAAGTTGTCCGGAAGCCACTTCACTGGAAGCTGAAGGATCTCGTCGGGAGCCTTGAGCGACGACAGGGCCACCCATGCCAGAGGCAGGAGCATGACGAAGCTGCCAAGGAGCAGGGCGGAAAAGAGGCCGACCTGTTTGATGGATCCCTTGGTGCGGCGCCGAGGCCGGCGGGGAGCGTTGACGGCGCGTTTTTCTGCTCCGGCACTAGTGCTGCGACCTTCTGCTGTCGGAGAAGCGGATGCGAGATCGGTCGGGGTGGTCACTCTGAGATGTCCTTCGTAAAGACCTTGCGGATGATGCCGGTGACGAGCACGAGGAAGACGAACAGCGCGACAACGTAGACGGCCGACTCACCCCAACGATCGAGGCGAAAGGCGAGCTCGTAAATTTCCATCACCATGGACCGGCTGGAGCCGACCGGCCCACCGCTCGTCGCTACGAAAGGAAGTTCGAACAGCTTTAACGCATTCATCACCTCGACGCTCGCGACCAGGACCAACTGCCGGTTGAGCAGTGGCAGGGTCACGGACCACAGCAATCTGATGGGTCCCGCGCCATCCAGGCGGGCTGCTTCGTAGTACGAACGATCAATCGCGTTCAACCCGGCGAGCAGAATGATGACGTTGAATCCAAGCCGTGCCCACACATACATGACGGCGAGGGAGGGGATAGATTGGGCTTCTGACGTGAGCCATTCCTGCCCGGAGATACCCAGACCGCCCAGGATGTCGTTTGCCAGGCCGTAGGCGGGATTGAAGATCCACAGCCAGACGAAGGCGACGGCGGTGAGGGAGGCGACGACCGGAGCAAAGTAGAGCGCGCGCACCAGGCTTGCTCCCCTCGTGATCGTCAGGGCGTTGAAACCCAACGCGACGACGAGCGAGAGGACTATTCCGATTGGTACCGTCAGAAATGTGAAGTAGACGGTGTTCCCGGCTGCGTTGAGAAAACGATCACTCGTGAGGACGGACGTGTAATTGTCCAGCCAGATGAAATCGCGCCGGCCGATAACCGACCAGTCGTAGAAGCTGATCAAAATGTTGTAACCGAGCGGGATGATGAACAACAAGACGACGAAGAAGAGAGTCGGCGCCAGGAAGGCATAGGCACGGATAGTACTTCGACGTGACTTGGCTGATCTGGACTTCACCGCTGGACGGGTCGAAGGCGGTGCCACGGAGGGTTCTGTCGTGGGGGAGATCGTCGTGACCACGACGCACCCTACCGCTCGCCGCGTTCCAGAAGTGAATCCACCTCGGCTACGGCACCGTCGAGGCTCTCTCGCACGTCGGCCCCCTGCAGAGCGGATTCGATGGCGGCTCCGATCGTCACGGCGATCTGGTTTGTGTACGGGGCATCGTAGGTCGGGCCGGCGCCCTCACTGATCTGTCTTTCGACCGCATTGAAATCACTGCGCTCCGTCACCCACGGGTCGGAGAAATTTTCAGTCCACACCGGCATGTAGCCCTCGAGTTGGGCGAGCTCCAGGTCGAGCTCCGGATCGGAGACTGTGCGCATCCAGTCCCAGGCGATGTCTTTGTTGGGGCTGTTGTCGTTGACCATCCAGGCCCAGTTGAAGAGCAGGCTCACCTGCGGGTAGCCTGCTTCACCATCCGGATAGGGAACGACGGCAAAGTTCACCTGCGGCGCATTTTGTTCCAGCCAGCCCTCGTACCACCCTTCGCGAAAGGTCATGGACGAGAGCCCCTGGGCGAAGGTGTCGTCCGGCACGCCGAGTTCAAGGCTGGACACCTGATCCTTCTCAACGAGGTCTTGCATGTACTGAATTCCGGCGACGGTCTCATCGCTGTTAAGGAAGCCTTCTGCGGTTGACTGGTCCTCGGCATAGAGGCGGCCTCCAAAAGCGTGAATGTACGGGAGGGCTTTGTCAACGATTCCGGTCGGGTTGCCCGAATAACGAAGCGCCATGCCGTTGCGTGTGACCTTGTCGCCGTCCCGGATGGCCAGCGCCTGCGCATACTCGCGCAGTTCCTCAAAAGTCTGGGGCGGCTCGGCCGGGTCCAGCCCTACCTCGACGAACTGGTCCTGGTTGTAGTAAAGCTGCATGCCCAAGTCGGTGCTGACTGGGTAGCCGTGCCAGGCTCCGTCGATCTGAAAGTTCTTGCTCGTGACGGGAGTGAGCTTGTCGTCCCACAGCGTTTGAAGGTCGTCGGGGGCTTCGGCGGCGATGCCCAGGGCGCCGCCGTAGTACGACACTTGCCCCATGAAAATATCGGGTGCGTCCCGTCCGCTGGCAAAACCAGCCGTATACCGGGCCTCGTACTGTCCGTAGGGGATATCGACGTACTCGACGGTCACGTTCGGGTACTTCTTCTCAAAGTCGGCGACGTTGTCCTGGTAGAAGGACGTCGTCTTGCGCCACTGATCCTGAGGATTCCACACCCGAATCGTGGCCTCACGCTCAGCATCGGTCGGCGCTGGAGTGCACGCCGTCATCGACACCGCGATGAGGGCTGTGGCCACTGCTGTCGCTATCCGCTTGTTCCGCATAAGTCCTCCTTGACTTATTCAGGAGTGAGCGTTCTTCGCACACCCTGTGCAACATTCGCACATAGTAGAAAAATAGTGGATGCGCCGGCGCCTGTCAAGAGACGGGGGCGCGAAGTTGCGAATGTTTCGACACTGCTGTGGCGCGCCTTTTCGGCGCGAACAATCCACCCGTGCTGCCCGCAGTGCGGCACGGTCGTCGTCCACGGGCGTACTGATTCGGGTGGCCGTGGGTCAGCTGGCGCGCTAAGCGCTCGGCGGGTCGAAGCGGCCGTCGACCGCGGTCCAGCCGCCGTCGACGGTGAGCACCGACCCGGTGACAAACCGCGACGCGTCCGAGGCGAGATAGACCACGGCACCGGCCAACTCGCCCGGGCTCGACCAGCGGCCGAGCGCGCTCTTGGCGGCGTAGGCGTTGTACCAGTCGGGATTGTTCTTGATCTGCGCTGTCAGCGGGGTTTCCACGACGCCGGGGGAGATCGCGTTCACGCGCACCCCGGCCGGTCCGTATTCGGCCGCGGCCGTGCGAAGCAACTGCACCAGCCCGGCCTTGGTCGCAGCATAGACGCCCTGGCCCGGCTCAACCGTGACCGCCCGAATCGAGGCGAAGCCAATGATGCTGCCGCCGTTGTTAGCGGCCATGGCCGGCGCAAAGGCCTGAATGAGCACGAAAGCGGCCCGCAGGTTCAGATTCACCACGCGGTCGAATTCGTCGAGGGTGTAGTCCGCGATGCGTTTGCGCACGTTGGTCGCGGCCGTGAAGACGAGTGCGGCGAGATCCGGCAGGTCGCCGGCAACGGCCCGCACGGCCGCCTGGTCGAGCACGTCAACCTGCAGCGAGGTCGCTCCGGCACCGAGCCCGGAAGCGGTGGCCGCCGCGCTGGCCGCATCGCGGTCGGCACAGATGACCGTGGCTCCGTGGGCGTGCAGGGCGCGGGCGCTCTCCCGGCCGATGCCGCTGCCGGCCCCGATCACGAGAACGCGGCGACCGGAAAACTGGAACAGTTGGGTGTAGTCCACGGTATTTCTTTCTGAATGGGTTACGGGCGGATCATGGCCATGCGGGTCACGGTGAACTCCTCGATGGCAAACCGGGGACCTTCCCGGCCCGTGCCGGAATCCTTCACGCCGCCGTAGGGCATAATGTCGGAGCGAAATCCGGGGATCTCGTTGACCACGACGCCGCCGACATCGAGCTCATTGATGGCGCGAAACGCTCGCTGCAGTGAACTCGTGTAGATCGCGGCCTGCAGGCCGTAACGCGAGCGGTTGACCAGCTCGATCGCCGACCCGAGATCGGAGACGCGCTGCAGAATGACGACCGGTCCAAAGATTTCCTCGCACCAGGCCTGGGCATCCGGCGAAACGTCGGCCAGCACGGTCGGCGCAATGCTGCGCTCGACCAGATGGCCGCCGGCCAGAACCCGGGCCCCACCGGCCCGGGCGGCGGCGATCCAGGCCAGAATGCGCCGGGTGGCGGCCTCGTTGATGACCGGCGCCACCCGCGTGCTGTCATCGCGCGGGTCGCCGACGCGCACCTCGGGGAGGCGGGCCAGCAGCATCCGCTCGAATTCGTCGGCGATCGCGTCGTGCACCAGAATGCGCTGCACCGAGATGCAGGCCTGACCGTTGGCGTAGAAGCCGCCGCGAATCACCGCGTCGACGGCTTTCTCGACGTCGGCGTCGCTCGCGACGATCAGAGCGGTATTGGCGCCCAGCTCCAACACGACCTTTCGTGGTGCAGCCGAGCGCGCTATCTGGTGCCCGACGGCGGCGGAACCGGTGAAGGAGACCACCGCCACCCGGGGGTCACGCACGAGCGCGTCACCGACGTCGATACCCCCGGTGACGAGCTGAACGGCAGCGGGCGACACCCCGTGTTCGCGCAGCACGCCGCGAATCAGGTCGACCGCCCACAGCGTCGACAGCGGGGTGTTCGGTGCCGGCTTGATGATGATCGGGCAGCCCGCCGCAATCGCCGGGGCCAGTTTGTGGCTGGCCAGCAGTAGCGGATAGTTGAAGCCGGTGATGCCCACGACGATTCCGGCCGGCCGCCGCGTCCAGTAGCCGATCATTCCCACACCGCTCGGCTGCAGGTCAAGGGGAACGGTCTCGCCGTGCTGGTGCGCGACTTCTTCGACGCTCGCCGACCATGTTGTGAGGGCGCGGGCCACCTCGGTGCGGCAGTCCACGAGCGGTTTGCCGGTCTCCAGCACGAGCAGCTGCTCGAATTCTGCCGTGCGCTCGGCGAGCGCGTCATGAATACCGACGAGCAGGGTACGACGGATGCCCGTGCTCAGCCCGGCCAGTTCCGCGCGCACCGAGGCGGCGGCATCCACTGCAAGCGAGGCTTGCGCCGCAGTGCCGACCGGCGACAGCGCGACGGGAGAGCCGTCGAATGGGAACACGATTTCCGCCTGCTCGGGGCAATCCACCCAGCGCTCGCCGATGGGGAGCCCGGCAGGGTAGGGAATCGAGAACAAAGTCACGGGACCGCTTTCTGTCATTGCGACGGGAGGTACTGGTCTTCCTACTGGTCTGACCAGTAACCTAACTAGAGTATCGAGCGCCGATGATCAGGTCAATGACCTGCCTCGGCACGAATCTATCAATGGGAGAAACGATGACCAGCACAGCGAGAGTCCACCGGCTGGCCGTGATTCGCGGTGACGGCATCGGCCCCGAGGTCATTGATGCTTCCCTCGACGTGCTCGTGGCAGCAGAGTCGGTGTTCGGTTTTAGCACCGAACTCATCGAGATCTCAGCCGGCGCCCGGCACTACCTGGCCACCGGCGAACTCTGGACTCCGGCCCTGCGGGAGCAGCTCCGCGCACAGGACGCCATTCTGTTCGGCGCGATGGGCGATCCCGCCGTCGCGCCCGGCATTCTGGAACGCGGGTTCATTCTCGAGATGCGACGCACTTTTCAGCAGGCCGTGAACCTGCGCCCGGTCAAGCTTTATCCGGGTGTGGTTACACCGATCGCCGGCCTTACCCCGGAACGCTGCGACCTCGTGATCGTGCGAGAGAACACCGAGGGCTCCTACGTGGGGCGGGGATCGACCGTGCACGCCGGTACCCCGCACGCCGTGGCCGTGCAGGAATCCGTCAATACCCGCATGGGCGTTGAGCGCGTGGTCGAGTTCGCATTTCGCCTGGCCGAGCGTCGGGGTGGCACGCTGACCCTGTGCCACAAGAAGAACATCCTGGTCGAGGCCGGTACCCTCTGGCAGTCGACGGTCGACGACCTCAGCGGGCGCTTTCCGACCGTTCCCGTGGACTACGTACACGTCGACGCTTTCTGCTTTTACCTGCCGACCACTCCGGAACGGTTCAACGTGGTCGTCACCGACAATCTGTTCGGCGACATCATTACCGATCTCGGCGCGGCCATCCAGGGTGGCCTCGGCGTCGCCGCGAGCGCGAACCTGAACCTCGACGGGTCCGGACCAAGCATGTTCGAGGCCATTCACGGCTCCGCGCCCGACATAGCCGGTCGCGGCTGGGCGAACCCGATCGGCGCGATACTGTCTACCGCCATGTGCCTCGCCCACCTCGGCGAGGCCGACGCTGCGCGGGCCATCGAGGCCGCCGCCGTCTACGTTCTGGCCCAGTTGCCGGCGACCGCCGGCCCGGGTATGGGCTTCTCGACCGCCGAGCTGGGCCGCGATATCGCGTCGCTCGTGCGCAGCAGTGCGCCCGTGCCGATCGTGCCCGGCTACTCCGTCATGGACGACCTGGCCGCCCTGCGCTGAGGAGGGGAACGCCGAGTGGTTGAGCGGTCCGTCAGCCGATGGTCATGAATACGACCGTGCCGCCAAGAACCGTCATGAGCACAGCCACGACCATGCCGATGATCGGAACCCAGAACGCACGGCGCCGCTGAACCATCCGAACGATCGAGATCACGATGCTGATGAGAACAACTGACGCTGGGCCGAAGGTAGCGATGCCCGAGCCGATTGTCAGCCCGGTACAGTCGGCGGCTGAGCAGTTTGTCACAGCCAGAAAGATTCCCATGACGCCGAGCACCCACGCGAGTCCGACACTGAGCAGCAGGAGTGCGCTGGTGCCGAGAACCGACCCGAGTGTGCTCGATGGCCCCGCCGGTTTCCCTGGCGGTTTCTCCGCCGGTTGACCGTCAACGGACTTTCGGTGTGCCTGATTGGTCATGGTGCTCCTGGAGTGGATAGGACGGTTGGTGTGAGCTCAGCCTAGGGGTTGATAACCTTGACCAGTCCCGCCCCCGTAGCTCAGTGGATAGAGCACCGGCCTTCTAATCCGATTGTCGTAGGTTCGATTCCTACCGGGGGCACCAAAAAAAAGTCTGACCAGGGTTTCTTGTCCTCACTGATGGGGCAAGACTTGATTCACTCAACGCTTATTCAACGTTTATTCCGCGGCGCCCGACCCCTGTGGGTGCTCGGAAAGAAGGTACGCGACCCAGTTCGATTCACCTAGTGTGACCTTGGGCACCTACGGGTTATGGATGCTACAAGTCTCTCGGGCTCGGTTTGGAACCCGTACTCACGACGAGCGAGCTCACCAAGTATCTCGGCGTGCACGTGCAGGCGATCTACGACCTGCGTACCGATGGCCGCGGCCCATCCGGCATTCGAGTCGGACGGGAGATTCGCTATCG
Organism: Cryobacterium sp. N21; assembly: GCF_002929575.1. Lineage (NCBI taxonomy): Bacteria > Bacillati > Actinomycetota > Actinomycetes > Micrococcales > Microbacteriaceae > Cryobacterium > Cryobacterium sp. N21. The sequence goes on along the minus strand of NZ_PJJQ01000028.1, from coordinate 12,150 downwards.
CGTTTCCGATGTTCTTCGGTGGCTGGACGGTCTTCACGAGCCCGTCCCGTCCATGGGCGGCCGCGGGGGCGAGCGCTGATGGCCGGCCGACCCCGACTGCCGATCAGCACGTTCGGCGCGATAAAGACAACCGAGGTCGGTGCAGGGCGTTTCCGGGCGATGGCTCGTTTTCGCGACTGGGACGGTCAGTCGAGGCAAGTCACCGCTACCGGCTCGAGTCGCAACGCGGCGGAGACCGCGCTCAAGGTCGAGCTGGCCACGCGGATGCGCGTCGGTAACGTCGGTAACGTCGGCGACTCAGCGAACGCACGCTCGCCGTTTAGAATGCTGGCCGAGGCCTGGCTGGAGGACCTGATGCTCGACGTCGACCGCGCGAACGGTACAAAAACCGTCTACGAGTACGAGCTTCGCGGGCTTGTGCTTCCCTTTTTCGAGCACTTCACGGTTCGGGAAGTGACCGTCGGCCGCATTGAGCTTTTCCTGAAGGTGCAGCGCGCGATCTCGTACGCGCGGGCCAAGCACTCCCGCACGATCCTCAGCATGGTGCTGGGGTTTGCCGTGCGGCGGGGAATCATCGCGCGCAATCCGGTGAAGGAAACCTCGCGGATGAAGAAGCCCCAGCACACCCCGAAGGCGCTTACGCCGGATCAGGTAGCCGCAATCCGCCTCGCGGCCCGCGACTGGCGCACAGCAGAGGGCAGGATGGGGCCCAAACCCGACGGGCAGGTGCGGGACCTGATCGAGGTGATGCTCGGCCCGGCGACGCGCATCGGCGAGACGCTTGCGCTTCGAAAGTGCGACATAGATATGACCGCCGACCCGCCTTGGGCGCACATCCGCGGAACGCTCGTCGTGCAAAGTGGCGCCGGCGTGCTTCGTCGTCAGGCGCATCCCAAAACGCATGAGTCGAACCGGGTCGTCGCCGTGCCGCAATTCGCGGCAGAGGTGATCGATACCCGAATGACGATGTTCGCCGTTGTACCAGTCGTAGAATTCGGTGCAGAATGAGCGTGCTTCGGCGAGGCTGTAGAAACGGTTGGGGAACTCGGGCCGATACTTCAAAATCTTGAAATGCGACTCCGAAAATGGATTGTCGTTACTCGTATGTGGGCGGGAGTGTGACTTGGTCACGCCCAGGTCGGCGAGCAGGAATGCGACGGGTTTTGACGCCATCGAGGACCCGTTGTCGGAGTGGATTGTCAGCTGGTCTCGACGAATGTTTTGCTTCTCGATGGTGTCGAACAGGAGCCGCTCGGCGAGTTGGTGAGATTCCCGGGTCGCGACCATCCAGCCGACGACGTACCGCGAGTAAATGTCGATGATCGTATACAGATGGAAGTACGACCATTTGGCCGGCCCCTTGAGCTTGGATATATCCCACGACCAGGTCATGTTGGGTCCGGTGGTGATGAGTTCGGGCTTGATGCGTGCCGGGTGCTCGGCTGAGCGCGACGTTCCCCGGTCTCGCCGTGAGCGCGGAGGAGGCGATACATCGTCGCCACCGAGCACAGGTAGGTGCCCTCGTCGAGGAGGATCGCCTGAATCTCCGCCGGCGCTTTGTCCACGAACCGGCTCGACCGCAGGACCTCCAGAACGACGTTGCGCTCCGGCTCGGTCAGTGCCCGAGGCTGCTTCATCGGCTCCGGCCGGGGCCGCGGGGATGAGGGCGGCCGCGGTGCGCGGGGGTGCTGCCGGTAGTGCGTAGCCCGGGATCGTCGCACGGCTCGGCATGCGTGCCTGGTGCCGACGAGCGGGACGAGTTTGGTGATGGTGGCGTCGATTACTTCTCGGTGTTCGTCGCACTGCTGTTGGTCGAGAGTTGATCCAACAGAGCCGAGAGTTTTCCCTGGATCACGATCACCTGCCTCGCCGTATCCAACTCACCCGACAGTCGGAGATTCTCTTTCAGCAGCCGGACCGCGTCCTTCTCCGCGATGCTGGCAGGTGGCGCTCCTGCCGGCCGTGCCAGCGCAACCAGCACTCCTTTATCTCGCTGGTCACGCCACGAGCTGACCAAGGAGGTATACAGCTTTTCTCGTCGGAGCAGCGCCCCGCGGCCCTGCCGATCGAGGCGGTCATACTCGGTCAGAATGTCGCGTTTGTACTTGGCTGTGTAGGTCCGCCGCCGTGCACGCTCGGGAACTTGGGGATCGGGAACATCTTCCATCCTTTTCCATCCCTACAGCCTGCCCGCTCGAGCTGAGCCCTGTCATTACTGCGTTCGTCAAGGGAACCCTTTCCCGCCTTCTACGACACTATTCGGGACGGTCCCGGTGCCTCAAACAAGGTTGACAGAGAGGGGCGCGTGCCGCTGCAGCGGCACTGTCGCGTGCGCTGCACAGCCCTCGATAATTACCCAAGGCGAACTAACCCCAACGGTACGCAGTACTTGGACAGCCAGCAGCCTGCAGCAACTATCCCTCGAACGTGCGTTGCTTCTAGCGGATCCTCAGGCGGAGCTCTGGCTGACAAGTAGGTCGACTGCTTGAGTCTCCAGTCGCGCACGAGGCGACTATCGTTCAGCGCATCATCGACAGCAAATGTGTCGCGGCCTGCCCTTCGGTCATCGCAGTCATCGATGGCAATGTGAGTACGTAGCGTGAGAAGATCACACCGATGAGCGCTGTGGCTATGCGACGGGCGCGCTGCTGGCCGAATTCCACCGTCAGCGTTTCAAATACGGTGTGCTGGAGGTATGACGACAGCGCATGTGCGTGTGGGCCACCAGCGATGAGTTGGCGGGCGAACCTGGTGAGCTGCTCGCCTTGCTCAGGATGCTCCCATACAGCTATCAGCCCGCGCGCGAGGCGTGCGAGATCAATTTTCCCGTCGGGCATTATTGCCGCGGCGATCACGTGGTGAAGGGCTACGCGCAACGAAACGGCCGCCGCAATGAGGTCATCCCTTGACCCGAAATAATAATTGACCAGAGTATGGCTGACGCCGACTTCATTCGCCAGGTTACGGGAAGAGATCTCGGTCAGGTCGCCGACCTCAAAGTGGCGCTGTGCGGCATCGAGCAGGCGTTTTCTGGCGAAGGCTCCACCGAGGGGTCGTCCGCGTACGTTATTGACCACACTCGCATGATTGCATGTTGAGGAGGATTCTGTACGCATGAATAAAAATTTCGAGACCGACTGTGTGATTGTCGGCGGCGGTCCAGCCGGAATGACGACGGCACTATTGCTGCTCCGTAATGGTGTGAAGGTCACTGTGATTGAGAAGCACGCAGACTTCCTCCGCGACTTTCGCGGTGACACGATTCACCCGTCCACCCAGGAACTACTCGAGGAACTCGGTCTTCTCAACGAGTTCCTCGCCCGACCTCACTCCGACATGGAACGCGTGACTCTCAGCTGGTACAGTACCGAGCTTGTGCTGGCCGACTTCAGTCATCTTCCCACCCGCCGCAAAACCATGACGTTCATGCCGCAGTGGGACTTCCTCGACCTGCTCGCTGACGCGTGCTCGAGACATCCTGGGTTCCGCCTTCTCCGATCGACTCGTATCGACGCATTATCCAGCGAGGAAGGTCGGATCGTCGGGGTCACCGGCACTGCGCCCGACGGCGACGTGAGTGTCCGTGGTCGCCTCGTCATCGACGCCTCCGGTCGTGACTCGGTTGTCCGTGCCCAGGCCGGTCTAACTCCGGTCGGTGTCGCGGCGGCAATGGATGTGCTCTGGTTTCGACTGTCGAAGCGGCCCGATGAGCATTACCCGTTCATCCAAGCGGGCGCCGGAATGATCATCACTATCGACCGTGACGATTTCTTCCAGATCGCTCATGTGATCCCGGCCGGCAGCTGGAACGGCTCGGAAGACGACATCGCTCAGATGAAACAGCGCATAGCTTTCATCGCCCCGAGGATGCAGGAAGCCGTTGCAGCCATCTCCGCCGCCGACGTGCAAGTGCTGAACGTACGGCTAGAACGCCTGCGCCACTGGAGTGTCGATGGGCTCCTCTGCATAGGGGACGCAGCTCACGCTATGTCGCCGGCCGGTGGCGTCGGCATCAACCTCGCGATTCAGGATGCCGTCGCGACCGCTCGCATCCTAGGACCCGGGCTGCGCAGCGGAACGCCCAGCCGCGCCGACCTCCGTCGCGTACAGCGTCGGCGATCCTGGCCGGCGCGCATCACTCAGATGGTTCAACGCCGACTACAGGAACCGCTGCTATCCACGCACGCGCCCGGGACCCCGTTGCCACTACCGCTACAACTCCTCCGGGACCACCCTTCCTCCGCCCGGCTTACCGGGCGATTCGTCGGACTGGGCGCGAGGCCAGAGCACATCCATTAAACGTGTGAGACCAAGTCTCGTTGTCCTGAAACGCAAGATCTGTGCTCGTAGTGCCCGACGGTTCCGGACTGAGTGCGGACGGAGCTATCACTAAGCTGGGCAAGTCATTTCGAGCAGGATTACAGATCGAATGGGAGGCGTCACGGGAAAGGCGCCAACCGGGGCAAAGGACGGCTCGAAATCCGACTACTTCTGGGTCGGCTAGCGCCACACTCTTAATCCCAAATTTCATTTCACGGACGGTGAGCGACGCAGTTCGGGCACGAAACCGGCCACCGCTTCAAGAAGCTGGAATTGTGTCACAAGGGAACCCTCTGCGGGGCGCGCCTTGAGGGTAGAGGATTGATAGCTTGACGGGATGATTACTCAAACGCTCATTGTCGCTGCGGTGTGCTTTCGCGACGGCGCCGGCAGGATACTCACCGTCCGTAAGCGTGGTACAAGTTTTTTCATGCTGCCCGGTGGCAAATCCGAGCCCGGGGAAACTTCCGGTGCGGCCGCTCTCCGGGAAGTTTATGAGGAGCTGGGCGTAACGGTCGCGAAGGAAGACCTCGCCCTGCTGGGCAGCTGGACTGCCGCCGCCGCAAACGAGTTGGACACAATCGTCGACGCGACCAATCATCGTAGCGATGTCGTCATAGCGCCGGTAGCGTCGGCGGAAATTGTTGAGCTGAGATGGGTAGATCCCACCGTCACGACCGAACTGGACTTTCCACTCGCGCCGCTGCTCCTTGAATTCGTGTTTCCCGCTCTGGCTGCCTAATGCAGGTCGCAATCTTCACTGGATCCGCGTCTGGTCACCGCCCAGTGTCTGCTGAAGGTGCAGCCCGGCTCGCTCGCACGTTGGCTGAGCCGGAATCGGGATCGTTTATGGCGGCGGCAATGTTGGCTTGATGGGCGTCATCGCGATCGAGGCCGTCAGCCACGGTGGTTCCGTCATCGGCGTTATGCCGGGCTCTCTCGTCGACCGAGAATTGGCCCATCCGGGCCTCACCCGACTGGAAATCGTTGAGTCCATGCAGAGCGCAAAGCCCACATGGCAGAGTTGTCCGACGCCTTCATCGCTCTTCCGGGCGGGACCGAGACCCTGGAGGAATTCTTCGAGGTCTGGACCTGGCAGCAGCTAGGAATCCACAACAAACCAGTCGCTCTGTACAACATCGATGGCTTCTGGGGTCCCCTCATCGCGACGATCGATGCCGGCGTGGACGCAGGATTTCTCCGGAGGACCTACCGGGACTCGCTGATCATTTCCGACAACGCTCAAGACTTGCTCAGCCAGCTCACGATCTGAGGAGCCAGCACCGCATAAATGGAATGAACGAGGCACACCACCCGTGGTTCCTCTGCAGTAAAGTCTTACCAAACGGCCGAACGACAGCCGAGAGCGATAAGGCGACCGTGGCGCCCATGCAGGCGTTCAATATCTGTCTCGGCGACCCCGTAAGCCGAACCTTCATCGCTTCACTTGATGCCCCAGGTCAGCCATGCCCACTGCGATGATTTCGGCCAAAAGCGTGGCGTAGCGTCCGTTGGGATCAAGATCGGGATCGAATACTGTGACTTGGCCTCCGATCGCTCCGGGGGCGAGCGCCTTAAGGAGTTCGACGAGTTGTTCCGGGTTGAGCCCGCCAGGATCGGGGCTGTCAACGGCCGGCATGAAGATGGGGTCGAGCACGTCGACATCGAGGTGCAGCCAGTAGCCGGCGCTCCCAATGGTGGTTCGAGCGGCTCTCGCCGTCTCGGTCATTCCGATCTCGTTCGATCGGCGGGCGGGTAGGACGAGGCCGAGGAAGCGTCGGACCTCGTCGACATGTTGGTCGTCCTCGCGGCATCCAATGTGAACGGTGTTGGCGGGCGAGAAGTACGGTTTGCGGCCGTCGATGTTGGCGACTGCCGGCCAGTGCAGACCAACGGCCGCGGCGAGATCCTCTCCGGCGACGCTGGCGCACTGATCCGAGTTTCCGGGATGACGGAAGTCTGTGTGCCCATCGATGTGAACGAGGCCCGCGTTGTTCTGGAGCGCGAGCCCAGCCGCCACGAGAAGGCTGCAGTCACCTCCGATCACCAGCGGTGCCCGGCCGTTGGCGATGACTCCAGCGATCCGGCGCGCGAGGCGACGCGCGTGGGAGATCAACTGAGCTTCGTTTCGCACGTGGCCGGCGGCGCGAGTGATGTCGTCATCGACGTACCGACCGGGAAGGACAGCTCCTCCGTCGACAGCGCCGTCTACTCTCAAACGACGGAACAGACCCGCTTCTCGAAGTGCCTCAGGCGCCTTGGACGTGCCCGGCACGCTTCCCGGCTCGGGAGGTCGAAGCCCCAGGTTGGACGGTGCAGATAGTAGCGTGATCACGCCCCCAGACTGTCAGGTCCTCATACCGACGTCGACTATTCCCGACGGCCGTACCTGTATAAAAGTCCGCCGAAGCAGAAGTGCCCGTCAACCGAACCCACTACGAGACGAGTGATTTGTCGCGAGAGGTCCGCAAGCGCCCAGGCGACGTGCGCGAAAGTCTCGCCGCCAATGCGATCGGATTTTATAGACGAATCTTCCAAGGTGAAGCCAGGGACGACGAAGCGAATGGACCCATGAACAAGCACCTCGTTGTTGGAGCGGGCCTGATCGGCTGTCCGCTCGCCGAACGCCTCGCGGCGCGCGGCTACACGGTGACCATCGCGACCCGCTCAGGCTCTACCGCCGTCGGCCCTACCACCCTGGTACTGGATGCCAGTGATCCGGCCACCTTTGTGCAAGCTGCAACGGATGCCTCGACCATCTTTGTCTGCACGAATCCGCCATACACCGACTGGGCCGCACAATGGCCGCCCATCTTCGATGCGGCCATCGCCGCCGCATCCGCCATGGGCGCCCGGAACGTCGTGATGGGCAACCTGTACCCGTATGGGTCGCCGACCGGCGCAATGTCCGAACACTCTCCCGCGACGACCACCGAAGTCAAGGGACTGATTCGCCGGGCCGGATGGGCGAAGATACGCACCGCCCACGACACCGGCTACATCAGCGCCGTCGAGGTGCGCGCCAGCGACTACGTCGCGCGGCATACAGCTCTCCGCGACTCAAAACGAAATCCAGTAGACACCGAGCGAACCCACTGCGAAGCGGGCGACTAGGAGCAAGACGATGACCGCTATTGCGATGGTCAGCCAGAGCCGCCATCGGCGGCCGGTATTCGCGATGGCCAACGCGATGAGGATGGGAACGGAGAGATACATCATGGACACGACCAGTAGGGGAGCGGCGAATCCAAGGGAAGATACGCCACTTACTGAGGCGATGACGGCCACCGAAGGGATCAAGGAAATGGCTGTGGTAATGGTTCCAACTACTCCGACCGCCCAAGCGAGCACGAATTGGATAGTGCGTGTGAGTCGCGGTTTCTCGGCTATCACTTCGTTGTTACCTTCCGCGTGCTGGTTGTTGGTTCGAGTAAGGATGCACAAAATGATGGGGTCAGCGTCGACTTGCCAGAGGATGCCGGCGTCGTTGACGATGCCATAACTTCCTGCACCGGTCTTATCCGCGAGCTCGTATGCGCCGGTCAGTCCCGCGCGCGTACGGGTGGGCGCAAGGGGGCACCTCAGTGCATTTCGGCCTGTTGCCGTAACCAGTCCATGGCCAAAGTGCTTGCGTTCAGAATTGAGACGTGGCCGTCTCGTGGTCGGGTCCAGAGTTCGGCGTTGGGGAGGTGCTCGAGGAGCCACTGGGAGTGGGAGGGAGGGACGATGCGGTCGTCGCCACCGTGTGCGAGGAGTACGGGTATCCGGACGCGTGACAGATCAACGCCCCATGGTTTCACGAAGGCAAGGTCGTCAGCGATCAGCCCCTCGGGGCCAGCTGCCGTCGCGGTCCCCGCGTCTGCGTTGAGTGATGTCCACTCCGATTTCAGCGCGGCGTAGTCTCGCGAATTGAAACTTTCTTCATCGAAGTTGGAAGTTCGTTCGTAGATTACGCGGGCATCTTCTCCGTGTTGCGCCGCGCGCAGGGACGGCCCACCGCCGGCCATTCCGACGAACCAGTTGAAGTCTGTCGTGAAGGGCGCGAGACTCGCGAACGTTGCTACAGCCCACACCCGGTCACCCGGAATCGCGGCGCAGGCGAGGGCGTGTGGTGCGCCCCCGGAAGCGCCCATGACGGCGATCTGGTCGATGCCCATCGCATTGATGAGTTGCTCGACGTCGGCTGCGGCGTTAATGACGGTGCGACCGGGTTGAGTTGTCGAGTCTCCGTAGCTTGGTCGTGCGTATGAGATCCAGCGGATGCCGCGCAGCGCCGCGGCTCGCAGGTGCGGTTCGAGGGCTGCTCCGGTTTGTGGCGAGCCGTGGTGCCAGACAACGGTTTGGGCAGCGTGAACTCCGTTGGTGCTGTCGTGAACGTCTAGTGTTCGCCCGTCGGTCAGGGTGATGCGCATCAGCGTCTCGTTTCTGCCAGGCGTTTGCCCAGGTAGCGTTTCTCGGCCTCTGATGGGGCCAGTTGAAGTGCTTTCTCGTATTCGGTTGCGGCTTCGGTCCTTCGACCCATCCTGCGCAACAGATCGGCGCGTGTCGCCGGGAGTAGGTAGTAGTCGTCCATACCCCGAGTGGTTACGAGCGCGTCGATAAGGGCTAGGCCGACTACTGGTCCCTGGGACATGGCCACCGCGACCGCGCGATTGAGTTCCACGATCGGTGAGGCATCGATGACGGCGAGAGCGTCGTACAGTTCAGCGATGCGCGCGAAGTTAGTGCTTGCAGCATCCGGAGCCTCGAGGTGGCAGGCGGCAATGCGGGCCTGCAGCCCATACCGGCCTGCGCGCGGTACAAGCGACCGAAGGATGGTGAGGGCCTCGGTGATGGCATCCCGGTCCCACAACGATCTGTCTTGCTCTTCGAGGGTGACGATATCTCCGACAGCGTCGGTGCGAGCTGCGGTACGCGCGTGATGCAGCAGCATCAGGGCAAGGAGCGCGCGAACTTCATCGTCGTCGGGCATCAGCTCAACGAGCAGCCGGGTGAGCCGGATTGCTTCACGAAGGAGAGGAACTCGGATGAGAACCGCCCCGCCGGTAGCGGAGTATCCCTCGGTGAACAACAAGTACAGCACCGCCAGCACACCGTCGCGCCGTTCCGGCATGAGGTGGGGCGGTGGCACACGGTAGGGGATACCGGCGTGCTTGATCTTTGCCCTGGCACGCACCAGTCTTTTTTCCATCGCCGGTTCGGTCACGAGAAAGGCACGCGCGATCTGCGCGGGAGTGAGGCCCGCTACCGTTCGCAGCGTCAAGGCAACGCGGGCATCCATCGGAAGTGCGGGGTGGCAGCAGGTGAAAATGAGACGAAGACGATCATCGAAATCTCCACTAATGTCCGGATCGGGCTCGACCGGTTCGTACTCTTCGACGGCAACCCGCCGAAGCGCGCGATCTTCCGCGCCCGCATGCCGAAGCAGGTCGATCGCCCGCCTCTTGGCCACCGTGGTCAGCCACGCGCCAGGATTGTCCGGAATACCACCTTTGCGCCAGTCAGAGAACGCCCTTACAAACGCATCCTGTGCACAATCCTCGGCAAGGGCGAAGTCGCCGGTCATTCGAATCACAGTGGAGATGATGCGCGCAGTTTCCTCGGCAGAGGCACGCGCGATAGCATCCGCTACTCGATCGGCCACATCGGCCTGATCTCGATCTGACCGAGCTGGGCCATCGGATGCCTCGCCGCGATCTCAATCGCCGCGTCGAGGTCGCCGCACTCGATCACGTCATATCCAGCGATCCACTCCGTCGTTTCAGCGAACGGCCCAGCAGTGACGCTGAGCCGCCCACCACGCAGTTTTACCGTGGTCGCATCATTCGCCGGGCGCAGACGGTCGCCGTGACGCCTGGTGCCCCCATCAGTGGTTTCGGCTACCCATTCCTCGATGGTGTGGACAGTCGGTTCGGTCGTCGGCGCCGTCGAGTCTGTGCAGATGAATAGCATGTATTCCATAAGTCGGTCCTTTGCTTGTCGTTGTGTGAATTCGACGTACGGGATGAGCACCTCAGGACAACGCGTCAAAACGCGGTGTCCTCATAGTCTTTCGCTATACGTCGCAGTAAGAAACACATCACTGAAGGAGTTCCCATTGAAGTACATGATTCTGATCCACGCGAGTGCAGCCAGCGAACTTGCCATCCAAAGCGAAGCCCTCGCTGAGTTCGAAGCCGCCCACGGCGCAGTTATCGGCGAGCTCTCAACCACCGGCGAGTTGATCGACACGCACGAGCTGGAAGTCCCCGGCGCGAAAGTGGTTCGCACTAACGGCGGTCTTTCTGTAACCAACGGACCATTCGCGGAAACCACCGAATGGGTGGGCGGGTACTACATCATCGACGTCGCAAGCGAAGATCGCGCGATCGAGATTGCTGCACGCTTCGTTGAAGCCCGCTACGCGGCGGTCGAAGTGCGCGCCCTCGGTTTGCCACCGCTCTAGCGACTTGAAATCGTTCAGTAGGAAGTCATTAAATCAGCTGACCAGCGTGCGGACGCTGGCGAACATGCCGGCGGAAGTGATGGGCGGGCGGGAGCGGGTTACCGTCGCTCTTCCGGTTCCGAGAGGTCGCGAACGGTCCTTCCGGGGACAGGAGCATCCGCATGTGGTGGTCTGCGTGGTGGCGCCACCACACGCTCATGCCGAAGGTTGGTTCCAGGCGTAGTGCTTCCCTCTCCTGCGAGAACGCGACATCCGAGATTGCAGGACTTTACGAAAGTGGGAACGGCCGGGAGTGCCAGCAGGCGGTCATCGCCTGTGAAGAGACCCTTTGGTTTCTCGTCTGGAAGCGGGAAGTCTCCGTGTTTAAAAGCAATCAAACAAGAGCTTTCATCAGGTCCCACGCGCGCTGTATCGGTCCTTACGATCGGGGACAGCTCGTTAGGTCGTCGAATGAAATGTCATGAGGAACCTTATCGATGAAACCAAGAGTGATGGGCGCGGAACCCGGGAGGCACGTAGAGCGCTGGCATGATGCCTCAGACAATGCGTGTTCGCCACGGCTCGTGATCGTGCGCGAGTCAGACCAGCTCGGGGCCGAGCGCGCGCACCCGCAGCTGGCCTTCAGCGTGCGGCTCGTCGAGCTCCCGACGCTGGACGTAGACCGGTTTACCGGCGAAAAGGTGGTTGCCGCCGCGGTGGTGGTTGATTTGTGAGTCACTAGGACCTCTAGTGACTCCTCCATTTTGGTCAAGCGCCGACGGCTTTCCAAGGGGATCGTGTGCGCAGCCGGAACGCCGGTTCTGAGTGCGTGAGGTGCGTCAGCGAGGTAGTTGCCCAGAGCCTCGAGCAGGCCCCGGGTGACTTCCTTTCGGCCCGGCCCATCGGCCCAGAACTGGTCGAAGAAGACGCCGTGCTCGACGTGCGTGAACCGGGTGCCCGCGTTGAGCGTCTCGAACTCCAACGACGCCACCGACGTCGACATGTGGACCCCGTCGAGCCACATGTTGTAGGTCGTGATGATGCGGACGTGCTTGACGATGTTGGTGTACGTGGCCTCGTACCGCGAGACCAGACCGTCGTGAAATGTCCCCTCGTCGACGTCGCGTCCGCCGACGCGAAAGTCTAACGCCCACTCACCGGGCTCAATGGTGTCGCCGGCGCCGTACCAGCCCCGCTTCTGGTCCTCTTCGGCGAACGCGTCCCAGACGCGCTTGAGAGGAACGGGGTAGTCGCGGGTCAGGGTGAACCCGGCGCGGGCGAGTCGGCGTTCGATCGTCATGAGTACGTCCTATCGTGCGAAATTAACGTGGATCGTGCCACTCTCGGCCACTTCCGTTGTTACCGTGTGGGTGAGGTCGAGGCTGGGCAGGTCGTCCCACAGTCGA